>JAFUUV010000153.1 GCA_017471345.1 Ruminococcus sp.
ATAGCCAATCTCGGATATATATCCTTGACCGGCTATTATCTGCAAGTATGTGAAAACTAAGGAAACGCCGTGTACGGAACCGTACGCACGGTGTTGTGAGAGGTCGGGGGATTTTTTTTCAAATCCCCCTCCTACTCGATCTTTTTGGAAAATTAGTTGCAAAAAACGGCGAAATAGCGTATAATAAAACTACTTATAAATTGTAAGAATGAAAGGAAGGCTTATGAAACGAAAAATACTGATTGCGGCATTGTTTGCCGCTGTCCTGACGCTGCCTGCCATGCTGACGGCGCAGGCTTCCTCCTATACGGAAAAGACAAGCGCGATACGGGCGCATCACTACACCATTGACGATGTGACCACCGTACAGCGCATTGTCGCGGAAGCCGAAGCGGCGTCCGAGGACGCGCAGGACATTTACGACCTCGACTTCAACGGCAGCATCACCATCGCGGACGCGACGATTATCCAGCGTTACTGCGCGGAGCTGATTGACATCAAGAGTGATACATACCTGTTGCCGTTCCAACCGGAGGAGCCGACGACCGAGCAGCCGACGACTATCGCGCCGACCACCGAGCAGCCGACGACTATCGCTCCGACCACCGAGGCGATTTATCTGCGGCTGGACTTCTCCTCACTGAAAATGGGCGTCAACGAGCGCTTTACCTTTACGCCCGAAACCAATGCCGACCACCTCAGCTACGTGAGCACCGACGACACCATCCTCACGGTCGATGACAACGGCACCGTCACGCCGCAGGGCGTCGGCAAGGCAAGCGTGGTGTGCGACGCCGGCAGCGGCGTCACGGCATGGTGCGATTTTGAAATCTGTCCTGCCGCCACGCGCCTGACGCTCAACAGCGGGAGCACGCTTGACATCGGTGTCGGCGAGGTCTTTGATTTTGACAGCTATGTTGACGCCGGCACGGCGGCTTGCTGGCGCTATTATTCCTCCAGCAATGAAAATGTCATCAAGGTCGAGCGTTTCGGCGGCGTCGCTACCGCCGTCGGCACCGGCAAGGCGACGGTGCGCTGCGTGCTCGAAAACGGCGTGAGCGCTGCCTGCGAGGTGACGGTGTACCGCATGGCGCAGGCGCTGGAGCTGAATACCGACAAGCTCACCCTCGCCCTCGGCGACCAATTTGATTTTGACAGCCATGTCAAGGGCGGCGGCTACGCCTATTTCCGTTCCTACTATTCGCTTGACGAAAGTGTTGTCTCCATTGCGCGCAACGGCGGTCTTGCCACCGCCGTCGGCATCGGCTCTACGCGCGTGTACTGCGAGCTGGTCAACGGTGTGCGCGCGTATGCCGACGTCACCGTCGTTGAGGTGCCGCACGAGCTGCGGCTGATTAACGCGCCGTCTCTCATGCAGGTCGGCGAGCGTGTGCGGTTCCGCGTGGCTGCCGATACGGCGGTCAATAACGCGACTCTGACCGTGACGTCCCAAAACGGTCTGGTGCGCAAAACAGACGCCGGCTTGAATGACATTGAGTTGACCGGCATCCGCCGCGGCAGTGACGTCGTCACCGTGCGTTCCGCCGACGGTCTGGAAGTCAGCTTTCAGGTGACGGTTGACGGTTCTGCGGCTGCCTGCATCGACGTGTCGGTCTGGCAGGGAGATATCGACTTCAACAAGGTCAGGCAAAGCGGCGTTGACTATGTGATTATCCGTGCCGGCTACGGAAGAGAGCTGTATCAGATGGACAACCAATTCATCAGCAATTACGACAAGGCAAAGGCAGCCGGTCTCAAGGTCGGCGTGTACTGGTTCAGCTATGCCGAGAAGGTGGAAGAAGCCTTTGCGGAGGCGAACGCCTGCCTGTATTGTCTCGGCGGACGGCAGCTCGATTTGCCGGTCTATTACGACCTTGAAATCGACGAGGTCATGAACCGCATGACTCAGGAGGAGTATACGCAGATGGCGATGAATTTCTGCTCCGCCATCCGTGACGCGGGCTACCGTCCCGGCGTGTATTCCAGCGTTTCGGTCTATCAGAGCAAACTCAACAAGGAGCTGCTCGAGAAAGAGGGCATTTCCATCTGGAACGCGCACTGGGCGCCGCGCTGCACGATTGACTGCGACATCTGGCAGTACAGCGAAAGCGGCAGTGTCATCGGCATCAACGGCGACGTGGATATGAACTGGATTTATAATCTTGATGTCGCTGAATAAATAAAAAAGAGGTGACGAAATGAATTTCTCAGCGGTCTATCATCGCATTACTCCCGATATGTGTTATTCTCCCGACGGTGAAGAGGTGGTGCTTAACCTCCGCACCGATAGAGACGTGGACGCGGTGTACCTCATCCATGAGGATCCGTTCATTCATGAGCTGCACCGTCAGCCCGAGTGGTTCGGCGACCGTCAGGCAATGACCCTGACGCGCGAGCTGTGCCATCAGGTCATCTGGACAACGCGTGTCCGTCCGCGCTACAAGCGGCTGATGTATTACTTCGAAATCGTCAGCGAGGGCAAAACCTACGCGCTGTTTGAAAACAAGCTGGTGCCGCTCGCGGAAAAGGACGCGACGTCCAAGCAGTTTTTCAAGTACGCGTGGATGAATTCCTCGGATATCATCGCGCCGCCCTCATGGGTGGGCGATACGATTTGGTATCAGATTATGCCCGACCGCTTTTGCCGTCATCATGACGCGCCGCAGGACGATAAATTCCGCCGGTGGGGAGACCTTGCCGGTTCGCAGTGGAACGACGTTTACGGCGGCACCCTGCGCGGCATCACCGAACGGCTCGGCTATCTGCAGGAGCTGGGCGTCAGCGGCATTTATATGACGCCGATTTTCGAATCCCCCTCCAACCATAAATACAACACCTACGACTACAATAAAATCGATCCGGACTTCGGCACCGAGGACGACCTCCGCGAGCTGGTGCGTCAGGCGCATTCGCGCGGCATCCGCGTCATGCTCGACGCGGTGTTCAACCATTGCGGCATCGGCTTCGCGCCTTGTCAGGATGTGTTCCGCAACGGCAAGTCCTCGCCCTACTACGACTGGTTTTTCATCAACAGCGACGACTTCGCGCGTGACGACTACTCCACCGCCGACGGCAGATTTTACTCCTTTTCCTTCTGGGCAGGAATGCCCAAGCTCAACACCAACCATCCCGAGGTCGCGCGGTATTTTGCCGACCTCTGCTGCCGCTGGGTACGCGAGTGGGATATCGACGGCATCCGCTTTGATGTCGGCGACGAAATCTCCCATTCGTTTCTGCGGCTGGTGCGCGAACGCGTCAAGGCTGTCAAGCCGGAGGTGTATCTGCTCGGCGAAATCTGGATGGATTCGCTCAACTGGCTGTACGGCGACGAATACGACGCGGTGATGAACTATCCCTTCACCGGCTGCGTCAATGATTTCTGGAAAAATCCGTCGCTGACGGCGCGTGACTTTATGTACGCCATGAACTACTGCCACGCGCTCTATCCCGAGCAGGTCAACCGCGCCATGCTGAATTTCCTCGATACGCACGACACGGCACGCGCTGCCGAAAGCTGCGGCAGCGAGGACGTGCTGCTGCAGATGATTGCCGTTCTGATGACCATGACCGGCTCGCCGTGCCTGTACTACGGCACCGAAATTGCCATGAAGGGAAAGCGCACGCCCTATACCCGTGCCTGTATGCCGTGGGACGCGGTCGAACGCGGCGACTTCGCGGCGTTCTCCTACAAGGTGCGTGCCCTCACGGCGCTGCGCAAGGCGTATCCTGCCTGTCGCGGCAACGATTTGGTATATCATTTTGACGAACAGCGTCCGCGCCTGCTCTCCTACTCCAAGGGCGGCAGTCTGCGCGTGACGGTCAACGCCGGTGCCAAGCCGTGTCCGGTTCCCGACAGCGGCAGGATTATCTTCCGAAACCGCTGCGAAAACGGCGTTTTGCAGCCGGAAGGGCTTGCGATTCAAGTTTTATAAATTATTGCACTACCAAGAAAAGAGACGATTTTTGTGGATGTACTGTCCATATTCAAAGATTTAGCGATTATCATGTTATTTGCCAAGGCGTTCGGCTTGCTGGCACGCAAGCTCCGTGCGCCGCAGGTTGTCGGCGAAATTGTCGCCGGACTGCTCATCGGTCCCAGTGTGCTCGGACTGGTGCAGCTCAATGACTTTCTCAACGTCTGCGCTCAAATCGGCGTGGTCATGCTGATGTTTTCGGCAGGTCTCGGCACCAACCTCCGCGACCTGCTGCGTACCGGTCCCAAGGCGCTCGCCATCGCCTGTGCCGGTGTGCTCGTACCGCTTGCCGGCGGCACGCTGCTGTATCAGTGCTTTTACGGCTTTTCGCCGTGGGGCAGCGAGAAGTTCTTCACCGCCGTGTTTATCGGCGTCATCATGACCGCCACCAGCGTCAGCATCACGGTGGAAACCCTCAAGGAGCTGGGCAAGCTCAAAACGCAGCTGGGCACCACCATTCTCAGCGCCGCGATTATCGACGACGTCATCGGCATCCTCGTGCTGACCTTTGTCGTCGGCTTCAAAAACCCCAAGTCCAATCCGTGGCAGGTCGGCTTTGGCACCATCGCCTTCTTCGCGCTGTCTGTTGTGGTGGGCTTTATCATCTACAAAATCTTTAAGTTAGTTGACAAGCGCTATCCGCGCACGCACCGCATCCCGATTCTCGCCTTGGTGCTCTGCTTCGGCTTGTCCTATCTTGCCGAGCGCGTGTTCGGCATCGCCGACATCACCGGCGCTTACGTCGCCGGTATCATCCTGTGCAACCTGCGCGACTCGGATTATATTGAGGAAAAGTTAGATATCAATTCCTACATGATTTTCGGACCGATTTTCTTCGCGAGCATCGGTCTGAAAACCAGCATCGACGGCATCACCTGGGACCTCGTGCTCTTTTCCGTCGCCTTTGTACTGGTCGGCCTTTCCGCCAAAATTGTCGGCTGCGGCGCGATGTCGCGGCTGTGCGGCTTCAAGGGCAAGGATCCCCTGATCATCGGCGTCGGCATGATGACGCGCGGCGAGGTGGCGCTGATTGTCGCCCAGCGCGGTCTCAGCGAGGGCATGATCAGCTCGGTGTATTTCACCTCGGTCATCCTCCTAATTATCATTTCCAGCATCGCCACTCCGATTTTCCTCAAGCTCCTGTTCGGCAGAAAAAAACAGGAAGCATAACAAATCCTTACGCTGTCATCCTGAGCGGTCGCCGAAGGCGAGTCGATGAGGTGCGGTCAAAATCTCTGGTTTTGGGCACCGCACCCATGCAGAGCAAGGATCCCCTGCGGCGAGAAACGTTGGTGTCCCGTCAATGGAATCCTCTTTACCATCAACAAAAGGACAAACAAAGCAAAAGACCGGCTCGGTGGAGCCGGTCTTGATTTTTGGTTACATTAAGGAGCAGACCAAATCGGTGTACTCGGAGGGGTTGTCGAGGGGGAGTCCCGCAATCAGCAGCGCCTGACAGTACAGCACCTCGGCGTACTTACGCGCCTTGTCGATATCCGTCTGAATCAGCGCCTCCATCGTTTTGACGGCGGCATGGTTCATGTTCAGCTCGAGAACGCGCTGTGCCTTCATGCCGCTTTCGGGCTGAACGGCGTTGAAGTACTTCTCCATCTCAAACGAGATACCGCCCTTCGCGGTCAGGCAGACGGGGTGGGAAACGAGCTTTTTGGAAGCCTCAACCTCCGCGACCTTGTCGCCGAGGGTTTCCTTGACGAAGGTCAGAATCGCGGAATTGTCCTTTTCCTCCTGTTGGTCGGCGTCGTTTTCGATGCCGAGGTCGTCGTTGGTGGCGGAGCGGAACTGCTTCTCCTTGTAATTCATCAGGGTTTGCAGGGTAAATTCGTCTACATCCTCGGTGCAATAGAGCATTTCGTAGCCCTTGGAACGCAGCAGCTCGGTCTGCGGCAGCGCGTCAATCGCGGCGGCATTTTCGCCAGTGGCGAAGTAGATGTACTGCTGCTCCTCCTTCATGCGGCTGACATACTCGGCGAGGGTGACGGGCTTTTTCTCGGTGGAGGAGTAGAACAGCAGCAAATCCACCAACTCGTCCTTGTGCATACCGTAGTCCGCGACAACGCCGTATTTCAGTTGTCTGCCGAAGCTCTTGAAGAACTTCTCATAATCCTCGCGGTTGTTGTTGAGCATGGAGGTCAGCTCGTTTTTGACCTTCTTTTCGAGATTTTTAGCGATGGTCAGCAGGTGGCGGTCATGCTGCAGCATTTCGCGCGAGATATTCAGCGAGAGGTCGGCGGAATCGACGACGCCCTTGACAAAGCGGAAATGCTCCGGCACCAGCTCCTCGCAGTTGTCGGTAATCAGTACGCCGCTCGAATAGAGCTGCAGACCTTTTTTGTATTCCTTGGTGTAGTAGTCGTAGGGGGTAGAGGTGGGGATAAACAGCAGCGCCTTGTAGGTGACAACGCCCTCAACGGAGGTGACAATCGTGCGCAGCGGCTTGTCCATCGCCATAAACTTTTCCTGATAGAACTTGTCGTACTGCTCCTGCTCGACGTCCTTCTTGGGCAGCTGCCAGATGGGAATCATGCTGTTGAGGGTTTCGCGCTCGAAGTACTCCTCATATTCGGGATGCTCGTTGTCCTTGGTTTCCTCTTTGACGCGGCTCTTGGACATCTCCATCATAATCGGATAGCGGATGTAGTCGGAGTAGCGCTTAACCAGTCCCTGAATGCGGTACTGCTCGAGGAACTCATCGTAATTTTCTTCGTCGGTATTGTCCTTCATCTCGAGGATGATTTCAGTGCCGATGCTGTCGCGCTCGCACTCGGTAACGGTGTAGCCGTCCGCGCCGCTTGATTCCCAACGGTAGGCGGTGTCGCAGCCGTACTTTTTGGAGATGACGGTGATGTGCTTCGCTACCATAAACGCGGAGTAGAAGCCCACGCCGAACTGACCGATGATGTCGATATCCTCGGGTTTGTCCGCAAGCTCCTGCTTGAACTTGTACGAGCCGGAGGAAGCGATGGTACCGAGGTTGTTTTCGAGGTCGTCCTTGTCCATGCCGATACCGTTGTCGGTGATGGTCAGGGTGCGGTTCTCCTTGTCGGGGCGCAGCTCAATGAAGAAATCGCTGCGCGTCATGCCGAGCGAGTCGTCGGTCAGCGCGATGAAGCAGAGCTTGTCAATCGCGTCGCTGGCGTTTGAAATCAGCTCGCGCAGAAAGATTTCCTTGTGCGTGTAGATGGAGTTAATCATCAAGTCCAGCAAACGCTTGGATTCGGATTTGAATTGCTTTTTTTCCATTTTCAAAATACCTCTTTTATTATGGTTTCCATTCTATTGTAATCATTTTGCCGGATTTGTCAAGCCGTTATTAATATATGGGGTTTGGCCTTGGAGGTGTTGTCCAAATCTTTGATTTGGGTAACAACACCCATGCAGCGCTGACCAAACCGAATCCTACCACAGAAACGTTTGTTGATAAGCCCTCGGGTCGGTCAAGACCGACCCCTGCAAAGTGAATTAAACATTCGTGAATGCATGATGCATTATGAATGATGCATTACATAAACCGCTTTTGCGGCTGCGGCGTTGCGGAGGATTTCCGCGCGGAGGTCATTGAGGGAGGCAAAGCGCTGTTCGGGGCGGATGAAGCGAAGCAGGCGGACGTCGGCGTTCTGACCGTAGAGCTCGCCGCCGTGATAATCGGGCATCCATGTTTCCCAGAGCGGCGCGTCGCTGCCGACGGTCGGCTTGACGCCGACGTTGGTGACGCCGCAGTACTGCGTGCCGTTTTCGAGCGTGACAACGGAGGCGTAAACGCCGAAACGCGGCGAAACCAAGCCCTTCGCGGGCGGCTGGTTGATGGTCGGGGTGCCGAGCGTATGACCGAGCCGCTTGCCGTGGATAATTTCAGCGGAAAAGCCGAAACGCGCGTCGAGCATTTTGTTGGCGCGTTCAACATTGCCCTCGCCGATAAGCTGCTTAATCAGGGTGGAGCAAATTACATCGTCCTCCATCTTTTCGGGCGGCACGATGGTCAGACCGACGTTATTTTCATCGCAAAGCCGCTGCAGCAGGGTGATGTTGCCCTTGGCACCCTTGCCAAAACGGTAATTGAAGCCGCAGAACAGCTCCTTAGCGCGCAGACGGATGACCAGTACGTCATAAAAAAACAGCTCCGCGCTCATCTCCATCAGGGAGCGAAAGTCCGCGAACACCGTTCGTTTAATGCCCAGCGAAGCAAGCGCGTGCAGCTTGTCCGCACGCGTCATCAGATAAGAAAAAGGCTTTTCGGGATGAATGACCGCCTTGGGGCTTTCGGCGAAGGTCAGACAAACCGGCAGCAAGCCGCACTGCTCCTGCTTGGACGCGAGCGAGAGCACCTTGCGGTGACCGCGGTGAATGCCGTCAAAAAAGCCGAGGGCGACGGCGGTTTGCTGTTGTTCGGAGAATAAATTGGATGTCGTTTGCATATGGTATTCTGTACCTCTCAGATGTTGCCGCTGTCAAGGAGCAGCTTGGTTTTGAGCACCGCGATTTGCGTTTTGGCGTCGGGAATCCGGTTGTTCAGCACCATCTCCACGGCGCGGTCGAGCGGAATTTTCTCTACGTTGAGCAGCTCGCCCTCATCGGGACAGCTCTCGCCCTGCGACTGCAGGCGGCAGGCGTAGAGATGGATAATTTCATCGGTGTAGCCGGGGGTGGGGTAGACCTGCCCGAGCGAAATGTAGGAGTAGCCGGTCGCGCCGGTTTCCTCCAACAGCTCGCGTTTGCCGTTTTCGAGGGGCGTCATGCCCTTTTCAAGCTTGCCGGCAGGCAGCTCGAGCACTTCCTCGGCGTAGGGATAGCGGAACTGGCGGACAAAAAACAGGTTGTTCTGCTCGTCGAGGGCGGCGACGCAAACGCCGCCGGGATGACGGACAATCTCGCGCATGGCGGTGGAGCCGTCGGGCAGCGATACGGTGTCGTGGAACATATGTAAAACCCTGCCGTGAAAAATCTCATGGCTGTTCAGGGTGGTTTCGGTCGTTTTCATAAGATTACCTCCAAAGGATGAATAGGATGGATTTTCCCGATTATCAGTTTCAGACAGATACCCTCCGCAGGCTTGCCGCGCGGTACGGACTGCGGCGGTATGCCATCGGCGAAAGCCTGTGCGGTAGAGCCATCATGGCGGCGGACGCCGGCAGCGGTTCTCAGCGCGTGCTCCTTGTCGGCGGCGTGCACGGCAACGAGTACCTGACGGTGTTGGCGGCGCTGCGGTTTTTGGAGGAGTACGCCCAAAAGCCGACAGGCGTACAGCTGACGGTGGTGCCGTGTCTGAATCCGGACGGCACGCAAATCGCGCTTTGTACCGATAAAAACTGGAAGGCAAACGCGCGCGGCGTTGACCTCAATCATAATTTTGACGCGGACTGGCAGCAGGTGAAGGCAAAGGAAATCGCCCTCGGCATCACCAAGCCGTCGGCGACGCGCTACGGCGGCGTCTGTCCGGTCAGCGAGCCGGAAACGCGCGCGCTGGTGCGGCTGTGCGAGGCAACGCGGTTCGAGCGCGTACTGGCGCTGCATAGTCAGGGGCGTGAAATCTATTGGGACTTTGGCGCGGATACGCCGCCCTGCTGCTTGCAAATGGCGGAGCAGATGGCGGCGGTCAGTGGTTATCAGACAGCCGCGCCTGAGGACATCGCGACAGGCGGCGGCTTTAAGGATTGGTTTATCCGGCGGTTCAGCCGCTGCGGCTTTACCGTCGAGATGGGCTGGGGCAAAAACCCGTTGCCGCTGACTGATTTCGAAGCGGAATATCCGCGCGTCAGACAGCTGTTAGCGGTATTTACCGGCAGCTCATGTATGAAAAAGGAAGAATGATAAATAATTATGCATTATCTTCCTCGTCGTCGAAGAAGGAAATCTGGCTGACGATGTCGTCTACCGCCTCGTCGGAGATGACATTCGGCTCGTCCAGATACCGCGAACGGCGCTCGATGCTGTCGATTGCCATCTGCATCTCCTCCTGCGGCGTTTCGGGCTTGCGCGGCGCGGCGTAAATTTCGTCATCCTCGGGATTCTGGATGTTGACATAGCTCTCCTCCGCCGGCTGTGCGGGAGGGGCTTCCTCCTCGGGCGCGTTCTCAACAATCGCCGGTTCGTCGGCGTCGGCAGGTTCTTCCACAAGCGTCGGGGCAGGCTTGGTCTGGCTCTTGTCGATACCGAAATTCGGCGCGTCATAGGTTTCATCCACCGCCTCGGCGGCAGCCATAATCACCTCGCCGGGCGCGTCAATCTGCTTGTCGCGGCGAGCCTCGGCAACCGCTTTCAGCTCGTCAAGATGGTTGACAGGCTTGTGCACCTCGGGAGAATTCTCGTCAAAATAAATATCATACCAGACAAGGAACACATATACCGTCCAGACGCGGCGGCTGTTGTCCTCCTTGCCGCTGAAATGCTCGTCCAGCCATTTGACCAGCGCGTCGGTGTTGAAGAACTGCTCGGCAGTCTTGCTCTGGAATTTGCGCTTGACGATGTTGTAATATTTTTCATCGCGCAGCCAAACGCGCGTCGGAACGGGGAACCCGAGCTTTTCCTTCTCGGCGGTTTCCTCGGGCAGATGGCGCGCCGCCGCCAGACGCATGGCATATTTGGTATTCTTTTTGTTGACGCGCAGCTCGGAGGGCAGGGCAGAAGCGACCTTGAACACCTCTTTGTCGAGGAAGGGCACGCGCAGCTCCAGCGAGTTCGCCATGCTCATGCGGTCAGCCTTGAGCAGAATATCGCCGACCATCCACATATTGATGTCAAGATACTGCATTTTGGTGACGTCATCGAGCTTGCGGACGCGGAAGTAATGCTTTTTGGCGTGCGTCTGCGGCGCGGTGGCGATGGAGGGGTCTTTCAGGATTTCGCGCTTTTCGCGCAGGTCGTACATAAAGGCGTTGCCGATGTAGCGGTCTTCGAGGGGGTCGCAGGCGCGAATCAGGAAGTCGCGACCCTTGATATCGGGCAGCTTGCGGCAGAGAGCGCGGATGGCCTTGCGCAGAAAATGCGGCACGATTTTCTGATACATCCGAAAGACGCGCGGGTCGTTGTAGCAGGTGTAGCCGCCGAACAGTTCGTCGGCGCCCTCGCCCGAGAGAACAACCTTGACGTACTGACTCGCCAGCCGCGAGACAAAGTACAGCGCGACGCAGGACGGGTCGGCAAGCGGCTGATCCATATGATACTGCACGGTGGGCACCGCGTCCCAGAATTCCTCACTCGAAATCAGGTGCGTGTGGTGCTCAACGCCGATTTTGCGGCTCAAGCCCTCCGCCCAGCTGATTTCGTTATATTTCTCGCCGAAGTCAAAGCCGACGGTAAAGGTTTTTTGGTCGGGAAAGTAGGTGGCGACGTAGCTCGAATCGACGCCCGACGACAGGAAGCAGCCGACCTCAACGTCGGCGATTTTGTGGGCGTTGACCGACTCCTCAAACACCTCTTCAATCTTGTCTACCGCCTCGGCTTCGCTCATTTTTTCATCGGGACGGAAGCGCGGCTCAAAGTAGCGCGTGGTTTCCACCTCGCCGTCGGCGTACCAGAGGTAGTGACCGGGCAGCAGGCAGAAGATATCCTCAAAAAAGGTCTGCGGCGGCACGGCGTACTGAAAGGACAGATAGGTGTCGAGGGCGCGTTTGTTGAAGCGCTTGACGTACTTGGGATAGAGCAAAATGCTCTTGATTTCGCTGCCGTAGACAAACTCACCATCCACCTGCGCGTAGTGCAGCGGCTTGATGCCGAAGAAGTCGCGCGCCATAAAGAGCGAGCCGTTTGTCCGGTTGTAAATCGCGAAGGCAAACATACCGCGCAGCTTGGGCAGCAAATCCTCGCGCCACTCCTCAAAGCCGTGGACAAGCACCTCGCTGTCGGACTCGGTGCGGAAGATATGTCCCTTGCGCTTGAGCTTTTCGCGCAGCTCCTTGTAGTTGTAAATCTCGCCGTTGAAGGTCAGAACAAGGGTTTTGTCCTCGTTGAAAATCGGCTGATGACCTGCTTCGAGGTCGATGATGGAAAGCCTGCGAAAGCCCATGCTGACGCTCTCGTCGGAGTAAAAGCCGTCGGAATCGGGGCCGCGGTGGGTGATGACCTCCGTCATCTTCCGCAGCACCTCCTCACGGTTTTCAAGCTGACCGGTAAAGCCGCAAATACCACACATATTTCATATCCCCTTTCAAGGAAGTAAATTCTGACAGGCAGGCAACTCCGCACGCAAAAACAAAGCGGCGTTGCCACTATTATTTTATCACATTCTTTGTACAAATTCAACAGGACAGTATCATTTTCCGCGCAAATTCTTCAAGGCGGAAAAACAACGCGCAAAGGTTGCAATCCCCGCCATTTTCGTGTAAAATAAGGGCAAAGTCAGCGGTGCGGAAATAAGCAAAACATTCAGTAGGCTGCAGTTATCCAAAACAATTTTCAAACAGCGCTGTATTGACCAACGTGCAGGATGACTGTTTATGATACATCAAAACAGATACCAACAAAAAGGAAAGCGGGGAATGATGATGATTCAAAAATTTACCATGGGCGCGCCGATAGCGACGGACGCGGTTGTCGGCGAGGCTGCCGCGACGGATTTCGCGCGGTTTCCGTACGCGTACCGCGTGGAGAACGGGCAGTTTATCTTTAGCTTTACGATGGCGCCGGACGAGATTGTCTACGGGCTGGGAGAGGCGCCGCGCGGCATCAACAAGCGCGGCTGGGTGTATCAGAGCTATTGCAGCGACGACCCCTTTCACACCGAGACCAAGCAGTCGCTCTACGGGGCGCACAACTTTCTGATTCACGGCGAGCGCGGCATCTTTATTGATTTTCCGGCGCGGATTCGCTGGGATATCGGCTACACCCGTGCCGACAAGGCGGAAATCACCCTGTACGGCACGGACTTCGACATCTATCTGATAGAGGAGAAAACGCCGCGCGACATCGTGCGAGCCTTTCGCCGGTTGATTGGACAGAGCTACATACCGCCGTTCTGGGCGTTTGGCTACCAGCAGTGCCGCTGGAGCTACCATAACGCCGACGCGGTGCGCAGCGTCATCGCGCAATACGACGCGGCGGACATACCGCTCGACTGCGTGTATCTGGATATTGACTACATGGAGCGCTACAAAAACTTTACTGTCGATGAACAGGCGTTTCCGGATTTCGACCGCTTTGTCGCGGAGGTCAGGGCGCAGGACATTCACCTGATTCCCATCATCGACGCCGGCGTCAAGCAGGAGGACGGCTACGCGGTGTACGAGGAGGGCAAGGAGAAGGGCTACTATGTCAAGACCGCCGACGGCAGCGATTTTGAAGGCGGCGTATGGCCGGGGATTGTGGGATTTCCGGATTTTCTGCGACCGGAGGTGCGCGCGTGGTTTGGCAGACAGTACCGCTTTCTGACCGACAAGGGCATCGAAGGCTTCTGGAACGACATGAACGAGCCTGCTATCTTCTACTCCCGTGAGGGCTTGCGGAAAGCCCTTGCCGCCGCCGCGGATTTGCAGGGACAAAACCTCGACCTCGGCAAATTTTTCGGACTCAAGGACGCCTTTGCCGGACTGTCCAACAGTCAGGAGGACTACGCGCGGATGGTGCATGAAATCGACGGCAAGCCCGTCAGTCATCAGCGCGTCCATAACCTCTACGGCGCCTGCATGACCCGAGCGGCAGGCGAGTATTTTGAGCAGGCGTTCGGCAAGGAAAAGATACTGCTCTTTTCGCGCGCGTCCATCATCGGCTCGCACCGCTGCGGCGGCATCTGGTTCGGCGACAATCATTCGTGGTGGTCACATATTCTGCTGTGTCTGCGTATGCTGCCCTCTGTCAATATGTGCGGCTTCCTGTACTGCGGCGCGGATTTGGGCGGCTTCAACGAAAACGCTACCGCCGATTTAGTCCTGCGCTTTTTGGCGCTCGGGGTATTTACGCCGCTCATGCGCAACCATTCCGCCCTCGGTACGCGCGACCAAGAGTGCTACCGCTTTGAAAATACGTCGGATTTCCGCGACGTCATTCAGGTGCGCTACCGCCTGATTCCCTATCTTTACCGGACGTTCCGCCATGCCGCGGAGAATAACGATATGATTTTCCGTCCGCTGTCCTTCGACTATCCCGACGACGTGCAGGCGCGTGAGTGCGAAACCCAGCTCATGCTCGGCGAGGAGTGCATGATTGCGCCGGTCTATGAGCAAAACGCCGGCGGCAGAACGGTCTATCTCCCCGAGGACATGACCTTCTTCCGCCTCAGCGGTTCCAGCGTGACCGCGCAGCCGCTCTCAAAGGGACTCCATGACGTCCGCGTCGCCCTCAACGAGGTGCCGCTCTTTATCAAAAAAGGCAAGTCTGTTCCGCTCTGTCCCCCGGCATCGCGCACCGCCCTGCTCGAAACAGACAAAACAGAGTGGATTACCGGATAAACGGGGTGGGGACGGCAGCGTGAGGAAAGAAACTGCGCCTATTCCTGTCATCCCGAGCGGTGCCCAAAGGCGAATTTGCGGCAGCAAATAGTCGAGGGATCCCCCTCGGCGGAGAACTTCGGTGTCCTATCAAGGGGATCTCAGCTCTGCATGGGTGCGGTGCCCAAAATCAGAGATATTGACCGCACCTCATCCACGGAAGTCGGGATGACAGCTTTTTCTTAAGTTGTTGACATTACCCTCAAGGGGAGCCTGTTGTGCAGCAACCATGCAAAACGTTACTCAGAAAAACAACCTCCGCTGCATCGTTACAGCGGAGGTTGTTTTATGGTTTTCTTTTGCGGCAGCGGCGGACTTCGGCGCGGTAGTCCTCGGTCAGCTTGGTGAGCTCCTGCGCGTCCATGGTCAGCGCCGCGCCGGTGACGTCGTTGCTGATGACGGCGGCGTTGTCCCGCTTTTCCAATGAAAAGGCGTTGCCGGAGAAGGCACCGTTTTCCTCCTGCAGCGCTTGCAGGATTTCCGTCAGAAAGCTCCGTTCCGCTAACAAAAACTCACCGGCAAGCGCGAAGTCGGGGTTTTCGAAGGTGATGACGGGGATGGTCTTTTTGCCTTCCTTCAATCGGAATCGGTACTCCATTCTCAGCCCACCTCCTCGTAAATCGGGTAGGCGGTGGTGATTTTCTTGTTCTTGTCGAGATACATATCAATTTCCAAATCGCCGCTGTAGCCAATCCACAGCTCGCCCTGCGGATTGTCGGGGTCGGACAGCGCGTCGTCATACGCCTGATTAATCGCGTCTACCACCTGCTGCGGCGACCACGCGGCGGGATAAAACGACGAAAAGCCGTTTTTCTTGACGTCGTTGACCTTCACCTTCGCGGTGAATACCCCGTGCTTGTCCGGTTGGCTCTCGGTGCCCGGGATGATGCTGCCCTTGCTGTCGGTGATGTTGCTGTAGTGGTAGCCCGTCGCCTTGCCCTTGCTGTTAATCGTGCCGTCAAAGATATGCTCGAGGGTGTTCTTGGCGAAGTTGGAGGTGCCGGTCAGCTTTTTGACATCCGCCATCGTATAGGCTTTGCCGCTCTGCGCGGAGGTCGCTTCGGTCGCGGCAGGCGTTTCGCCGTCCAATGCCGAGGAAATGCCTTCTTTCGCGTCGTCTATCTCCGAGGTGATTTGCTTTCGCGCGTCGTCTAACTCCGAGATGATTTCCTTTCTTGCACCGTCCAGCTCGGACGCCAGTTCCGACATCACCTTGTTCGGAACCTGTTCCAGCTCCGAACGCGCGTTGGATACGGCGCTGCAGCCGGTCAGCGCGGTCATCCCTATGATTGCCGCCATCAGCAGCGCTGAAATTCTCTGTTTCATTAAGCTCAGCTCCTTTTTTATATGTATATTTCGTACAGGTATTCCTGCCGTTCTCCTGCGGTCAGGCGGTTGTATCTGCCGCCATGGCGCTCTACAAAGCGCATTCCCAACTTTTCCATGACGCGCCGCGAGGCATGGTTCTCGCTGTCGCAGTGCGCGATGAACCGGTGCAGCCCCATCGCGTCGCGGTAGTACGCCATCAGTCCGCGCGCCGCCTCCGCCGCGTAGCCTTGTCCCCAGCAGTCGCGCCGCAGAATCCATCCTAACTCGCCGCGGCTGAAATCGCCCTCGAAATACAGCGTCATGCCGCCGATATGCTCATTTTGGCGCAGCAGCGCAAACTCGCAGACGTCGGGCTGCGGCTTTTGCCACTCGCGCTCCGCGTCTTGCAGAAACGCCGCCACCTCTTCGCGGCTCTCCTTGGGCAGATACACCATCAGCCGCGCGTTGTCCGGTTGGAGCGCGTAGGCGCAGGTGCTGTCCAGATACGCCGTACCGATGGGCGTCAGCGTCAGACGTTCGGTTTTGATTATCATAGTATCACCGTTTTTATTGTATAATAATACGGTCGGGATGTCAATCAAAACAAAAACATATTGTCTAAATTGTATTTTTTTAACAAATCCTCGATTGCTTGTTATTATTTGCGAAAAGAGCAAGAAACTTGTAGAAAAATCGCAAAAAGTGTGGTATAATACTTTTGTCTATTTTGAAATACAGACAGTTTGTGAGGGATACACATGAGCACATACAGTATTATTCTGAGCTTCATCATGGCGCTCGGCGGTTTGGGACTCTTCCTCATCGGCATGAAGAGCATGGGCGAGGGTCTTGAGCTTGCCGCCGGTAACAAGCTGCGTACCCTGCTCCAGAAAATTACCAGCAACAAGTTCTTTGCCATGCTGGTCGGTACGCTCGTCACCGCCGTCATCCAAAGCTCCTCCGCCACCGACGCGATGGTCGTCGGCTTTGCCAACGCCGGTCTGATGGAGCTGGGGCAGGCGATCGGCGTGCTCTTCGGCGCGAAAATCGGTACCACCGTCACCTCGCTGCTGATGGCGATTGATATCAAGGCGTTTGTGCCGATATTCATCTTCCTCGGCGCGGTCGTCATCACGTTCAGCCACAAAAACAACCGCAAGTATTACGGTCAGATTGCCGCAGGCTTCGGTATGCTCTTTCTCGGTCTTTCGCTGATGAGCGAAAACCTCAAATGGATGGGCGAGAGTCAGGCGTTTGTCAGCATCGCCGATAACCTCAGCTTTCCGCTCGTCGGCGTCTTCGTCGGCTTCGTCTTTACCGCCATCATCCAAAGCTCCTCCGCTTCCGTCGGTATCCTCATGGCGCTCGCGATGGCCGGCGTCATCACCGACCTCAACCAAGCTGTCTTTGTTATCTACGGCTTCAATATCGGCGCCTGCTCGGCGGCGTTTATCTCCTCGCTCGGCGCCAACCGTACCGCCAAGCAGATTGCTCTCGCGAACTTCCTGATTTCCGCCTTCGGCGCGCTGATTATGACGCTGGCGACCATCTTCCTGCCGCTGACAACTTGGATTGGCTACCTCATTCCGAGGGAAACCCTCGGTCTGCCGGCGCAGATTTCCGCCACGCATATCTTCTTTAACGTTGCCATCACGGTCATTCTGCTGCCGTTCTCGGATTTGATTCTCAAGCTCACGATGCTGATTCTTCCCGAGCTCGACGAGGACAAGGAGAAAATGGCGGCGGTCTATCTCGACTCCCGTCTCCTCACCACCCCTCCCATGGCGGTTCTCTCGGTCGAGAACGAGTGCAAGCGTTTGGCGGCGCTCTCCCGCAAAAACTATCATTACGCCATGAAGGCGTTCTTTGAACAGGATACCGCCGCGATTGCCAAGGTCGAGAAAAACGAGAAGGTCATTGACTATCTCACCTCCGAAATCACGCGCTTTATTGTCAAAATCAACGGTCTTGATATTTTGGACAGCGACCGCAAAACCATGGGCGTCATGTATTCCGCCATTCAGGATATGGAGCGCATCGGCGACCATGCCGAAAATATCGTTGACTGCGCGCGGCAGATGATGGACAACAAGATGAAGTTTACCGAAACCGCCATGGACGAGATTCACAAGCTTGACGAGCTGACCACCAAGCTCCTCGACGACGGCTTGACGCTCTTCAATGCGCAGGAGGTCGATTTCTCCCTCGCCAAAACCATCATCGAAACCGAAAGCGCCCTCGACAGTCAGGTCAAGATTTACAAGTACAACCACATCCGTCGTATGAATGCCGGTATTTGCAGTGCCGAAAACGGTACGGTTTTCCTCGATATGCTCACGATTTTGGAGCGCGTCGGCGACCATGCCAACAACGTCGCGTTTTCTATCCCGAGAAACAAGCTCGGCAACATTGTCAAAAAAGTTTAAGTTTTCCATCGCGCGGATACTTGACGTATCCGCGTTTTTTGTTGTATAATAGGCAATGTCAAAAAAAGCTGTCATCCTGAGCGGTCGCCAAAGGCGAATTTGCGAAGCAAATAGTCGATGAGGTGTGGTCAAAATCTCTGGTTTTGGGCACCGCACCCATGCAGAGCAAGGATCCCCCTTGGCGAGAAACCATGGTGACTCTATCACTGGGATACCGATGAATAATGTTAGTTGTGTAAGGTGAAATAGATGAAAAGATTGTTGTTATTGCCGTTGCTTGCGGTGTTTGTTTGTATGCTGACCGCCTGCGGACAGCAACCGCCTGCGGATGAAGTGCCGACTGCCGCCACGACACGCGCTGTCGCGACGCGCAGCGAAGCGGCTTCTGCGGCTGCCTCGACTGCTGCCACCACCGCGCCGTCTACAACCGTACCCGCGACCACCAAAAAGCCGCAGGCTACCACCGCACCGTCCACCACCGCGCCTGCGACCAGACCGAATGCCGGCAATATCCCTGCCGATACCATCACGTCCGGCAACATCAATCCCAACCTCGGCGCGATTCAGGGCTATGTCCAAAGCGAGGTGGACGCGCTTGCCGTCACCTCCGTCAGCGTCAGTCCCACCTCTCTGACGCTCGAAAAGGGCGAGACCGCCACGCTCGAGGTCTCGGTCGCGCCTTCCTACGCCAACCACCGCAAATGCAGCGTGCAGACGGACAGCGACTGCGTCAGCGCTTCGTATGGCGACGGCACCGTCAGCATCGCCGCTGTCAAAGCCGGTACCTGCACGGTCACCGTCACCTCTCACAACGGCTTGCACGCCTACTGCGTCGTCACGGTGCAGGAAAAGCCCGAGGAGAAGCCCGAGCCGCCCACCGAAGCACCCACCACCGAACCCCTCACCACACAGGGCGACGCCGCACCAACAGAATAAACAGAACAGCGGAAAGGCAACATTAACCTTTCCGCTGTTTTTTATGGAATATGGGATGATGGAATAGGCGAGGTCGAAGCCTTTCCTACCATGTCATCCTGAGTGGTTGTCCTGTCTTAATGGATGCTTTCAAGGGTGTTGAGGACGAGGATGCCGAGCAGGACGACGAGGGTGATGACGGTGACGGGCGCCGAGAGGAAAACGAGCGTTTTTTTAACGCCGCTGATTGGGAAAATGCCGCCCTGCAGCCGTTCGCGCCGCCTGATGGCACGCACCAGCTCGATGATGCCGAGCACGACTGCCGCAATGATCAGCCCGTAGATTATCATCGCGTAGCCTGCTATCCCTAAAATTTTCATCATGTTGCCGTCCAAAAGCGACTGCACCAGTTTTTCGGGGTCATCCGCGTCCGCGCGCAGCAGGACAGAGGACAGCGCCGAGAAGGTGTTGATGCAGAAATGCAGCAGCATTGGGACGAAGAGTGAGCGCGTTTTCGCGAACAGATAGGCGAGTCCCATGCCCATGACGAAGGTGTAGAACAGCTGCGTCAGGTTGCCGTGCATCAGCCCGAACATCGCCGCCGAAAAGAGAATCGCGAAGCCCTGTCCCATGATTTCGGTGTGACGGTAGACCGCCGAACGGAAAATCAGCTCCTCCATCACCGGCGCGTATATGCTCAGCGCCAGCAGCATCACCAGCGTTCCGGCAACGCCGCTGCCAAAGTTGGAGTCGAAGTCCGGCTGCCGCATTTGAAAATGCAGCAGCTCCTGCAGGTACTGCAGCCCGAGGTTGGTCAGCATCGCTGTCAGCAGTCCCAAGCCCCAGATGATGACGAACCATTTCCATATCCATCCGGCGGATTGCTGCGGTTTGCAGAATACCTGCGGCAGACGCAGTCCGGTTTCCCTTCCGCGCGAAAGGTAGAATATCAGCAGCACACCGCCGCCGATGACTACATATATCAGGGTGTAGGCGAGAAAGCTGACGGTTGTTTGGTCGAGTGTGAGGTGTATCGTTTTGCGCAGTAATGTCACCGCCGTTTGCACGAGCAGCACCGCGATTTGCATCAGCAGCACAAACAGCAGCACCGGCAGCGAGCTGAAATTGGATATGCGTCGAATTTGTTTGTTCATGCGTATCCCTCCTGTCTGTACTAAATCTATCATAAACGGTCGGATTTGTCAAATACATGGAAAAACAGATAAAAAAATATCCGAATTTCCGTATTATTTCTACAGGAAATCCCTGCTTTTTCGGTTAATTTTATTGCAATATAGGCAGAAAAATGCTATACTATTACGGTGTTAAAGGAGGAAAAACAGCAGTGAAAATCAATAATATCGGCGGATACCCCTCTGTTGACCGTTTTGTTGACGCCAAGTTAGCGCGTTACAACGCTTCCGATAAAAGCTTTTCCGCCCTGTTCGCTCTGATGTTTTCCGAGGGCGATAATGTTCTCTGGGAGGAAAGCCGCGGCTACCGTATCGCAATGACCACCTACGCGCAGGCAAAATCGGAGATTCTCCGCCGTGCCGCCACGCTGCGCCGCTTGCTTGCCGACACGCCGTCAAACGCCGTTGTCGGGCTGTATATGGACAATTCCCTTGAGTGGATTGAGTGCTTCTGGGCAGTGCTGCGCGCAGGCTTCCGTCCGCTTTTGCTCAACCTCCGTCTCGATGACGAAACCCTCGCGTATGCCCTGCGCGTCACCGGCGCGGCGGCAGTGGTGTCCGACGGCAAGGTCTTTGCGGTCAGGACAATTCCGGCTGAGGATTTGGCGGCGGAGGAAGGTGCGTTGCCGGAGAGGTTCGGCACCGAAATCATGGTGATGTCCTCGGGTACCTCGGCACACGTCAAAATCTGCGCCTACACCGCCGAGAAGTTTTACTATCAGATTCAGGGCAGCTACGATATGATTCGCCGCTGCGCCCAAGTCAAAAAGCACTACGAAGGGCAGCTCAAGCTCTTGACCTTCCTGCCCTTTTATCATATTTTCGGACTGGTCGCGGTCTACATCTGGTTCGCTTTTTTCTCGCGCACCTTTGTGCGTCTCAACGATATGCAGCCGCAGACCATTGTCAACACCATCAAGCGTCACAAGGTGACGCACGTTTTTGCCGTGCCGCTGTTCTGGGAGAAGGTCTGTGAACAGGCAATGCGCACCATCTCCGAGCGCGGAGAAGCTACCGTCAGAAAATTCGAGAAGGGGATGCGCATCAGCCGCCGGCTCGGCGACTCCTCTTTGGCGGACGCGTTCGCCAAAATTGCCTTCCGCAAAGTGCGCGACGGAATGTTCGGCGAAAGTATTCAGTTTATGATTGCCGGCGGCAGCTGCATCCGTCCACAGACCATGGAGTTCTTCAACGCCATCGGCTACCGCCTCGCGGATGGCTACGGCATGAGCGAAATCGGCATCACCTCCGTTGAGCTCAGCAGCAGGCGCAGCCTGCTGAACTCCTGCTCCGTCGGTACGCCGATGAAGGGTATGGAGTACCGTATCAACGAAAAGGGCGAGCTGTTAGTGCGCGGCAAGGCGATGGCGCAGTACGTCATCGAGGACGGGCAGCCGCATGACAATCCCGAGTGGTTCAACACGCACGACCTCGTTTCCTTTGACGGCTCCGCCTACCGGATTCTCGGTCGGCAGGACGATTTGATTGTCGCACCCAACGGCGAAAACCTCAATCCCAACCTGATTGAAAGCCGTCTGTCGCTTGACGGCGCGGAGGAAATCTGCCTGGTCGGCTTGCGGCAGTCCGGCACGACAACGCCGGTGCTGCTGATCTCGGTCAGCCCGTACATCACGGGGGAGCGTCTGCGCAGGATGGAAAGCGACCTGCGCCGCCAGCTTTCCGCGCTGCGGCTTGCCGGTCAGGTTTCCAAGCTTGTCTTTACCGGCGAACGCCTGATGCTCGATACCGAGTTCAAGCTCAACCGCACGCGCCTTGCCCGTGCCCTCGCGGACGGCACGCTGCGCGAGGTGGTGCCCGACCGCGCCCTTCTCGGCAGAATGGACGACGATATCGCGCGACGCATCACCGCGATGTTCGCGATGACGCTCCATAAGCCCGAGGATGAAATCGCGCCGGACGCGGATTTTTTTGCCGACCTCGGCGGCACCAGTCTCGATTATTTCGCATTGATTGCCGGTATGCGCGACGCGTTCCGCGTGTCCTTCCGCACCGGCGACATGAGCATGAGCACCGTGCGCGCGCTGCATGACTACGTGCTGGCGCACATAGAATAGGATGACCGTATGCTGACAGAATTCTTTAACGGCTTCGTCAAGGTGACCGGCTTTCCGGCGTACCTTGCCGCCTTCCGCACCAAGGTGTACTATGAGGACAAGCGCGTCCAGAGCCGCCGTATCCGCGGCGCGGCGCTGCTGATTTCCAACCACACTTCGGTGTTTGATTACGCGGTGCTGCTGTTTGTGTTCTTCACGCGCACCCTGCGCGTCCAGATGGCGGAGGTGCTCTATCAAAACAAGCTGCTCGGGCTTTTCCTCAAAATGATGGGCGGCATCTATGTTGACCGCGAGGCAAGGGATTTCGGCTATCTTGCCCTGTCCGAGGAGCATCTGCGCAAGGGCAGGGTGGTCGGTGTTTTCCCCGAGGGCAGACTGCCCAAAAAGGGAGAGCAGCCGCCGCTGCCGTTTAAGCCCGGCGCCGCCTACCTCGCGCTTGCCGCCAACGTGCCGGTGATTCCGGTTTTCACCAACGGCAGCTACTTCCGTTTCAAACAACGCGCACGGGTCATCATCGGCAAGCCGATGTACCCCGGCGATTATTCCGATTCCCAATCGGACGATAAAGAGAACATCCGCCGCCTGACCGAAGCGATGCGGCAGCGGATGACGGAACTGGAGAGATTGCTCGATGAGCAAATCAAATAAAGCGAGCCTGCTCGCCCTCAAAAACCTTCCGCACGACTTTGTGCGGGTGACCGGCTCGCCGGTCGCGCTGTGGCAGCGTCCGCGTATTCTGTATGACGGCACGGGTGCACGGCGCAAAATCCGCGGCGGCGCCTTGCTGATTGCCAATCACACCGGCTTTTTCGATCCGGTTTATATGATGCTTGCCGTGCCGTATCGCCGCCAGTTTTTCATCGTCAGCGAGGAGGTCATGGACAAGCCGCTCGGCACGCTGCTGCGTGCCTGCCGCTGTATCCGCATTGACCGGCAGAATCCCAACCTTGCCACCTTCCGCGAAATCATCGCGCGGCTGAAAAGCGGCGAGGTGATTTCCATGTTCCCCGAGGGGCACATCAACCGCGACGCCGCCGGCAGCTTTCAGTCCGGCATGGTGCTGATGGCGGTGCGCAGCGGCGTGCCGATTGTTCCGATGTACATCAAGCCCAAGCAAAAGCCCTCCGACCGCCTGACCGTTGTCCTCGGCGAGCGTGTCAGCGTCACCGAGCTCTACGGCGACCGCCCCACCTTTGCCCAGATAGACGCCGCGACAAGGCTGCTCTATGAAAGGGAAGCAAAGCTTGCGGAGTTGCTGAGAGACTAATGTCAACAACCTAAGAAAAAGATGCCATCTACTCAAAACAAGTTTTGGACAGCACCTCATCCACGAAAGTCGGGATGACATCTTTAGGAAAAGAGCTGCTCCTAACCTCTTAAGTTGTTGTCCTTTGCCGATAAATCCATCCGCATCATCACTCAATTAAAGGAGAAAAAATATGAACGCAAAAGAGTATTTCAGCCAATTCGCCGATCCGGCAGAGTTTGAGCGGATTGTCGAAAAGCCCTCTGTCACCGCCATGTGGCGCGATTGTGTGGCGGAGTTTGCCGACAGGGACGCGATTGTCTGGAAGGGCACACACCATACCTTCGCGCAGCTTGACAGCGATGTCGCCGGATTTCGCACGCTGCTGCGGCGTACAGCGCCCGACGCCAAGCGTGTCGGTATTCTCAGCGCGAATTCCTACGACTTTGTCAAGGCGTACCTTGCCGTTGTCACCTCCGGCAGAACCGCCGTCATCCTGCCGCCGCACCTCGACGCGAAGAGCGTCTTTGGCTGCTCGATGATGTTTTCGGTGGACGCGATTGTTTATCAGCCCGCGCTGCGTGAAAATGTCAGCCTGTGCCAAACGCCCCTGCTCGATATCACCCAAACCTGCGACGAAATGCTTGCCATGACCGACCGCGATGCGTCTGACCCCTGCGTTATGATGTTCACCGGCGGCACCACCGGCAAAAGTAAGTGTGCGCTGCTCTCGCACGGCGCGGTGATGCAGGGCACCGTCAACGGCTGCTACGGCGTCAATCCCGTATTTTGCCAGCGCTATCTCCTTGTGCTGCCGCTGTCGCACGTATTCGGTCTGATCCGCAACCTGATGACCGCGCTCTACACCGGCAGCGCGCTGTGGATTTGCGAGAATAATAAGAATATGTTCCGCGACATCGCGGTTTTCAAGCCCACCGTGCTGGTGCTGGTGCCGGCGCTGGCGGAGATGGCGCTCTCGCTCTCCAAGCAGTTCCATAAAAACATGGTCGGCGAGGACTTGTGCTATATTATCTGCGGCGCGGCGGCTGTGGCGCCGTATTTGGTGGAGGAGTACGACAAAATCGGCGTCAGGCTCCTGCCCGGCTACGGGCTGACCGAAAGCGCCAACCTTGTTTCGGGCAATCCCGAAGCGCTGCGTTATCCGGATTCCGTCGGCTTTCCTTATCCTCATCAGGAGCTCAAAATTGTTGACGGCGAGCTTTGGATTCGCGGCAACAACATGATGGACGGCTACATCGGCGGCGACGAAAACGGCTTTGACGCCGACGGCTGGTTCCACACCGGCGATTTGGCGCGGATAGACGAGCGCGGCTTGCTGTGGATTACCGGCAGAACCAAGGAGGTCATCGTCCTCCCCAACGGCGAAAATGTTTCTCCGGCGGAACTGGAGGCGCGTTTCAACGCCCTGCCCTTTATTCAGGATTCGCAGGTCTTTGAGGACGTCGCCGAAAACGGCAGGCATTTCCTCGCGCTTGAGGTGGTGCCGCGTCAGACGGTGCTCTCCAAAATGGAGCAGGAAAACCCCGAGGAATTTATTCTCTCGGAGCTTGAAAAGGTCAACGCCTCGCTGCCCGCGTTTCAGCGCGTGACGCGTATCGTGGTGCGTGACAGCGACTTTGCGCGTTCGCCGAGTATGAAGATTGTGAGATATAAAAAATGCTGATGACAAGACAGGAAATTTTCGACAAACTCAAAAAACTGCTCGTTGCCGCTGACAGCGGCAATTTAGCGATTACCGAAAACTGCACCGAGCAGTCGCGTCTGCGCGAGGATTTCGGTATGAATTCCGTCAACATTCTTTACATGGTCATCGCCATCGAGGAGGCGTTCGGCATCGTCTTTGACGATGTGGGCGTCAATGCCTTTGCCACTGTCGGCGAGGCGATTGACTATATCGAGAGGAAGCTGCGATGAAATGGGAGCCGACTGACTGCCGGACAGGCGATATGATTCGCATCCGTCTCGGCTCGATTTATCACTACGGCGTATTTCTCAGCGAGGACGAGGTGGTGCAGTTCGGCTATCCGCCGATTGCCGCCTATCAGGAGCAGAACGCCGTCGTCACCGTGCTTTCCGTTGATATCGATTCCTTTGCCTGCGGTCACATTGTCGAGGTGGCAGTCCTCGACCGCAGGGAACGCAAAAAACGTCTGCCGCCTGCCGAAACCGCTCGGAGAGCGCGTGCGCGTCTCGGTGAGGGTGGCTACAACATCATCCACAACAACTGCGAGCACTTTGCCTATGAATGTGTATTCGGCGAAAAAAAGAGCGAGCAGACAGACGCTATCCGTCAATTCTGGCGCGAGAAGCTTGGAAAATAACACATCACTTCACTATGACTGTATTTCTGATTATTCTACTGATTCTGTTGTTACTGTATATTTTGTTCATCGTGGTGCCGGCGATATTTATCTACCGCTTTGCCTTCGGGCGCAAGCCGTGCAGCACGCCGCTGACCGAGCGCGATTTGGAGGGCACGCGCTACGCGCCCTTCTCCGAGCAGTTAGTGCCTGCCGAGCATTTTGTGCAGGAGCAGCCCAGCGAGACGGTTTCCATTGAAGCCCGCGACGGCGTGACGCTGTACGGACGCTATTTCAACCAGAACTCTCCGCATACGATGATTTTTGTCCACGGCTACGCCGGCGCCTATATCAGCAACTTCTGCGCGCAGGCACAGCGGTTTTATCAGCACGGCTGGAATTTGCTGTTCATCATCCAGCGCGGCCACGGCGACAGCGGCGGTAAGCGCATCGGACTCGGCACCACCGAGCAGTATGATTTGCTGCGGTGGGCGAATTTTGCCGCCGAATGCAAGGGGGTAGAGGATATTGTGTTCTATGGCTCCTCCATGGGCTCGACAGCGCTCGCCTATGCCTCCGACCAGTTTATCCAGCCAAAGGTGCGCGCGTTGGTGCTTGACTGCGCCTACACCTCGCCCTACAGACAGCTCGGCCGCGACAGCCACGCCAAGTATCTGCCGCTGGCGCTGCTGCTGCCCGTCATCCGCCTGATTGCGATGAAGGATTTGCACGAGGATATCAAAACGCCTGTCGGAGAATCGCTGAAAAACACCCGTATTCCCGTGTTGTTCCTGCACGGCGAGGCGGACAGAACGGTGCCGGTTTCCGACTGTAAAGAAAACTACGAAGCGTGCGGCAGCGAGAAAAAAATGATTCTTGTACCGGATGCCGACCATATTCTCGCTTATGTCACCGGCGGCGAGGAAGTCATGCAACAAACGGAGGATTTCATCACCCTCCATCTATCGAAAGGAAGGTCTCTATGAGCAAATATGCCATCATCGCCGACGCGTCCTGCGACCTCGGCGAAGCGTTTCAGAAAGAATACGACATCCGCGTCATCTTCGGTCACCTGCATTATCCGCAGGGCGAGGTCGAGGCGTTTTTGAGCTGGGACGAGCGCAAGCGCGATACGTTCTACAAGGAGCTGAGCAAAAATCCCGACGGCTATTCCACCGCGCCGCCCAATGTCGAGGAGTTCAAGGCGGTCTTTTTGGAGTACGCCCAAAAGGGTGAGGATGTGCTCTGCATCACCATCTCCGGCGGTATCAGCGGCGCGTGCGACTTTGCCACGCAGGCGAAAAATGAGGTGCTCCGGCAGTACCCCAACGCCCGTATCATCATTATCGACTCGCTGCGCTTCAGCATCGGTCACGGCTTGCTCGTCATTCTCGCCGCCAAGCTCCGCGCGATGGGACGCGGCATCGACGAGGTCGGCGCGTATTTGGAGGACAACAAAAACCGCATCCATCAGTGCGGTTGGCTGGACGACCTCAGCTTCGTTGCCAAAAAGGGCAGACTGACGCACTCCAAGGCGTTTTTCGGCAAGCTTGCCGGCGTCAAGCCCATCGGCGAATTCGATTACAACGGTCTGACCACCGTCATCGGCAAGGTCAAGGGCGCCAAAAAGGCGTACAGCGTCCTGCTTAACTACATTGAAAACACGATTGAGAATCCTTCCGAGCAGACGATTTTTATCGCGCAGACCAGCCGCTACGCGCAGGCGGAAAAGTATCAGGCGATGATTCGCGAGCGCTTCAAGCCCAAGGAGGTCATCATTGTTGACGTTTTTCCGTTCTGCGGCATCAACATCGGTCCCGGGCTGATGGCGGCGTACTACATCGGCAAGCCGATTTCCAAGGGCTTGACCGAGGAAAAGACGCTGGTAGAAAGGCTCATCAAGGCGGAAGGCTGAGAACGACAGAGTATATATGAAAAACAGAAAAATCAACGGTACACAATTTGAACAAATGGTGCGCGGCGGTCTTGCCAATCTGCGCCTGAGGGAGCGCGAGGTCAACAAGCTCAACGTCTTTCCCGTCGCGGACGGCGACACCGGCACCAATATGTGCGCCACCCTCGAGGGCGGTCTGCGCTATGCCAAGTCCAACGAGATTCTCGCGCATTATCTCAAGGGCTTCAGCGAAGGAATGCTTCTCGGCGCGCGCGGCAATTCCGGCGTCATTCTCTCGCAGTTCTTCAAGGGGATGCAGCTGGAGCTGGCACGCTGTGCGGTGGCGGGTCCCGGCGAGCTGCGCAACGCCCTGATTCGCGGCTACCGCAACGCCTATGCCGCGGTCATCCGACCGGTCGAGGGCACCATGCTGACGGTGTTCCGCGAGGGCATTGAGCATATCCGTCCGCAAATCAACCGCGCCACCGCGATAGAGGATTTGCTCGCGATGTACATCGCCGAGATGAAGAAAACACTTGCCTACACCCCCGAGCTGCTGCCGGTGCTCAAGGAGTCCGGCGTCATTGACAGCGGCGGTCAGGGCTTTATCTGTATTTTTGAAGGGATGCTCGGCTTTCTCTACGGCGACATTGTTCCCGAGAAAAAACCGCCTGTCAAGGCGGCTGCCGCACCGGTGCAGAGCGTCGATTTCTCGCTGTTCAACGAAAACAGCCGCTTTGAGGACGGCTACTGCATGGAGTTTATTCTCCAGCTGCTCAAAAACGGCAGCTATATTCAGCTGTTCCACCTCGACCGCTATATCGGGGACATTGGCGTCTACGGCAACTCGCTGGTGGTGGTGCGCGACGGCTCGCGTTTGAAGGTGCACATCCACACCCACCGTCCCGAAAAGGTCATCGCGCTGAGCCGTCAGTACGGCGAATTTCTGACCTTCAAGCTTGAAAATATGCAGCTGCAGCACAACGAAGTGATGCGCGAGGACACCCAAAAGCGCCGTCTGCCGCACAAGCCGCTGGCAATGGTCGCCGTAGTCAACGGCGATGGTTTGAAAAAGCTGTACGAGGAGCTCGGCTGCGACATCGTCATCCGCTGCGGTGAAACCATGAACGCTTCCGCGCAGGAGTTTGTAGACGCGTTCAGCCGTATTGACGCCGACGCGATTGTGGTTTTTCCCAACGATAAAAACGTCATCCTTGCCGCGCAGCAGGCGGCGCAGCTCTACGGCGGCGAGCGGATTCATATCATGCCCTCCGAATCCGTGGCGGAGGGTTACTTCGCCATTGCCATGGACGTGCCCGAAAACGTCACGGATTTCCGCATCAGCTCCATGCGCAGCGGCTTGCGCAACATTACGACCTTGCTGCAAACCACCGCCACGCGTGATTTTTCGTTCCATCAGCTCACCTGCCATGCCGGCGATGAAATCGTTCTGCGCAACGGCGAGATTGTCAGCGTCAACACCGACAGCACGGCGTGTCTGATGGAGGCGCTGCGGCTGGTGCCCGCTATCGATGACATCGAAACCTGCGTTGTTTTCTGCGGCGCCGGTGTAACCGAGGACGAATCGGAAGCCCTCCGTGAACGGCTGGAGGAGGAATTTCCGCTGTTGGAGGCGGAGTTCATCGACGGCGGTCAGAAGGTCTACCGCTGGATGATTGGATTGTCATAAGGAGTGAATGGTTTGCAAATTCTGTTGTGGGTATTGCTTGGCGTCGCGGCGTTCATCGTTTTTTCCGAGCTGCTGATCGCGTGGATTATCTACGCGGTTCTTTTGGTGCGTACCTCCAAAAAGAAATGGGGCAGAGAGGTCAAGCTGCCAGAGGGCGACGAGGAGTACAGCGGTATGTACTACGAAGGGCTGGAATGGGGCAAGCGCTGGGAGGATTACCGGCAGGAGGTTTCCGTCAGAAGCGGCAGGCTCCGACTTGCCGGCGAGTACTTCGATTTCGGCGGCGAAAAGGCGGTCATTATCATTGCCGGACGCATGGAATCGCTCAAATATTGCTACTACTTTGCCGAGCCCTACCGTCGCGCCGGCTATAATGTGCTTGTCATCGACAACCGTGCGCACGGTTATTCCGACGGCGTTTTCTGCGCGCTGGGCTACCGCGAATACAGGGATATTTTTGCGTGGAGCCGCTCTCTCGTTGAGGATTTCGGCAACAAGGCGGTTTTCCTCCACGGCATCTGCATCGGCTCCTCTGTCGCGCTGTTTGCCCTCACCCACGAGGATTGTCCCGATTATATCGAGGGAATTTGCGGCGAGGGAATGTATACGCGCTTTGCCGAAAGCTTTCGCAATCATATGATTGAGGATCATCATCCCAAGTTTGTCGCGAAGTCGCTGGTGTATCTGTATATGCGCCTGTTCAGCGGCGCGAATGTTGTCAGCGACGGTCCGCTGTGGCGGATTGACAGGCTGCAAAAGCCGATTCTGCTGCTTCACAGCCGTCAGGATACCTACTCCACGCCCGATCAGGCGCAGCAGCTCTTTGAAAAGTGCGAAAGTCCGTACAAGCGGCTGGTATGGTTTGACAAGGGAGCACATTCGCGTGTGCGTGCCAACGCGACGCAAAAGTACGACGATACAATCGTCTCGTTTTTACAGAGAATCAATCAGACAAAACAGTAGGGATCGGTTCAGACCGAGCCGCAGGCGGAGCGTGCCAGCAAAAGCTCCCGCGCTGCGGATTGGTCAGGACGCGATCCCTGTCATTCTTTGAGAAGCGGAATATTCCTTTCCGTTTTGTCCAGAATAGGAGGTAGAAGCATGAAACGTAAAAGAGTCGTCAGGAGAGTGTTGCTTGTGCTCCTTATCGCCGTTCTGGTGTTTGTCATCAGTTCCGTCGCGTTCTCGGCGGTGTTTTTTCAGGTGATGTTCGCGCGCCGCGACAGCCTTGCGGAGAATGTCTGCATTTCCTACCGGCTGATTGACAGCCAAAGGTACCGCCGCCGCGCCGTCAGCTTTTTGTCGGGAGAGAACCGCTTGTCCGGCTTTTTCTACGGCGAGGACAACCACGGCGGTCTGGTGATTATCGCCCCGGGCATCAGCTCCGACGCGGATGCCCATCTGCCGGAAATCATGCGCTTTGCCGACAGCGGCTTCACGGTGCTTGCCTACGACGCGACAGGCACTTGCCAAAGCGAGGGCGACAGCCGCGTTGGCTTGCAGCAATCCAAGCGCGATTTGTCTGCCGCGATTGATTACGCACGACAGGAAAAGGGGGATACGCCGCTCTTTCTCTACGGTCACAGTCTCGGCGGCTACGCGGCGGCAGCCGTGCTCGAGGACGCCGAGGCGGACGCGGTGATTGCGCTGTCCGGCTTTGATTCGCCCGTCGGCACCATGCACGGCAAGGCGAAGGAATATGTCGGCGTGCTCGCGGATATCGAGTACCCGTTTTTGTGGCTGCAAAATTATTTTGTGTTCGGCGACGACGCGGACAGCCGCGCTCTCGACGGCGTCAATACCGGCGATACACCGGTGATGATTGTTCACGGCAGCGAGGACAAGGTGATTCCCTACGACCTCAGCCTGTACGCCCATGCAGAAAAGGCGGACAATCCGCGCGTTTTCCGCACGCTGATTGACGATCGGTGGCGCAACGGTCACAGTTATCAGTGGCTTTCCGCCGACGCGGCGCGGTATGTCGCGCAGCTGCAGGACGAGCTGAATGATTTGCGCGAGGCTTGCGGCGGCGAGCTGCCCGAGGAGGTGCTCGACGATTTCTACAGCCACGTGGACGCCGCCATAGCCACGCAGACGGACGCGGCGTTTATGGACGCGGTCTGCGGCTTTTTTGAGCGGTCGGTTCACTAACCGGCAAGCTTCGCGCGGATGAAGCCGAGGATTTTTTTCTCTCTGCGGCAGACCTGCACCTGCGTCATGTGCAGCAGCTGAGCGGTCTGCACCTGCGTTTTGCCCTGAAAATACCGCAGGGCAATCAGCGCCTTGTCGCTGGGCTGCAGCGCGTCGATTGCCGCACGCAGCGTCAGCCGTTCGGCAATTTCCTCCTGTATATCGGGGATGGGAATATCCAGCTGCGGATTGCCCTCCTCGTCGTATGCCACCGTCAGGGACAGCGCCGGTCTTGCGCTGTCCATCGCTTCGATAATCATTTCACTGCTGACCTGCAGTGCCTGCGCGAGCTGTGAAACGGCCATTTCCGTGCCGTTTCGCAGCTCATTTTCTTGGTTGAGACGGTTGATTTTCAGCGCTAACTCGCGCAGACTCCGGCTGACGCGCACGGTGCCGCCGTCGCGGAACAGGCGCTTGATTTCCCCTAAAATCACCGGAAAGGCGTAGGTGGAAAACTGCAGGCCGCGTTCCGGCTCAAAGTGATTGAGCGCCTTGCTCAGTCCCAGACAGCCTGCCGCGTACAGCTCCTCGTATTCAATCCCTTTGCCGGCAAAGCGCTTGCAGCAGGCGTGTACCAGCCCGAGGTGCTTCTCCGCGAGGGCGTTTTTATCTTGCATCGGAAATCCGCTTTTCGAGCGTCACGGTGGTGCCCTTGCCCGTGGCGGAGCGCACACGTACCTTGTCGCAAAAGCTCTGCATCACCGCAAAGCCCAAGCCGGCGCGTTCCTCCTCGGGCGCGGTGGTGAAGAGCGGTTCCATCGCCTGTTTGACGTCCGCGATACCGACGCCGGTGTCGCGGATTTTCAGTATGACGCGCCTGTCCTCGGTAATTTTGCCGCTGATATGGATGGTGCCGCTGTCCCGGCGGTATCCGTGCACCACACAGTTCGTCACCGCTTCGGAAACAGCGGTTTTCAGGTCGCTCAACTCGCTGACGGTGGGGTCGAGCATGGCGATAAACGCCGAAACCGCCGCCCGCGCGAACGCTTCGTTGCAGCTTTTGGAGGGAAAGCTCAGCTTCATTTCATTGACCGTTTTCATCGCAGCACCCCCAGTCCCTCAATGCCCGACAGCGCAAATACGCGGTAGAGCCTGTCCGGTACGTTGACGACGCGCAGGGTGCCGCCGGTCAGCTTCATCATGCGGTAGCGTCCCATCACCAAGCCGACGCCGGACGAGTCCATAAAGCCTACGTTCCCGAAGTCCAGACACAGCACCCTCGGGCGTAACGCCTGTGCCGACGCGTCCACGCGCGTCCTGATTTTCGCGGCGGCGTCGTGGTCAATTTCGCCGTCGAGATAGGCGGTCAGTATGCCGTTTTCAAATTCCGTTCGCAATTGCAACATCCTTTCCAAATAAAAAGCTCTATACCCATGATAATGAGTATAGAGCAAAAAATTTGGTTACTCTTGTCGAAGCAGAAAAATGTTTTATCAATGATACTTGGCAAGCAGATAGGGACGCACTGCGCCGGCTAAGTACAGCGAGCCGCAAATCAGCACCGCGCCGTTGTTTTGTACCGCGCGTCGAACAGCTTCGTCGATGGCGGCTTCACGGCTGTCAAAGGCTTGCGCGACAGCGGCGTGAGCGGCGCATTTTTTCGCCAACAGCTCCGGCGCCAAGGCACGGGAATTGTCAATCGGCACGGTGTATATCTGTGAGAAAACGCCGTCAAGCAGCGCAAGCGAGCTGTCGATGTCCTTGTCCGCCAACATTCCCATCACGCAGGTGATGTCGATCGCGGGCAGAAAGCGGTCGATTGCCGCTTTGAGCGCTTCAATGCCGTTGGGATTGTGCGCGCCGTCGAGCAGGATGGGCGGCTGCTCGCTGATCAGCTCCAGCCGCGCCGGATTGACGGCTTGCTTCATGCCCCGTACAATCGCCTCGTCGCTGATGGCAAGCAGGTGATTGCCGCGCAGAACTTCGATTGCCGCTAAAGCGGTTTTGGCGTTCTCAAGTTGATGGTCGCCGGACAGCGGCAGCATGATTTCGCTGCCGCGATAGAGAAAACGGCTGCCGTGCAGAGTGACCTCGAGCGGCGTAATGACCGCTGACGCGCTTTCGGTCAGCGGAAGCTTCCGCTCCGTTGCCGTCTGCCGGATGACTGCCATCGCGCGACTGTCCTGCGCCGAGGTGACGGCGTGGGAGCCTTGCTTGAAAATGCCGCATTTCTGGGCGGCAATTGCTTCTATCGTATCGCCGAGTATCGCGGTGTGGTCAAGCCCGATGGTCGTGATGACCGCGCACAGTGGCGGCAAAATCACGTTGGTACAGTCAAGCAGACCGCCCATGCCGGTTTCGAGCACCACCACGTCGCACTGTGCCGCCGCGTGAATGTAAAACTCCAGCGCGTTGACATACTCAAATTCCGTGATGATGACGCCCTCATCACGCAGGGCTTCTACCAAGGGGAAGGTTTCTTCCACCGCCGCCGTCAGCGTTTCCTCGGAAATCATTTGGTTGTCAACCTGAATCCGTTCGCGGAAATCAGTGATGTACGGCGAGATAAAGAGTCCCGTTTTGTAGCCTGCCGCCTGCAATACCGCCGAAAGCATCGCGCAGGTTGAGCCCTTGCCGTTGGTGCCGGCGACATGAATGTATGACAGCTTGTCCTGCGGATTGCCCATGCGCCGCAGCAGCTCGCGCACACGGTCAAGCCCCGGGCGCGAGCCAAAGGTCAGCAGCGAGTGAATTTTATCCAGTGCTTCCGAATAGGTCATCCCATCAGCTCCCTGTAAATTTCGTTCTTTTTATAGCCCGTCATCGCGGCGGCGTTTTTGGCGGCTTCGGTCGCCTTTTCTCCGTCCGCAATCAGTCGTCGGGCAAGCGCGACCGCTTCCGCAAGGGTGCAGGTTTCGTCGTTGTCATCCTGCGGCTTACCGGCAAGCACAAGAACAATCTCGCCCTTGACGCTGCCGTCCGCGTATGTTGCGGCGGCTTCGGCGGTGGTGGTACGGATGACTTCCTCGTGCACCTTTGTCAGCTCGCGCACAATGCTCAGCCTTCTGTCGCCGAAGGTTTGGTACAGGTCGCGCAGGGTGGCTGGCAGCTTGTGCGGCGCTTCATAAAATATCATGGTGCGGTGTTCGTTTTGCAGGCTTTGCAGATGCTCGCCACGGCTCTTTTTGTTGACGCTGAGAAAGCCCTCAAAGCAAAAGCGTCCGGTTTCCAGCCCCGAAACCGCGAGGGCGGCAATCACCGCGCTTGGTCCAGGGATGACAACCGTGCGGATGCCGCGTTCGGCGCAGAGCTTGATTAAGTCCTCGCCCGGATCGGACACACAGGGCATTCCGGCGTCGGTCACAATCGCGCAGCTCTCGCCCTGTTCAATGCGCGCGCAGATGATTTCGCCGCGTTCGCGCTTGTTGTGCTCGAAGTAGCTGACCATCGGCTTTTTGATGCCGAGGTGGTTGAGCAGCTTGAGCGTGACGCGCGTATCCTCCGCCGCGATAAAATCAACCTCCGCAAGCGTTTGCGCCGCGCGGGGGGAGAGGTCGGAGAGATTGCCGATGGGCGTGCCCGTCACGTATAAAATTCCTGACATAACGTACCTCTTAATGATTGTTGTTTTTGTAATCGCCGTAAATTGCCATCATTTCCGCCGAAAAGCCGCCGCTTTCGTCCTCAATCAACAGCGTCGGCAAAACGTTGAGAAAGCCGCGTTTGCCGCCTTTTCTGCCCTCCAGCAAAAAGAGCTTCGGCGCTTTGGTCTGCCGCTGCTGCACCAGTCGCAGGGTTTTCGGTTCGATAGCAAACTCCCGCATCGCTTCCATAACGTCCGCTAACCGCTCGGAACGCTGACAGACGCAGAACCGTCCGCCGAATTGCAGCAGACCGGAAGCGGTTCGGCAGATATCCTGCAGCGTACAGGCGGCTTCGTGCCGTGCCAGCAGCTTCGCGCTGTCGGGATTTTCGATGCCGCTGCCGCCGAGCTTGTAGGGCGGATTACACGCGACAACGTCAAAGCAGCCGAGCGGCAGTTTGTCCTTCAGGTCGCGCAAATCGGCGTTGAGCACCGTCAGCTTGTCGCCGATTTGGTTGTGCGCAATGCTTTTTTGCGTCAGCGCACACGCCTCTTCCTGCAGCTCTACGGCGGTGACGCGCAGCTCCTTGTTTTCGCGCAGCCACAGCAGCGGAATGGTACCGCAGCCGGTACCGAGGTCAACGCATTGCTTGCGTCCCTTCGGCTGCGAAAAATGGGCGAGAAGAATGGTATCGGTTGAAAAATGGTGCGCGTCCGACACCCAGACGTGCATACCGCCGCCCAGCGGTTCGAGCCTGCTTTCGCTCATATTGCCTCCCACTTCAGGGCGCCTCTGCAAACAGACGGCCGCCCATAACAAACAAGGCGGCAAGGACATAAAATCCTTGCCGCCGATGCATTTGATTCGGAAAGTCCGGAATCAGCCCTCCTGAGGAGCGCCAACAGGACAAGCTTCCGCGCAGGAACCGCAATCTACACACGCGTCAGCGTCGATTACGTACTTGCCGTCGCCCGCGGAAATCGCAGAGCAGGGGCACTCATCTGCGCAAGCACCACACATGATGCATTCATCGTTAATAACATATGCCATAGGTCATTGCCTCCTTGATTAGATTTCAATTCTATTATATCATCTATTCCGATGAAATCAAGAGGGCGGGTAAAATTTTATGTTTTCAACAAATATATGACTGATTCACAGTTAATTTGACTTTGGTTAGCAACAGCTTCACCAAATAGAATTACTCTAATCCGTTCAATTTTTCCAAGTCTTTTTTGTCTACTTTGATGAATCCGTCCTTGATAATCCGGCACTGGCGCACCTTGAAGGTCTTGGGACCGACATCCGCCGGGGTGTTGTCCAGCTTGACCTTGAGCGTGCGGGCAATCAGGTTATTTTCAACCACGATACCCTTGCCCTCGGGGGTATTCACCAGCGCACCGACCTTGGGGGTATGGCGCAGCAGGTCGGTGTAGGCTTCCTGCTCGTATTTCAGACAACACATCAGTCTGCCGCAGGTGCCGGAAATCTTGGTGGGAGAGAGGGACAGCCCCTGCTCCTTTGCCATCTTGATAGAAACCGGCTGAAATTCGCCCATAAAGCGGCTGCAGCAAAACGGTCTGCCGCAAATGCCCAGTCCGCCGACCATCTTCGCCTCGTCGCGCACACCAATCTGGCGCAGCTCGATACGGGTGCGGAATACCGACGCGAGGTCTTTGACCAAGGCGCGGAAGTCTACTCTGCCCTCGGCGGTGAAGTAGAAGATAATTTTGCTGTTGTCAAAGGTGTATTCAACGTTGACGAGCTTCATCACCAACTTGTGCTTCGCGATTTTCTCCTCGCAGATTTTGAAGGCGCTTTTCTCCTTGCGGCGGTTTTCCTCGACGCGCTGCAAATCCTCCTTGGTGGCAATCCGCACAAGCGGTTTGAGCGGATGCGTCAGCTCCGTTTCGTCAACGGTTTTGTTGGGCATGGCGACCTCGCCGCATTCGAGTCCGCGCGCGGTTTCTACAATCACCTTGTCGCCGATGCCGAGTTTATTGTCAAGCGGGTCAAAGTAGTACACCTTGCCGACTTCCTTGAATCGTACTCCGATTACCTCTGCCATAATATCCTCCTGTATTCTCCGCACAGCCATGTTGTGAGGAGGTTGATGTTGGTGTTTTGCCGGATGCGGTAGCCGCAGCTGTCTGTCAGCTCCAGCATCTCTAATATTTTTTTGCGCGTCAGCTTCGCGGCTGCCTTGCCGGCAAGCTCACGGTCGGTTTGCACACTGCCGCCGGACAGCAATACCATGGCGTCGCGCAGCAGCAGCTTGACGGCGTCCAATATTTCAGCCTGCAGTTTTTTGTCCGTCTTTTTGTCGGCAAGTACCCGTAATGCTGTCAGCAGGTCGTACTCGCGCGGCGAGATGATGCCTGCGACAATCGCCTTTGCCTTTTCAAGCGCGGTTTCGGAAACAGCGCCCTCGCCGCCCATGCGCAGTACGGTACAGCGCGAGCGGATGGTCGGCAGCAGCGCCTGCGCGCTCTGCGTCAGCAGAAAGAAGAACACGCGCTGCGGCGGCTCCTCCAACAGCTTGAGAAAGGCGTTTTGCTGCACCTCCGGAAGCCGTTTGTCCGCTTCTCTGAAAATATATACCTTCGCGTCCGCGTCGTTGGGGCGTATCTGAGCGTCCACGGCGAGGGCGCGGATTTGTTCAATGGAATAAATGCCTGTTTTGCTCTTGGTTTCAGGCTCTAAAATCAGCACATCCGCGTGGGTATGCGCCAGCGCGTGACGGCACTGGCGGCATTCGCCGCAAGGCTTTTCCGCCGCTTCACAGACAGTGTACGCCGTAAAAAAATCGGCAAGCTGCTCCGCCTGTTCGGGCGATTGGCTCTCGATGATTACAGCGTGCGGCAGTCTGCCCGACTCCGTCAGCCGCTGCACACGCGCGTTTGTGCCGCTGTCAAATTCAAATCCGCACCGGTTCATCATCTTCCTCAGCGCGTCAGAAGGTCGTCAACTTTGACGATGTTGGTGACGATTTCGCCCTTGGGGGTGATGTCAATCACACCGAAGGTGGCGCCGTAGCCGTGGCACGAGCCGGGGTTGAGGATGTACATTCCGTCCTCGTAGTCCGTCATGGCGCAGTGAGTGTGGCCGAAGCAGACGATGTCCGCGTGGTTCTCACGTCCGGCGCAGATAAGCTGATACGGCGAAAATTTGACCTGATAAAGATTGCCGTGGGTGACAAAAATCGTTTTGCCTGCCACCTCGGCGGTTTGCACGTCGGGAAATCGGGAACCCCAGTCGCAGTTGCCGCGAACGGCGATGATTTGTTTTTCGGGAAATTTTTCTATCAGCGTTTCAATCTGCTCTCTGCCATCGCCGCAGTGGATGATGACCTCGGCGTCGGCGGTAGCGTCAATCGCCTTCATCATGGAGTAAAAGTCGCCGTGTGTATCGGAAAGAACTAAAATACGCATATTTTCTCCGTTCTGACATAGTATGAAATGAGGTGGTTTTATGTCTGACAAAATGAACGAGCTGCTGACACAGCTTTCAAAGAAGCTCAGCCTGTCGCCCGATGAGGTGCAAAGCGCCGCGCAGCGCGGTGATGTGGACAGCCTGCTGCAGCATACGGACTGCGACAACGCGCAGGTGCGCGAGCTGCTGAAAAATCCGGAACAGCAGAAAAAGCTGCTCGAATCGCCGCAGGCACAGGCAATATTGAAAATGCTGCAACAGCAATAAGGAGTCGGTGTTATGTCTGAAATGCAGGATGCGCTCAATCAGATACTCAGCAATCCCGAGGCGATGAAGCAGGTACAGAGCTTAGGTGAGCAGCTTGGGCTCGGAAATCCCGCGCCGCAGCCGAAGCCCACGCCGCAGGAGGGACTCGGTGCGCTGCAGTCGCTGGCGCCGCTGATGAGCGGTGCAGCCGCCGACGACGAGGTCAGCCGTCTGCTGGGGGCATTGCGTCCGTTTCTGGGTGAGGAAAAGCGCCGCCGTCTGGAACAGGCGCAGCGGCTGATGAAGCTGATTAAGATGATACCGCTGCTGAAGGACAGCGGATTGTTTTTCTGACGGGGGTGGGGTATGCCGAGCTTTGAGGAAGAAGCCCTTGCGCGCGCAAGGCAGATGAAGCAGCAACAGGAACGTCGTCCGCCGCCGCATCCGGAACCTAAACCAGAGCCAAACCGGAGTCAAAGCCGGAGCCTCCGGCGCCGCCGAAGCCCGTTGTGCCGCCCAAGGAGGGCGGCGTGCTGGAGCTGTTCTTCCGTGACCGTGAGCGCAGCCTGCTGCTGATGCTCCTGCTCCTCCTCATGGACGAGAACAGCGACCCCGGGCTGCTGCTCGCACTGGTGTATATGCTGGTGTAAAAAGAGTCGGCGGTCAGCGAATCTGTCCGCTGCCCTTGATAATGAATTTCATGGAGGTCAGTTCGTTGAGTCCCATCGGACCTCTGGCGTGCAGCTTCTGGGTAGAAATGCCGATTTCCGCGCCGAGACCGAATTCGCCGCCGTCCGTAAAGCGTGTGGAGGCATTCACATACACCGCCGCGGAGTCTACACAGGCGGTAAACTTTTCCGCCGCCGCGTAGTCGGAGGTCACGATGCTCTCGCTGTGACCGGTGCTGTATGCCGCGATATGGTCAATCGCCGCGTCAAGGCTGTCCACAACCCTGACGGCGAGAATATAGTCGAGAAATTCTCTCGCGTAATCGTCCTCGGTGGCGGCAATCACGCTGTCGCCGAGGATGCTTTTTGTCGTTTCGCAGCCGCGGATTTCCACGTGCATGGCATCCAGCCGCGCCTTGATGGCAGGCAGTGCCTTGGTGGCGATGTCCTTGTGCACCAGCACGGTTTCAATCGCGTTGCAGACGGACGGACGCGAGGTTTTGGCGTTGAAGATGATGTTTGCCGCCATGTCCACATCGGCGCTCGCGTCCACATAGACGTGGCAGTTGCCCACGCCGGTTTCAATCACCGGCACCTTGGCGTTTTCGACGACGCTGCGAATCAGTCCGGCGCCGCCTCGGGGAATCAGCACATCGAGGTAGTCGGTAAGCTGCATCAGCTCGGTCGCGCTTTGGCGCGAGGTGTCCTGCACCAGCGCGATGCAGTCCTCGGGGAAGCCGACGGAGCGGATGGCAGCGCGCATTGTGTCCATAATCACGCGGTTGGAGTGAATCGCTTCCTTGCCGCCGCGCAGAATGACCGCGCTGCCTGCCTTCAGGCACAGCGCCGCCGCGTCGGAGGTCACGTTCGGACGCGCTTCGTAGATGATGCCGATAACGCCCATCGGGACGCTGACTTTTTCGATTTTCAAGCCGTTTTTCAGCGTTCTGCCGTCGAGCACGCGTCCGATGGGATCGGGCAGCGCCGCCACCTCGGCAACGCCTGCCGCCATGCCCTCGATGCGGGCTGCGTCGAGTCTGAGGCGGTCGAGCAGAGAGTCGGTCAGACCTGCCGCCTTGCCGTTTTCAATGTCAATATCATTTGCCGCGATAATCGCGCCGGAGTTTTCGCGCAGTGCCTTTGCGATGGCAAGCAGTGCTTCGTCCTTGCGCGCGCCGGCATTCATCAGGAAGCGTGACGCTTTTTTCGCTGCCGCTCCCATCATTTCTAATTGTGTCATGTTGTTATCTCCTTTTCTCAGCGTGCTGCCAAAAACTTCGTGCCGGGACAGCCGCCGTCAAATACTGTATAGAGGATAGAGGGGTCGCTGCCGTTGACAACGTGCACCTCTGTGCCGCATTTGGTGGCGTAATTCGCCGCCTGCAGCTTGGTGACCATGCCGCCTGTGCCGCGGTTAGAGCCGGTGCCGGCAGCCATTTCTAAAATTTCGGTGGTGATGCTTTGGACCACATCCAGCTTCTTCGCGTTGGGGTTGGTGCGCGGATTGGCGTTGTACAAGCCGTCGATGTCCGTCAGAATCACCAGCCTGTCCGCTTCCACAATCCGCGCCACGATTGCCGACAGCATATCGTTGTCGCCGATATTGTTGCCGTACAGCTCGTCGATGGCGACGGTGTCGTTTTCGTTGAAAATCGGAATAATGTCCATTTTCAACAGCTCTTCGATGGTGTTGGCGATGTTCTGCCGCGTATGCTCCGCTTCCACCACGTCGGCGGTCAGCAGAATCTGCGCGATATTATGGTTGTATTCTCCGAAGAGCTTGTCGTACATAAACATCAGCTCGCACTGTCCGATTGCGGCGAGCGCCTGCTTTTTTTCGGTTTCCTCGGGACGGCGCGAAAGTCCGGTTTTTCCCATGCCGACGCCGATGGCGCCGCTTGACACCAGCAGGATATCCTCGCCGCTGTTGTGCAAATCGCACAGCACCTTGCACAGCGCTTCGACGCGCCGGTAATTCATTTTTCCGTTTTCGTAGGTCAGCGTAGAGGTACCGACCTTTACGACGGTTCGCGTTCTGCTCATATACACACCCGTTTCGTCTAAAGTAACTCCTTATACTTTACCACATTTCGCGCCGAACTGCAAGTGTTTTTCGACACGTGCTCTTTACACACGCGGAAAACTGTACTATAATGGTCAGGGACTTTCCGGAAAGGAGCATATTTCATGAAGATATTTACGGCGCTGCTGACGGCGGCGTCTTTGATGGCGGCACCGGTGACGGTTGGCGCGACGGCTGTTGACGCAGGCGGCATCAGTGTTTATGACGCCGACGACCGTCTGCTGTTTTGCCGCGACGCACAGCGGCAGGTATCCTCCGACGCCGCCGTGTATCACGCCGACACCAATACGCTCACGCTGCACGCGGCGCAATGGGCGGACGCGACGCTGCTGCTGCGCGATATGGGTGATGATTTTTGTATTTCCGTCGAGGGCGACTGTGCGCTCGGCGGCATTGTCATCGATGACGGCAGCGTCGGCACCTCTGTCCGACTGACGGGTACGGGTGCGCTGACGGTCAATGAGCGGCAGCATGGTCTTGCCGCTGTCACCTCGCACGGTGGCGGTGAGAACAAGCGTTTTTGTATTGACAAGAGCGTCTCCGCGACGCTGTACGGCACCGACGGGCTGGTGTTCAGCGCCTATCTGAACCACCCCGACGCCAACACGGTGTTTACGGCGGACGGTGTGGCTGCAGACGGCGTCGTTTTAGAGGAAGATGTTTATCAGTGCGCCGAAGCCCTGCGCGTCGCCTATGTCAGCGACGCCGGCAAGGCGGTCACTCACGGTACGCGCGTCCACGCGCTTGCCGATACAGAGGGAGTATACGCCGCCGAGACGGCGTCGGATGATCCCGACACTGTTTATGTGACGCGCTATGTGTATGTGGACGCGCTCGGCGCGTATGCTGTTGACCCCACCTTCCGCGACAATGCGGGCGCCGACGGCAAAAAACTGACGCGCGCGGCGTTTGAGGCGCAGTATCAGACCGTCACCGAACCGCAGCCCGCGCCGGTGTATTACACCGCGTCGTGGAACGATCGTGAAAGCCGCGGCGAATCGGGCGTACAGCTCTTCCGCGCTGCCGATCCCGCCGGCGTCTATGTCGGGGTGAAGGCAGGCGATACGGCGGATTATACGGTATACCGCCTGCTGTGGGACGCGGACAGCGGAATTTACCGCACCGACGTCAGCTTCAGCAGAGTGGAGCTGACGGGCGAAACACTTGCGCAGAACGGGTACATAATCCTCAGCAGCGAGGAGCAGGACAATGTATACTACACCTGCTGGCGCTATCCCGTTGGTGCCGCCGGCAATGAGCGGTGCGATTTTCCGCGTTTGCAGCGGCGCGGTCATCCCGATGACATCTATGTGGAAACCGGTACCTTTGATGATGGAAGGCAGTCCGGCGCGAATATCGCGCAGGTGCGCTTTGATGAAAAAACCGGCGAGGCGTATCTCGCCGGCTTAGCGGATTTTCAGGTGCCCGACGAGGAATTTGAACGTCCCGACGCCGACTTTTCCTATATGCTGCGGACGACCGTTGAGGAAACGCGCCTGCGGTTCTATGACGAGAACGCCTCCTTCGAGGATTACGCCCTTCGCGGCGACCGCTGGGAGCGTGACGGCGAGGTTTTTGCCATGACGTCATACGAGCAGGACGGCGTGACGCGGCATGACCTTGTACCGCTGACGTACCTTGCGGATGAGGGGTATTTTTACGCGGATACCGAAATCACTGACGTCAATCCCGAGGTGCTCCGCGCGGAAGGATATACGCCTGTCTATGCCGGCGCCCCTGCCGCCTTTATCACGCAGGGAACCGTGGAGATGAGCGAGTGGCCGGTTTACCGCGATGACGACGGACACAGCTGGCTGCGCGGCTGGGATGACGCGATGTACACCTATTCCGCCGACAAAACCGTTTCCGTCGGCGGTGTGGCGTGCTACCTTCCGGCGCGTGACGACCGGGTGAATGCCGCCGCGCTGCACGATACCGAGCAGACCGTCCATACCGGCTGGTACGCCTGTACGCTGCGTCAGGCGGTCTACCGCCACGAGGGCAGCTGTCCGCTTCGCGGCGACGTCAACAGCGACGGCAGGGTGGACATCAACGACGCGACGCTGCTGCAGAAATATCTGACGGAAATGGAAACGCTGACCGACTGTCAGCTCTCCGCCGCCGATACCAACGGCGACGGCACTGTTTCCATCGACGACGTGACCGTGATTCAGAAGATAATTGCGGAAATAGCGATTTAAAATAGCGATTTAAAATACAAACGGAAAGGTTGATGTGCCAGCCTTTCCGTTTTTCTGTGATTATTCGTAGCTTTCGCTGATTTTGAAGTTGCTTCTGATATCGCCGTTGACGACCATTGCTTTGTTGTCGTCGTCGGTGACAACCTCCCAGTTGATTTCGGGAGAGGTGGAGCCGGTGCCGACAATCTCGTAGGTGACGGTCATAAATTTGCCGCCGTCGGAGTAATCGTAGCCGCCGAGGAAGATGCCGTTAAACTTTACTTTACCGTCCAGCTTGTAATTGACAACGCTGCCGCTGGAGGCGTCGCCCTGCATTTTGGCGCCGGTCGCCTGCAGAACGCTGCTGTCATAGTTCAGCGTCGCCTGATAGTTGATGAAGTTGTCCGGACAGGTCAGGGAGTAGGTGCAGGTGACGGTGTCGCCGACATTGAAGGTTTTGCCGCCGAGCTTGAGGGTGCCGCTGCCTGCGTTGCCGCTCTTTTTCTCGGTATCCTTCTTTTCGGCTGTGCTGCTGTCGGAGGAGCGGTTGTCGCTGTCTTTCTTCTGCGATTCCTGCGACTCCTGCTTTTCGCTTTTCTCGCTCTCGGAGGCTTTGCTCTCGCTGTCCTTTTTGCTCTCGGACTTCTCCGCCGCGCTTTCGCTTTTTTCCTTCGCGTCGGTATCGGGAGTGCCGGGCGGCGCGGTCATCGGTTCGCCGTTTTTGTCGCGGATGATATTGCCTTCCTCATCCGTAAACACGCCGTCAACCACGCGGGTGACAATCTGGGTTTCGGTGATGACCTTGGTCTCGCTTGTTTCTTCAGAGCCGTTTCCGCCGCAGCCGGACAGCACGCTTGCCGTTGCCAGCATTGCCGCCAGCGCCGCTGCCGCGGCGACAACAAAAGCACGCTTGGGTACATACTTCAAAATAGCCACTTCCTTTGTGTTATTGGTCATTGTTATTATATCAAATAAAACAGAAAAAATAAAGGTCAATTTCACAACTTCCCAAAAAAATCAATAAAATGACCGCTGAGTGTGAATTCTGGGTGATAAAATAAAAAAATACATTAATTTTCGCCTCGGTTTGCCTGCTTTCTCATGGATAAGAAAAATAAATTGCCATTCTGCGAAAGACTGCCGTCGCAGAGACTTTTTGGGGAATTTTGTCTTTTTCACATAAAACCTAAAAAATCTATCATCTAATTATTGAAATTGCGAAAGGGATATTGTATAATAAGAACAGTATGTTGTATCAATATTTTTTATCCGCAAAGGGGGAGTAACCATTGAGAAAAACAAAAATAGTCTGTACGGTAGGACCTGCCTGTAATACCAAGGAAATGCTGATGAAGATGATTAACGCCGGTATGAACGTTGCCCGCGTGAATATGTCTCACGGCACGCACGAGGAGCTTGCGGTTGTGTTCCGCAACATCCGCAACGCGATTAAGGAAAGCGGCAAAAACGTCGCCATCCTGCTTGATACCAAAGGTCCAGAGGTGCGCGTTGCCACCTTCCGCGACGGCAAGGCGACGCTGAAGGAAGGCATGGACTTTACGCTTTACAAAAAGCGCGACGAGGGCGATTATGATGGCGTAGCGATTTCCTATCCCAAGTTGGTGGATATCTTTTTCCAGGAGGGCAGCGCCGCCATCGGCCGTGAGCTGCTGCTTGACGACGGCATCATCTCCATCATCGTCCGCGAGGTCTATCCCGACCGCATTGTCTGCCGCGTCAACAAGGGCGGCGAGCTGAAAAACCGCAAGAGCATCAATATTCCCGGCTATCATATCAATATGCCCTATGTCAGCGCGCAGGACAGACGCGATATCGAATTTGGTCTGGAGCAGGGAGCCGATGTGGTGGCGGCTTCCTTTGTCAGAAACCATGAGGACGTGCGTACGCTGCGCGACTTTATCGACAGCCTTGGCTATGAGCACGTTGAAATCATCGCCAAGATTGAAAATCAGGGCGGCGTGGACGATATGGATTTAATCATGGACTATGCCGACGGCATCATGGTTGCCAGAGGCGATATGGGCGTCGAGATTCCATTTATCAAGCTGCCCGAAATTCAGAAGCGCCTGATTCGCAAATGCGTCGCGAAGGGCAAGTATGTCATCACCGCCACCCAGATGCTGGAAAGCATGACCACCAATCCGCGTCCCACCCGTGCGGAAATCAGCGACGTTGCCAACGCCGTTTACGACGGTACCAGCGCCGTCATGCTCTCCGGCGAGTCCGCTGCCGGTAAATACCCGATTGAAAGCGTCCGTGCGCTCAATGATATCTGCACCGAGGCGGAGCGCAGCGGCGAATTTGACGCGCTCCAAAAATATGTGGAGAAGCACGCCATCAAGGATCAGAACGTGTTCCGCGGCAGTATCTGCAAGGCGGCAAAGGCAATTGCCGTTGAGGTCGGCGCCAAGGCGATTATCGTCGAAAGCGCTACCGGCCGCGTTGCCCGCGCTATGGTGCACTACCGTCCGGAGGTGCCGGTCATCGCCGTTGTTACCAGCGAAAATGTCTGCCGCAAGCTCAGTCTCAACTGGGGCGTTACCGCTATGCTCGGCGAGGAAAAGCTCACCAGCGACGACATCACCGCGCAGGCAATTGAAAAAGCGGTCAGCACCGGTCTGGTCAAGAAGGGTGACACCGTTGTGGTGCTTTCCTCCAACAAGACCGTCCCGACCTCCAGCACCGACTCGCTGAATATCCGTATTGTCTGATGAAGAATCTGATTTTAATCGGTATGCCCGGTTCCGGCAAAAGCACGCTGGGCGTGCTGCTTGCCAAGGCAATCGGCTATGCCTTTACCGATACCGACCTGCTGATCAGCCGCCGCGCAGGAAAGCCGTTGCAAAGAATTTTGGACGAGGATGGCACAGAGGCTTTTCTGCGATTGGAGGAGGCGGTGGGAGAGACGCTTTGCTGCGATCACACCGTTGTCGCCACCGGCGGCTCGATGGTGCTCAGCGAACGCGCGATGGCGCATCTGCGCGAAATCGGTACGGTGGTTTACATTGATGTGCCCTTTTCCGAAATCAGCCGTCGCGTCCGCAATATCCGTACCCGCGGCATTGTGTTTCGCCCCGACGAAACGCTTGAGGATGTGTTCCGCGCCCGTTCTCCGCTGTATGCCGGCTATGCCGACCTGCGGATAGAGGTTGCCGCCGATGACGATATTGAGGTGACGGTGGACAAATTGTCCGCGTTTTTGCAGGAGCGCGGGATGTAAAAATCTTTCTGCCAAAATGAATAAAAATAAAATCAGGATGTATTTTATTGATTTGCAAAAAATTATTGAATTCTGACACATAATGCAAATTTTGTAAAATTTTATCATCATTTCCCTAAAAACTCACCCGTGAACTGACAAAAATGTCAATTTTTCCAACCGAACTGTCATTGACAAATCGGAAATAGTTCACAAAAGTAAAATTTTTTATGGTATAATCTCAGTAATGAAAAGAATGCTACCATATACAGAATGGGGAAATGATTTATGACTTTCCAGAATCTTTTGAATGACTACATTCTGCAGGCACAGTGTTCAAGCAAGGAGCTGGCGATAGCTTCGGGCTTATCGGAAGGAACCATCAGCAGATACCGCAAGGGCTACCGCGTCCCCGGACGTGACAGCGAACAGGTTGTTGCGTTGGCACAGGGACTGCATCAGTTGCTCGGCGATCCGCCTTCCGTCGAAGAGCTGCGCGATTCTTTGCGCAATTCG
>JAFUUV010000154.1 GCA_017471345.1 Ruminococcus sp.
ACTGACGAAAAGAACGGTTGGACAATTTACACCCGTGACGGTCTCCCCTCTGCGCAATGGGAGATACAGGTGCTCGTTACCGAGGACGGTTACGAAATTATCTCATACTGAGCAAAAACCCCTGAAGGTTTTGAAATTACCTTCAGGGGTTTTCTCTTTGTGGTTTACCCGCACCGACTTCCTTTTGTGCCGCTTTTGTTTCACTCTGTTGAGCATTGTTTCCGGATTTGTTGCAGGCAGTCAGCGCACTGAGACACATGGCTCCGCACAATATAGTTTTTTCATCATAAAAATCATCTATTCATTTGTCTATATGATAGCGCAAGAATATGATTGAAACAAACAATCCTCTCTTGAAGAAAATCAACCGCCGTTTTTTAAGTACAACGGCGGTTGAAAATGATTACATTAAAGGCTTTTTGCGTTCAAAGGAAATCACAAAATCGCAGTAATCCTTTTTTATATTTTTTACAATTTCATCTGCGATGCAAAGCAAGGGAATGACAGAGCTTTCCTGCGAAAACTGATACGCATTTTGTTCTCCGTCAAGCGTAACAACCGGAGACTTTGTCGCAAGACAGTTTTCGCATAGAATTTCCATACAGCGTTCAAAATCTGCTTTGTCCATTCCGGTTTGGCGGATAAGAACATCTTCCGTCACAGGATAGTTCAGACGCGTGTACATACTGCAAAGAATCCGCAGGCATTTTTCATCCGAAAATACTTCAAAAACACGTCTTAATTCATCCGGGTTGCCAATATGGTTTTTAATGCTGTCAGCAGGCTCCGTCATCAGAAAGAAGTGACGGAAATCCGGAGAAATACGCGCGGTCGCCATTCCGCCGTCTGTCATAATTTTTGAGTAATAGTCATCCAACTTCGCGGATTGGTGGTGCTCTTCGGAAAAGAAATTGACGAATTTTTCCATCAAAGAAATATCACGCATCAATCCGATTTCCATTGCCCAGCATATTTCAAAGGCATAGCGATAGGCTTCTTTATCGGGCATATGGTTGATTTTTCGCGCCAGATGCAGCATCTCATTTTCATCATTATATCCAAACAACGCGTCGATACTTACACCGAGCGACTGTGCGATCAGCGGCAAAATATCGGTGTCCGGCAAACCGCCGCGTTCCCACTTGGAAACAGCTTGCGTTGTCACACCAATCATCTGCCCTAACTGCTCTTGTGTGTAACCGTTTTTGATACGATACTTCCTGATTTGCTCTCCGATGACGCTCATAATGAACCCTCCGCTGATTTTTATAATTATATTATATCAGATTGAGCAAACTCTGTCTATTCCCTTTGCAATAAACCGTATTTTGTTTTGACCCGATCCAGCTTCCGGAGCATGGGTTCAGCGGCAAAAAATAAAATTGTCATGGTAGAAAACGCGTGGATGATATCAAAGGGCAATCCTTGTGCGTAAAACGCCAGCAACGATTCCCACGTGATGGAAACACGCGTCAATACAATGGTGGAGAAATTCATAATCAAACCATAGATTAAGATGGTTACGATAAAGCCAAAGACGCACAAGGCGTTTCTGCTGCGCCGCAAGAAACCTTTTTGATAGAGTATTCCGGCGACATAGCCGATAATCCCTGCCGCAAACATCTGCCAAGGCGTCCACGCTCCCTGACCAAAATAGATATTTGAGACCAACATGGTGACGGCTCCGACCATAAAGCCTGATTCCGCGCCAAACGCGACGCCGGAGATGATAATCAAGGCTAACACCGGCTTGATCTGCGGCAGAGCCGCAAAAACAGAACGTCCCGCCACCGTAACCGCACACATCACCGCGATGATAACAAGCTCCTTCGGCTGCGGCTTTCTTCCTTCAAAAATCAGGAAAAACGGCAGCATACATTCCAGCAAAACCAACAGAGAAATAAACAGATACCGTTGGTCGTCCAAATAAACGGTACCGATAAAAATGGTAACCGGAATTGTCAACAGGATGATGATGGTGGCAATCATGGTACGCTTGGAAAGCTTCGACGGTTGAACGGAAGATAATTTTTTTTCGGTAAGACTGCTCAGCGAGAGCATTAACAAGCCTGCCGGAATGATAACCAAAAGTCCTCTTACCCAGAAAGGAAATGAAAAACGGATGATTTCGAGATTGACAAGTATACCAAACAAAAGCGAAACACCGCCAAATACCGCAAGGAACTTCTTCCA
>JAFUUV010000155.1 GCA_017471345.1 Ruminococcus sp.
GCGGTTGACAATGCGGTCAGAACCATTACAAAGGGCACTGACGCGGACGGTAACGCCTTTGTCAGCAATGACGGGGTAACTGTGACAAGTGAAAAAGATGATTTCGGCAGGATATCCAGCGTTACGACAGCCAATGCCAACAACAGCGTTGTGTTAACGTCAGAGTACACCTATAAAAACGGTGCTGAGAATCATTCGACCACAAACATTATGAACAGCATTCATCAAACGCTCGGAAATACGGACCTTGCTTATTATTACTACGGATATGACGCAAACAACAATATTACCGGCATTTATGAGCAAAATACACTGAACGTAAGCTACGAGTATGACAGATTAAATCAGTTAACCGCTGAAATCAACTACAGGAACAGTACGGTAACTCAATATGAATACGATTCCGGTGGCAATATCACCCATAAAAAGAATTATGTAACGAGCGGAAATTCATCCTATTTGGCAAGCGAGGATACATATGTCTACGCGCCCAATGCAGTTGCTAACGCAAATTCTCACTTCAATGCCGCTTGGAAGGATCAGTTGGTATCGTATAACGGAACGGAAATCATCTATGATGATTTGGGTAATCCGCTCCATTACCGTGACGGAATGGAATTTGAGTGGACGCGCGGCAGATTGCTCGACAAGGCTACAGTCAACAATACCGAGATTCAGATGTATTATGACAGCAACGGCTTGCGTACCAGAAAAGGCAATACATACTATTATTACGATAGTGAAAACAGGCTAATTGCGACTAAAAAAGGCGCTGTTACATTGTTTTTCTATTATGACAGTTCGGATAATCCGATTGCCTTTTCTTACAATGGCTGTATGCATTATTACGTGAAGAACCTTCAGGGTGATATTGTTCGTGTCGTCAACGAAGCCGGCAATACGGTCGCGAGCTATGAGTACGACGCGTGGGGCAAGCTCCTTGCCGCGAAGAATTACTATGGGGTACCCGTCACCGATCCCAACAGCATTGTTTTAGTGAATCCCCTCCGTTATCGCGGCTATGTCTATGACGATGAAACCGGCTTGTACTATCTACAGTCACGCTACTATGACCCGACGACGTGCAGGTTTCTCAATGCGGATGTGTATTGTGATACGCAATCTGGTTCTCCTCTAAGCACAAATATGTTTGCGTATTGTGAGAACTGTTCGTTGATGAAGTATGATGAAAACGGAAAAGATTGTTGGTGGATTCAAGCACACGCAGATGTTCATCTAATGGGACATACATCGTTGCTGATTCAAGAAAAGCCTGGGTATTGGTGGTATTTTTTCTGGGGTGACAAAAGTGTACAGCTTTTATTTCTTGGTACGATAGACTCAAGAGAGCACATAAGTAAAAATGTTAATCGAATTATTCATATATATAATACACTATATGATTGGCATTTGGATGATTCCAATTATTATACCCAGTGCATTAAGTTTTCAGGGGATTTTTATGATACATTTGATAAATTAAAGTATCTAATTAATCTTATCTCGTATTATACACATGTCCCGACACGTTTAGTACAATTTAACAATCAAATGGATGATGATACTTTTAGGTACTACAAGAGTTATAAAAAATTCATACTGAGAGGTTTATTATATGGTAAACAGCATACAACTTATTTGAATAGTTCCAGACCTTACTCCATAGTCTTAAATGGAAATCCGTGGTATAATGTTATGAACGAAAACTGTATGCAACGATGTGCATATGGATTACAGTTTGGAAGACTATATAACAGCAAGAATCAAAAAACTTTTCATAATATTGTTACGAATCTTTGGAACGCTGAATACACGTACTTATATATTAATCCAATTAAAGGCTTTCGTTTTTCTTATCCAACACAGAAATTCTATTTCTTACCTAACTATGCGTTTTGGCTTATGGAATATTGGAAGCTCGGTGAATATTGTACAATGTTCCAAAAAGATATACATTCATGAGGAGAATGATTAAATGATGAAAAAAAGAATTACCGCTCTTTTGCTGACTTCGCTTGTTGTTTTGTTATCCGCGTGTGCCGGACGTATCAGCATATCGGATTCCGAGCCAATCGACAACGCCTACGGCAATGAGTTCGCCAACGGCAGCGAGGTTGAAGAAGGCTTATGGCGCACAAAAGATGCGCTGTATGTCAGAAGGTTTTTGCGAAACTGGGATTGGCAATCTTCTTCCTATACTACGCAAAGCATCTACAAGCTGACCGACGTGGGACAGGAGCAAATCTACTCCGAAAAAACGGAATACAATTTAAGTACCGATCTGCAAATGCGGATGTATCACGGTGAATTACTGGATTATTACCTGTACACCGACACAGAGTCCGGTCATCCTGAAATATGGAGACTGAATATGGACAGCAGGCAGTTCGAGAAATACATCGAATTGGCGCCGCCGAACGGAAGCATACCGTACCGTTTTTTTGTCTTGGAGGATAAACTGTATTTCATTTCTTCGCCCGAAAAGGAAGAAGTGGAGGACTATGTATACCGCTATGATGACGGCACATACACACTGCTGGCGTCCAATGAAACCTTTGGAAATATGTTTCTTCCCCTCTATTTTTCCAAACACAATATGTATTATGTGTTGCCGGAATCATTTGATCAAATCGCTGACAGTCAGTTTTACACCTACTATATTTTCGATTTGGAAGCGACAAAAACCGTCAGGGAAATTCGGCTGGATAAAGTGGCGGAGCTCGATCAAAGCGGCAAAGGCTCATGCAATGACATCAGATTTACAGATCATTATGTTTATTTTAACTATCATTTTACCGACGATGATACCTATACCTTGTACCGCACCGACCTCAGTGATATGAAAACAACCAAGATCGTCGATAACAGAGGTTGCAGGATGAACAGCTGCGGAGATACCCTATATCTTGCGTTCGCGCCAAAGGACGCTTCGGATACGGTAAGGACGCTGCACGTTTTGACGCCGGAAAACGATACCCCTCAGAAAATCTGTACCATGGACATCAACAACCTTTACCTTGTCGATGACAAATGGGTGTATTTTACGGACTACGGCAATACGATCTACCGCATTTTGCCCACCGGCGAAAACCTGCAAAAAGTGATGTGACGGCTTCTGAAACGATAACCTGTAGCCGGCTGTATCATTGAACTTTTTGTTTCGCGAATAATTTATTCAAACAGCCCGCTCAGTCGGGCGGGCTGTTCTCTCACCACAGTCTTATGTACGATGTAACGAAGCTGAAAAACGGCGCTTCACAAAACCTGTATTCGTATAACGGCGCAGGCGCGATTTCCGCTATTCGTCACACGGGAGAATACCGCCAGACTGAGGGCGGCGATTTGTCCTATTATCTCAGCTACGACAGCAACGGCAATACCGTTGAGAAAACAGCGGTTGACAATGCGGTCAGAACCATTACAAAGGGCACTGACGCGGACGGTAACGCCTTTGTCAGCAATGACGGGGTAACTGTGACAAGTGAAAAAGATGATTTCGGCAGGATATCCAGCGTTACGACAGCCAATGCCAAC
>JAFUUV010000156.1 GCA_017471345.1 Ruminococcus sp.
CGCGTCATCATCCGCAGAATATGGGAGCGCTCATAGCGCTGCTTGGTCAGCGCGTCAAGAATAAACTCGACGGACAAATCATTGACGGTTTCTTCGGTCAGATTGCTTTCGGTACGTTCCGCGTCCTGCGGATACATCAGGCTGTATTCCATCTTTGCCACCTCTCTTTGTACCACCATTATACGGTACAACGGACAGTCCTGTCAAGGAACTGTCCGTTGATTGATTCAACACGGAGTTGATACCAATCTTCATTAAAAAGTAGACTTTCTACTTTTTATTAGGTATTAGTATTAATAGCGCCGTAGGCGCGTCAAGATTGTATAAGACGGCAATTGCGCTTTTGCGCAATTGGAAAACGCGCCAAGCGTTTTCTCTCTGATAGAAAGTTGTCTACTTTCTATCAGAGAATAGTATGAGATATCCGCAGAAAAAAACGGATATGAAGAAAAAGTCATCCTGCCGTTTCACATTCAGGAAATACGGATGTTGGCGGTACTGCCGCCAAGGCGGTCTTTTTTGACGACAATCTGATGGTCAATTCTGTCCTTCAATTCGTTGACATGGGAAATGATTGCCACCAGACGGTTGCCCTCGGTCAAGCCTGTGAGCGCTCTTATCGCCTGCTGCAGCGATTCCTCGTCAAGCGAGCCGAAGCCCTCGTCCACAAACATGGTGTCCAATCGGATTCCTCCGGCGGAGGACTGAATTTCGTCGGACAAGCCGAGTGCCAGCGCCAGCGACGCCTTGAAGGATTCGCCGCCCGAGAGGGTTTTGACACTGCGTTCGCTGCCGTTGTAATGGTCGATGACGTCGAGGTCGAGACCGCTCTGGCTGCGCTTGTTGTCCGATTCTATGCGGCGTTTCAGCTCGTACTGACCGCCGGACATAATCATCAGGCGGGTGTTGGCACGCGCGATAATCCTGTCAAAATAGGTCATCTGGATGTAGGTTTCCAGCATGATTTTTGCCTTGCCGCTGATGTTGCCGTTGGCGGTATTCGACAGCGCCTTGACCATTGTCCACTGCTTTTCGATTTTGGAAACCTCTCCGGATTTTTCCCGTATGCGTTTTTGCATCAGGGCATTTGTCGCAAGGCGCACGACGATGCTTTGCAGCCGCTTTGCCGCCGTATTTTTCTGTTCCGTCATGGCTGACAGGCGTTGCTTTTCGCTCTCGATGTCACAGGATTCCTTGTCCTGCAAGAGCTTCTTGGCTTGCGCAATCGCCGATTGGATTTCGGCAGCCTCCTTGTCGCAAGCGGTATATTCCCTGACGGTTGTTTCGATTGCCGTTTCGAGTGCCGCTTTCTGTACCGTCAGAGAACGGATTTCTTTTTCGAGCGCCGCTTTATCATCAAACCGCAGCTTTTCTTTGGTCGCTTCGATTTGCTTTTCCTCCGATTCCTTGGAGGATTGCAGGGCGGCGAGGGATTTTTCCATCTCGGTGATTTTTGCGCGAACGCTGTTGCTTTCATCCTCTTTTTGCGGAATCAGTTTTTCTGACTGCTGTTTGCGTTCCACACAAGCAGTGGCTTTGAGAATGGCGCGGCGGTTTTCATCCAGAGCCGCCGCGACAGCCTGTTGTTTCTCCTTCAATGCCGCGGCAAGCTCCTCAAAGGACGCAAGCTCCATGATTTTTTTCGCGCTTGTTTGGATATAATGCTTCTTTTCCGCGATGGCGGTGATGATCTCCTTCGCGGCTTCGCTGGCGGCTACGGCGTCCTTTTCGGCGGCTGCGGCGGACTTTTTGCTTTTATCGAGCGCCGCCTTGGTCGGCGCGGCCGCGGATTTGACGGCAGGCTGCGGGTGGTGCATAGAACCGCACACAGGGCATGGTGCGCCGTCCGTCAGGGTTTCGGCTAAAAAGCCTGCCTGTTCGTCTAAATACGCCTTGTTGTTCGCTTCGTAAATTCTTCGCTTTTCCTCGGCGGTTTCCGATTTTTTCTGATAATCCGCCTGCTTGTCGGCAAGCTGCGCTTCGAGCCTTGTCAGCTCCGACAGCAAGGTTCGGATTTCACTGACGGCGGCTTGCTCCTTTGCGAGCGCTTCCTTTACGTGCGCGGCTTTGAGCTTTTCTTCCTCCGCCTTGCCGAGCGTTTGCAATTCTTCTTTCAGCGTTTGGATTTCCGCTGTTAGTTTTTCGGATTTCTCTTTTTCATTGGTGAGCTTTTCGGTACTGTCAGCGATGTTTTTGATGATTGTATCAAGATTTTTCTTTTTGGATTCCAGCTCGTCATACAATGGCAGCTCGTTTTTCAGCGCAGAGATTTTTTCGCCCAGCTCGGTGATTTGCGGCTTTTTTTCGTTGGCGGCTTCCATTGCCGCCTTGGCGCTGTTCCGCTTTTCCGTCACTGCGACCAGCTTTTCTTCGGATTGTTTCAGGGAGCTTTCCGCTTTTTTCTGCTCTTCCGCTTTGGCGATTCGGGCGGTCAGCGCCTTGACGCTTTGCTCCTGCTTGTCAATTTCCGAGGATAATGCCGCTTGTGCTTTTTCGTCCTCGTCAATCAGCCTGTCAAGCAATTCTGTGACTTCCTCGGTCGTCATTTCGCTGTTGATTGCTTTTCGCACGCTGACGGAAAGCGGATGGTCGTCCTCGCAGAGAATGCCGCCGATGTATTGTTGGATGCTGTCGGAGGCTTTTTCGTACTCCTTGGCAAGACTGCCGGACTGCGATTTCAGGCTCTCTTGAAGAACGTAATAATTTTTCGTATGGAACAGTTTTTGGAAAATCTTCTTTCTGTCGTCGGTGGAAGCTAATAGCAGCTTCAAAAAATCTCCCTGCGCAATCATGGCGATGCGCGTAAACTGGCTTCGGTCGATGCCCATGATTTCCACAATGGCACGGTTGACGTCCTTTAGCTTTGTCACCACTCTGCCATCAGGATAACGCAGCTCGGCGTCGGCGGCTTTTGAGGTGAAGCCGTCGCCCTTTTTCTTGGGACGGAGATAGGCAGGATTGCGCTTGACGATGTATTCCTTGCCGTGGTACGCAAAGGTCAGTTCAACCTCGGTTGGGGTATCGGGGTTGGCGTATTTGGAGCGGAACATATCCGCGTTGCGGTTCTCACCGCTTGCCTCGCCGTAGAGAGCGAAGGTGATGGCGTCAAAAATGGTTGTTTTGCCTGCGCCGGTATCGCCGGTAATCAGATACAAGCCCTTGGTGCCGAGCTGATCAAGTTCCAATGTCGTCACGCCCGCGTAGGGGCCGAAGGCGGACATCACTAATTTAATCGGTCTCATGCCTGCTCCTCCCAGATTTTCTCAATCAGCGCTTCCATATGCTTCGCCTGCTCAGCTGACAGCTCCGCGCCGTTCTGCGCTTCATAAAATTCCGCGAACAATGCGAGCGGTGATTTTACCGCCACGTCCTCCGTGCCGTTGATTTCCGTCTGGTGGCGCGTGCGCTTGTTGTCGTAGTCAAGCTTCATCAGGTTACGGTAAATGACGCGCAGCTTTTGCACGACGTCGGGAATATCCTCCTCGTCGGTCAGCGTGATATGTACATAGTCCTCGCGGTAGGAGGTGTTTTCGTAAAAGCTTTTTAAGGTCAACTCTTCATAGGTACCCTTTAATTCGACCATCTCTCTCATGGGTGTGAGCGGAACGGTGCGCACCGATGTATTGCCCTTCTCCTTCAGCTCGACAACAGTCACGGACTTTTTGTAGGGAGCCTCGGAGAAGGAGTATTTCAGCGGCGAACCGCAGTAGCGGATGGTATCGCTGCCGACGTTTTGCGGACGGTGGATATGACCGAGCGCGACGTAATCAAAGTTGTCAAAAACAGAAGCGTCCACATTGTCGGTGCCGCCGACGGAGAGCTCCTCGGAATCGGAGCGTAAAGCTCCGGTGACAAACTGGTGGGTGATGATGATGTTGCGGTTGTCCGGATTGACGTGCATTTCACGGACGGCAACCTCGATTGCGTCGGTGTAGGATTCGATTTTGTCATCGGGATAAAACCGTCTGACGTGCGACGGCTTAATAAAGGGCAGCAGATAAATTGCCGTTGTTCCGTATGCGTCCGTCAGCGCAAAGCACTCGGCGGTTTTGCTGTATACCGATGAAAAATGAATACCGCTTGCCGCCATCAGGCGGTTGCCGAATGCCAGCCGTTCGGGCGAATCGTGGTTGCCGCTGATGATATACACCGGCAGGTTTCGCTCGGAAAGCCGCACGATGAAATCATCAAACAGCTCGACCGCTTCGGCGGACGGCACGGGCTTGTCGTAAACGTCGCCGGCGATGATTACGCCGTCGGGGACTTCTTCGTCAATGATTTTCAGAATTTGTTTTAAGATGTATTCCTGATCCTCTATCATCGAAAATTCGTTGACGCGTTTGCCGATGTGAAGGTCGGAAAGGTGAATCAATTTCATAGGCGCTCCTTTTTCCTGCCGCTTGTACGCGTGATGTGCTTTAAAAGCCGAAAAGGAGCCATGCAGCAGCTTTCATCTGTTCCACAGTTCCTTTCCGTATCATCTTGTGATATCCCTAATCCTTGAAAAACGCAAGGAAAGCGAGGTACGCCATATAAACGTCGGTTTTGGAGACAATCTCAAACGGCGCGTGCATCGAGAGAACGGGTACGCCGAGGTCGATGACATCCACATTCATGTTGGCGACGTATTTGGCAATGGTACCGCCGCCGCCGAGGTCTACCCTGCCGAGCTCGCCGATTTGCCAGAGAATACGGTTTTTCTCGAGAATCGAGCGGATTTTGCCCATATACTCGGCGGAAGCGTCGGAGGTGTCGTACTTGCCGCCGTGACCGGTGTACTTGGAAATGACGACGCCGTTGTTGATATAGCAGCTGTTCTTCGCCTCAAACGCGGAAGCGTAGGTGGGATCGAAGGCGGCGTTGACGTCCGCTGACAGGCAGGTAGATTGGGAAAGCGCGCGATAGCCCTCCACACCGTCCTGCGCGGCGAGGTCGTAAATGAAGTAACGCAGGAAATCGCTCTGCATACCGGTGTTGCCGTCGCTGCCGATTTCCTCCTTATCGGCAAGGTAGGTGACGCAGGTGTCCTCGGGCACGCCGGCGTCGAATGCCGCCATAACCGCCGGATACGCGCACACCTTGTCATCGTGGCCGTAAGCGCCGATCATACTGCGGTCAAAGCCGATGTCCTTCGCCTTGAAGGACGGCACAAGACACAGCTCGGCGGAAAGAAAGTCGTTTTCGGTGATGCCGTATTTTTCATTGAGAATCGCCATGACGTTGAGCTTAATCAGCTCCTTGTCATCCTCCGCCTCGGCGTAGGGACGCGAGCCGACAAGGACGTTGAGATCCTCACCGGTGAACGCCTTCGCCATGGGTTTGGTCACCTGCTCCTGCGCCAGATGCGGCAGCAGGTCGGTAACGCAGAAGCAGCTCTCCTCCGGCGCGTCACCCCAGCAGATGTCCACGGTGGTGCCGTCGGTCTTGGCAACCACGCCGTGCAGCGTCAGCGGAATCGCCGTCCACTGGTATTTTTTCAGACCGCCGTAGTAGTGCGTTTTGAACAGGCACAGACCATTGGCTTCGTACAGCGGATTGGGCTTGAGGTCGATGCGCGGGGAATCAATATGGGCAATGGCAAGTCTGGCGCCGTTTTTCACGCCGTTTTTGCCGATAACGGCAAGCGCGATCGCCTTGCCTCTGTTGATGAGATACACCTTGTCGCCTGCCTGATACCGCGTCTCGGGATTATACGGCACAAAGCCCTGCGCTTCGGCAAGCGCCTTGGCGGTCGCGGTGGCTTCTCTCTCTACGGGCGAGGCATTAAGGAAGGCTTTATAGCCCTCGCAGAAGGCGTCCGCCGCCGCGATTTCCTCCGCGGACAGGCTTTTCACGCCCTTTGCTTCCTCCATCATCAGCTGCTCACGCAGCAGGGCGGTTTTTGTCTTTTCTTCTGACATATCTATTGCTTCCTTTCGTGTATAGGATTAATATATTTCTTCATACGCCGCTTTTGCCTCCTCTACGCGGACGACATAGGCGGCGGTTTCGGGATAAGGAATGTTGGTAAGGGTTTTGCCGTCCGTGCTGCAGGCAGGATTTTCCAGCCACTCCGACACCACAAAGCCGGCATTATACGCGGCAACGGCACACTGCTCGGTGCCGTAGTAATCATAAAAATACCGCAGGAGATAGGAACCGTAGTCGATATTGACCGACGGCGTAAACAAATCATCCGCGGTATAGCGGCCGGTCTCGCCGCGCAAGCCGGTCAGCCACTCGAAGGACGAGGGCATCAGCTGCATCAGTCCGCGCGCACCGACGGCGGATTCCGCGTTGGGATGAAAGTTGCTTTCGGTGCGGATGACAGCGTAAATCAGCGACTCGGACAGATTGTAATCCTTCGCCGCCTTGGAGACAAGGTCGCTGTACTCGCGCGGATAGTTGAGCTTGCGCAGGTCGGTTTCGGTTTTGCCGTAACAATTGACCACAAAGACGACCGCGCCGACAACCGCCACTGTGACGGCGGCAATCAGGACAACGAGTCCGGCGCGGGACTTGCGGCGTTTTTTGCGGCGGTAGCGCTGCGCCATCACATCACCCCCGTCCGTATGTTTTCGATGACCGGCAGCAGCCGCGCCGCAAACGACGCGCTGTCACCATTGTTTTCAATCACAAAATCGGCGTGCTCACGGAAGAACGCCTCGCTGTACTGCGCGTCCATGCGCTCCCTCGCGCGCGCCACGGTCAGCTTGTCACGCGCGAGAATCCGCTGCAGACGGACGTCCTCGGCGGCGGTGATGCTGACAATCACGTCACAGACGACGTCGATATTGCTTTCAAAAAGCTGCGGCGCGTCAAATACCGCCATGCCGCTGACGGTTTTGAGGATTTTCAGCGTTTCCGCGATGACAAACGGATGCACCAGCGCGCCCAACAGGGCAGTGCTTTCCTTGTCGGCGAAGGCACGGGAGGCGAGCAGACGGCGGTTGAGCGTGCCGTCGGGAAACAAAATATCCTCCCCAAAGCTTGCCGCCACCGCCTTCAGGCAGGCGGGGTTCGTTTCGTACACGGCGCGGACAAGGTCGTCGGCGTTGATGACGGTGAAGCCGTTTGCCGCAAACAGCGCGGCGGCGGTGCTTTTGCCGGCGCCGCTCTGCCCTGTCAGCCCAATCAGCTTAGGTCTGTTCAAGGTAAATCACCTCGAATCCTGCCGCCCGAATCAGGCGGTTGCAGACAGCCAGCCCGACGCCGTCGGTCGCCGGCAGACGAGAGTAGACGGTCTGCACGCTGCCGTAGCCGTCGATACGGCGCAGGCAGTCAAACAGGCGGTGCGCTTGTGTGTCGTAGTCGCCGCGCGCGCCGAGTGAAATGGTCATGACGCCGCGCAGCATGGGGATATCCTCGTCGCAGCAGAGCGCCGCGACGCCGCTGCCGGCGTGGCTGTTGACATAGCCGATAAACTCGCTGTCGGTGCAGCTGAGCAAAATCACATTCGCCTTGGGCGCGTAATGCTTGTATTTCATGCCGGGGCTGGCAGCAACCTGCCCTTCGGCGAGGCGGTGAAGCACCGCGTCGTCAACGTCCACCTCGCCGAGCACACTTCTGAGCTGTTCGACGGTGACGCCGCCCGGACGAAGGACGCGCGGCACCTCGGTGACAAGGGTGATGACGGTACTTTCGAGCCCGACGGCGCAGTCGCCGCCGTCGAGCACCGCGTCGATTTTGCCGTCCAAATCTCCCATGACGTGCTGTGCCGAGGTGGGACTCGGCGAACCGGAAAGGTTGGCGGAGGGCGCCGCCAAGGGCGTTTGTGCCGCGCGGATGACCGCCCGTGCCACGGGATGGGCTGGCAGGCGGACGGCGACGGTGTCGAGTCCGGCGGATACCGCATCGGGGATGGCGTCTCCCTTTTTCATAATCATGGTCAGCGGTCCCGGCCAAAAGGCGTTGGCGAGGGCATATGCTGTCTCGGGGATTTCACGGACAAGCGAAAAACGGCGGATGTCCCCGAAATCGGCAATATGTACAATCAGCGGATTATCCATCGGTCTGCCCTTCGCGGCAAAAATCCGCGCCACCGCTTCGCCGTTGGTCGCGTCGGCGGCGAGACCGTAAACCGTCTCGGTGGGAATTGCCACCAAGCCGCCTGCCGCAAGCAGTCTGCCGGCTGTCTGAATATCTTGTTCGTTGTGGTGCAAAAGCTGTGTTGTCATTGCTTCTCCATACTTTCCCTGAGTTTTTCCGCGCGGTCGGCGGTGACAAGCGCGTCGATGACCTCGTCAAGGTTGCCGTTGAGAATATCCTCAAGCTTGTAGAGCGTCAGCCCGATGCGGTGGTCGGTCAGCCTGCCCTGCGGATAATTATAGGTACGGATGCGCTCGCTGCGGTCGCCGGTACCGACCTGCGATTTGCGGTCGGCGGCAATTTCGCTTGCCTGCCGATCCTGCTTCTCCTTGAGCAGGCGGCTTTTGAGCACCTTGAGCGCCTTATCTTTATTTTTATACTGGCTGCGCTCGTCCTGACATTCCACCACCGTGCCGGTCGGCAGGTGGGTGATGCGGATAGCGGAGCTGGTTTTGTTGATGTGCTGACCGCCGGCGCCACTGGAACGGAAGGTGTCGATTTTCAGATCCTTGGGATCGATTTCCAGCTCCACGTCCTCCGCCTCGGGCAGCACCGCGACGGTGGTGGTGGAGGTGTGGACGCGTCCCTGACTTTCGGTTTCGGGGACACGCTGGACACGGTGCACGCCGCTCTCGTACTTAAAACGCGAGTAGGCGCCCTCTCCCTCAATCATGAAGGAAATCTCCTTATAGCCGCCCAGCTCGGTTTCGTTGGCGTTGACCACCTCCACGCGGTAGCCGCGCTTCTCGGCGTACATCGTGTACATCCGGAAGAGCACCGCGCTGAACAGGGCGCTTTCCTCGCCGCCGGCGCCGCCGCGGATTTCGACAATGACATTGCGCTCGTCGTTAGGATCCTTGGGCAGCAGGAGAATTTTGAGCTGCTCGGAAAGGCTCTCGATGTTTTCCTTGGCTTCGTCAAGCTCCAGCTGCGCCAGCTCACGCAGCTCGCTGTCGCCGCTTTCGAGAATTTCAAGGCTTTCGCGCTCTGTCTGCACCGCCGCCTTATAGTCGCGGTAGGTAAGGACGATTTCCTCGATGGACTTGATTTCCTTCATGATGCTTTGGTACGCCTCGGGATCTGCCGCCACGGAGGGTTCATACAGGCGGCGGTTAAGCTCCGCGTAGCGTTTGTCAAAGATTTCGATTTTTTCAAACATGGGTTACCTCCGTCACGACGCGTCGGATGTTTTTCTCGATTTTGCGGCGCGGCGCCATCAGCTCGCGGCCGCAGGTCAGGCAACGGATTTTGAAGTCCATGCCCACGCGCAGCAGCTCAAACACCTTGCCGCCGCAGGGATGCGGTTTTTTCATTTCGATACGGTCGCCGACCTGAATGTCCAAGAAAAACACCTCCGTTGATTCATAATATTATAGTATAGCATATTTTTCCGCGATTATCAACGTCTGATTTGCGATATGCCACGTGAATCTAATTTCGTAATAGAAAAGCAACCATATCAACAACGCTGTCATCCCGACTCACGTGTTCGGTACGCGGCTCTCAAAAAAATTTTTCGCTTTTTTCGCGGAAATTGCATAAAAATATGCAATTTTTTCTGTTTTGGGAAGGATAAGTGAGGAGGCTCCTCTCCTCAGATGATTTTAAGGAGGAAAATTCATGAATGATTACATCGCGGAAATCACGCTCGACCTCAACTGCGTGCACAGCTGTCAGGCAATCATGCTCTCGGAGTTTGACACCGGCAAAATGCTGCGTCTGCGCATAACCGCCGACGGCGCGCCCTACTCTGTCGCAGGCTGCTCGGCAGTGCTCAAGGGCGTGAATTCCGACGGCAGCGGCTTTGCCATTCCCTGCGAGGTCGCGCAGGATGGCACTGCCGTTGCCGTGACGGACGACATCACCCACGCGGTACCGGGCATTGCCACGGCACAGGCAGTGATTTCCGACAGCAGCAAAACCTTTTATACACAGCATTTTCTGATTTACGTGAACAAGGCGCAGGAAAGCGATATCACCGTCGATCCGCATTACTCGATTCTGGATCACCTGATTCGTCAGGTACAGTTAATTGACGAGCACGGCGGCATCATTATTGACGATGTGCTGGACAACGGAAGCCGTCATCCGGTGGAGAACCGCGTCATCGCGGCAGCCCTTTCCGGCGTATACACCTTTGATGTCACA
>JAFUUV010000157.1 GCA_017471345.1 Ruminococcus sp.
AAAGCCCTTGTAATCCATCGACTGCGGATTGCCGCCCTTGGATACGATGATATTATAGGAGCCTGCGCCTCTGCAAGTGAAGCTGTAATCAAACCAGCCATCCGCGTCTTGTTCCGTCAGCGTGACGCCCGGCCAGGAAGCTTTGTTATCCGGAGAATAATTTTCGCCGTTGTCCTTGCCGTCAAGACCTGCGCCCCAGATCCAGAGGGAAGGATTCCATGTGCCGGTGCTGTCCATATGCTTGACGTGAACCGTCACATCCATGCTGCCAGCCTTATACCAATAATCCACATTCAGCGCGCTGCCATAAGGAATTTGACCGGAGGTAACCGCAGGATATTTCGTCTCATCAACGACGTAACCGATGACCTTGTATTCCTCGGAAGTAAAGCTGTCGCCGACACGTCCTTCGATATGAATGGGATTGACAAGGTTCTGCTTTTCACCGTTTTCATCAAGATAGAAGTAGTTGATATTCACCTCACCGGAAGAAACTACCACACCTACCAGATACTTCTGAAGCATTGTGCAGTCAGTGATATCCACTCTGCCGTCGTAATTGAAATCAAGATTCTCGGGATGCTCCACGGTAATCAAATCTACGAGGAATCTCTGGAACTCGGTAACGTCAGAAATATCGACTGTACCATCGCCGTTGATATCGCCGTATTTCGCAAGATTCTCGGGAACGTAGTCAACGTAGGAATAGGTAACCTTCTGGGGTTCTTCGGAATAGGTTCCGGAAACAGCGCCTTCAACGGAATCAAGCACATAGGTGTTCTTGACGCCCACGGAGGGAGAGGTGACATAGCCGGTACCGATCTCGCCCTGGAGCACAGCGGAGCTTGCCAGCTTTTCACCGGTATACTTGTAGACATAGTCCACAACAACCTTGCCCATGTTGGACTCGATGGCAGTAGACTCAAAGCTTTCCTTATCGACCGCGATGACGGCGGAGTTTGCGGGAACAGAGAAACGGGTACCGTTGACTTCCTTAATCTTCGTGACGCCTGCCTGCTCGTCGTCGGCAATGACAACCCAGCTGGTAACAGAGGTGTCTTTGAGCGGAATCGTAACGGTCTTGTTGATACCGTTGTAAAGAACCGCCATCTTCTTCCACTGACCCGCGGTGTTGTTTTCTACCGTAAAGCTGACAGTGGAGGTGGACTGGCTGAGATTCTGGTCAAAAATGTAAGCGTTCTGATAGCTCTTGTCAGCAGCGGTGAAAGGAGCAAAGTTCTGTCTGATCATGCGCAGTCCTTTGTAGTAGGACACCAGTTCGGCGTAATCTCTGACATTTGCCCACGTAATCTGGTTGATTTCGGGAGCACTCTTGTAGCTGTTGGTATCTCCAAGCTTGGTTCTGGCAAATTCCTGACCAGCAAGATTGAAAAGAATACCCTGAGAGGTAAATTCAATCGCCGCCGCAAGCTTATTCATAGCAACCGCTCTGTCGGACTTTTCACCATATTCGCCCAGTGCGCAGGAAGCGACAATCTGGTCATAAATGGTCGCGTTATCGTGGCAGTCGGCGTAGGTGACGCACTGTGCGGGAGACTGCGCGAGCCAGCCGTTAGTGGAAACAGAATTGGCTCTGACACCATGGCGGATATGCTTAGCGTTCTCGATATTGCCGGCGATGAAGCCTTTGTCGTTGATGTTAAAGACAGAGCCCTTGATACCATCGCGGATTTTGTCGTTGAAGAACGCGACTCTCTCGTTGAGATACTTGGCATTTGCCTGTGTCGCCTGCTTGAAGGAAGCGCCGGTGCAGGTCTTGGAGGGAGTGGTGGAGCTGCCGCCTGTCCAGCCTTCACCCCATGTGGTAATGCGGGAATCCACCTTGTCAAGCTCACTGCGGATGGCGTTCATGGTCTCAACGTCCATCAGTCCCATCAGGTCAAAGCGGAAGCCGTCCACATGATACTCATTGACCCAGTGAAGAACAGATTCGATGATATACTTACGTGTCATGGCACGTTCGGTAGAAACTTCGTTGCCGCAGCCGGAGCCGTTGGAGAAGGTACCATCCTGGCTGAGTCTGTAATAATAATCGGGCACGCTCGCCTGGAAGCAGGAGCTGTCCTTGTCGCAGGAATAGGTATGGTTATATACCACATCCATTACGACCGCGATGCCGGCATTATGCAGCGCCTGAATCATCGCCTTGCATTCTTTGATGCGCACGTTGCCGTCATAGGGGTTTGAAGAGTAAGAGCCCTCGGGCACATTGTAGTTCTGCGGATCGTAGCCCCAGTTAAACTGCTTATCGCTTCCTGCCTCGTTGATGGACTGGAAGTCATAGAAGGGGTTGAGCTGTACGGTGGTGACACCGAGCTCCTTGAGGTAATCCACACAAGTAGCGATTTTGCCTTCGTTGTCTAAGGTTGTGCCGGTTTCGGTGAACGCGAGATACTTGCCGCGGTTTGCCTCGCTGACGCCGGAAGCGGGATCATAGGAGAAATCCTTGACATGAAGCTCCCAAACATAGCTGTCAGTGCTCTTGTCGAGCAATACATGGGTATCCTTGTTCCAGCCCTCGGGGTTGGTAGCGGACAGGTCGCAAACCATTGAGCGCTTACCGTTGACGCCGGTAGCGACAGAGTAAACGTCCTGCGTCTCCGCTGTTTCAACCTTACCGCTCTTGGGATGTGCCGCTGTCACAGAATAGGTGTAGTAGGTGTTGACAAGATCGCCCGAAACGGTAGCTGTCCAGACACCCGTCCATTTGTCGCCGTCCATCAGCTTTTCCATGGCAACGGTACCCAACTTTGCCGCGTTCTTTTCATCATCGGAACCGGTGGCATAGCGGTTGAGGGTAACCTCCGTGGCGGTTGGAGACCACATTTTGAAGGTAGTGGATGACTTGGAATAGATCGCTCCGAGCTCGCCGTCGTAGGTATACTCAGCGTCTATCGCTTCGCAGGCTCTGGAATAATCCGTGTCGGCGCCGACAGATCCGTCGGCACTTGCCGCAAAGCTTGCCACTGTGCCGGCTGACACAAGCATACAAGCAGCGAGAACGGAAGCAATTATTTTCCTTGATGTTCTCATAGATATTTCTCTCCTTTTTTGTATCATTACTCCGCATACACGGAGCTGTGTACTTTATTCGGTTTTTTCAATGATGTCCATGCGCTTTCTCAAACGCTCACGGCGCTGATGACGGGACAGAAATACAGAACCGATGCAGAGCACGCCGATGACGCCGAGCGCGATGATAACATATCTGAGCGCAGTGGCATAGGGATCGGGACGCGAGGTGTAGCGGAACAGCACATTGATTTCGCCCTCATAGAACACTCCGATAAAATTATCGGGCAGCGCGATCAGGTTGAGGTTTTCGTACTCATTGTCGGGAATCTGATACTCCTCCCCCACTTTGCCTGTGATGGAAGAGGTTTCAATGATTCTGCCGTCATCCGCCATATAAATCGCGTTGACCGTACAAGCCGAAGAATCGGCGTCTTCGGAGACGCGGGCGTATTTATAATCCACGGTAATCTGTTCGCCGGAGGTTGTACCGGCACCGTTTTTAGGCAAATCATTCAGCACCAGACGGTAGCCGGCAATGGACGGCAAATTAGGCGTAAAATACGCTTTGCCTTCGCGGCTGCGCATTACGTAGGAATCCGCTAACTCGGAGCCGTCCTCCGCGTCAAGGAAGCGGATGGTCACCTCGCACATTTTTCCGGTATAAGGAATCACATAAGCGTCGGCGTGGCGGACAGTACCGTCGAAGGTGCCCTTTGCGTCACCGGTGGCTGACGCTACGTCATAGTTCAGACCGGTCGCGAAATCCGCGATATCATATGCCTTGCCGACTTCGCCGGACACCGCCTGCGTACTCAGCTTTTCCTTGCTGCCGTTATCATAATAATTGATAAAAACAATGCCCTCGTGATCCTCGATGCCAGCTTTTTCGTAGCCTGCCTTATCGACAAAAATCGCCGCGGAATGTGCCTTGACGCTGAGATTTCCCGACGCGGTACCGAGATTGCGCAGGCCGGCGGTTTCCTCGTCGGCAATCTGTACCCACTCGCCCTCAACACTGATATTCTGCGCCTCGTTTGAGCCGTTGAATAAAACGCAGAGTTTATTCCACTTGCCGGACTCTGTATTGGGCACCACATAGGCGCAAACGCCTGAGGGAAGCTCGTCCGGCAAGGTGATATTGTTTGCGGTCATCGGCGTACTGTCGGAGAGCGCGGCAAACGCCTCGCGAATCTTCATCAAGCCACGGTAATACTCCACAATATCGGTGTATTTTTCCATGCTCTTCCAGTCAATCATGTTTTCCTCACGCGAAGAGGAGAAGGAGTTTTCGTCACCGTCCTTGCTGCGCGCAAATTCCTCGCCGCCGAGGAAGAACGGTACTCCCTGCGAAGTCATGACGATTGCTGCAGAAAGCTTGTTCATTGCCACCAAATCCTCGTGACGATCACGGTAAGTTCCGTCGCCGTAAACGGAATCCACTAACTTGTCATACAAAGCAAGATTGTCATGACAGGAAGCGTAGGAAACACACTGCGTCGGCGCACTCGCCCAGCCGGTGCTCGCCTCGGACTGTCCGAGGAAGCCTGTCTTGATTCCGGATCGGTTCTTTCCGGTTTGTACATAGCCTTCTCCGCCGCCGAACACCTTGCCCTTGACAGCGTCACGGATACCGTCGTTAAAGGCACCGATACGCTCGTTCATCTGCTTGAGATTATTCTGATTCGCCATCACGGTACCGGGATCGGCGTTGGTTTCCATGTTCCACGCCTCGCCGTACATCAGAATCTGCTTGCCGCTGCCGTCCTCATACAGTCCGTCCAGCGCGTCACGGATGGCGTTCATGGTGGTGACGTCGTGCAGTCCCATCAAATCGAAGCGGAAGCCGTCAATATGGTACTCCTTTGCCCAATAGGTCACGGAATCAATCATATATTTCCGGTACATCAGGTGCTCGGACGCAGTATCGTTGCTGCAGCCGGAGCCGTTGGAGAAGGTGCCGTCGGGATTCATGCGGTAATAATAATTCGGTACACTGTACTGGAACCACGAATCAGTGGAATAGGTGTGGTTGTAGACAACGTCCATGATGACGCCGATACCGGCGTTATGCAGCGCCTGAATCATCTGCTTGCATTCCATCACACGGACATTGCCGTCGTAGGGATTGGTGGAATAAGAGCCTTCCGGACAGTTGTAGTTGACGGGATCATATCCCCAGTTGTACTGCTCCATGATATCCGCGCTCTCATCTACCGAGCCGAAATCGTACATGGGCATAATCTGAACGTATTTCACGCCGAGCTTCTTCAGATAATCCACACAAGTCGGCGTACCTCCCGGAATATTGTCAACCGTCGTGCCGTTCTCGGTAAAGGCAAGGAATTTGCCGCGGTGCTCATCGAGGACGCCGCTGTTTTTCGCTGAGGAGAAGTCCGCGACAGAGGTCTCCCACACGGTAGCGTTGGTTGCGTGCGGCACAAGAATATGCCGATCCTTATCCCAGTTTTCGGGGTTGGTTTTGCTCAGGTCAATCACCATCGAACGCTTGCCGTTGACGCCGCAGCTTCTGGCGTAAATATCACCGGTCACATATTCCTTATCTCCGTGTGTCACCGTATAGGTATAGTACATTCCGGCAAGATCGCCGTTGACGCCGACCTCCCACACACCGGTTTTCTTGTCAAGCGTCATTTCCTTGGTAGCAACTGTTTCGCCACCCTCTTCCTCACTGCCTTTTTCATAAACGTCAACCCTGACGCCGTCAGCATAAGGAGACCACAGCTTAAAGGTGGTTTCCTTCTCGGTATAGGTCGCTCCGAGGTCGTTGCCGCTGTAAGCGTACTTATCAAGCTTTGCTGCGTATGCCACGTAATCTGTTTTTCCTGCCGCGTTTGGCGCGGTCATGCCTGCACTCATCATCATAACACTCAAAACTCCTGTAATGACTCTTTTTAATTTCAACACAATGCCTCCTGTTTGGCGCATTTTATCACTTTCATTGTATCACAGAACCGCCTCAAATTTAATTCTGATAAAGAATTTTATAGAACAGGAAAACTATTTGCCTTGTAGAAAATATGCGCACAAATATGTAAATATTGCACAAACGGACAGGCGTTTTCACCTGTCCGTTTGATTACTGCTTTGGCCGGACGCCGTTGCGTTTGAGATAGTCAAGAATTTGATCGTCATCCCATAGTCCGAGTTCGTCGGTGCCCGCAAGATATTCGTTATGATGGCGCACCTCGTGGTGCAGCACCTTTGTCAGGCGGTGATACAGCTCCTCGCGGTCAAGATGACCGAATACCCGTATAATCGAACCGTAGAAGAAAACAATCGCGTTTCCGAGGGAATTGCGTATGTATTCGCCGACAATATATAAATCATTATGCAACGCCTGGGGATGGATTTTCGCCTCCGGCAGCAATGAAATGCCGCCGTTGAGGTCGCGGTACAGCTCATAAGGCATCGCGTCCGCGATTTCATCCAGCATCTGCGCAATTTCTTCAAACTGATACATGACAATCAGTAGTCAAGATAGTCTTTGAGCTTGCGGCTGCGCGAGGGATGGCGGAGCTTGCGCAGCGCTTTTGCCTCAATCTGACGAATACGCTCACGGGTGACGTTAAACTCCTTGCCGACCTCCTCGAGCGTGCGGCTTCTGCCATCCTCCAGACCAAAGCGGAGACGAAGCACCTTCTCTTCACGGGGCGTCAGCGTGGAAAGCACGTCGGCAAGCTGCTCGCGAAGCATGGTATGCGAAGCGGCGTCAGCGGGAGCAGGCGCGTCGTTATCGGGGATGAAGTCGCCAAGATGGCTGTCCTCCTCCTCACCGATAGGTGTCTCAAGGGAAACAGGCTCCTGCGCGACGCGCATAATCTCGCGCACCTTATCCACAGGCATATCAATTTCCTCGGCGATTTCGTCGGGGGTCGGCTCGTGACCGTTCTGATGCAGCAGCTGGCTCTGCACCTTCTTGACCTTATTGATGGTTTCCACCATGTGAACAGGAATACGGATGGTGCGCGCCTGGTCAGCAATTGCTCTGGTGATTGCCTGACGAATCCACCATGTCGCATAGGTGGAAAACTTGAAGCCCTTGGTGTAGTCAAACTTCTCAACCGCCTTGATTAAGCCGAGGTTGCCCTCCTGAATCAAATCGAGAAACTGCATTCCTCTGCCGAGATAACGCTTGGCGATACTGACGACCAAACGAAGATTGGCTTCGCTCAGGCGCTGCTTCGCCGCGACGTCTCCGTTGGAAATGCGGATAGCCAAATCAATTTCCTCATCGGACGAAAGCAGGGGCACTCTGCCGATTTCTTTGAGATAAACCTTGACCGGATCGTCAATGGTGAGTCCCGTATCAGAGGCAGGCGCGGAGGAATCGTCATCCTTGTTTTCCTCGTATGGAATATCGATATCCTCAATTTTGATATCGCCCATGTCCTCGATGATTTCAATACCCTGTGCCTCGATGGTATCGTAGAGCTTTTCGAGCTTTTCGGGATCAAAGTCCGCTTCGCCGATAGCGTCCAGAATATCCTGGTTGGTAAGCGAACCCTTATGCTTGCCTAACTCAACCAGTTCCTTTACCAAAGATCTTTTTTCCTGCTGTGCCATATGCACACATCCTTTCCTTCTATACCAATTATTTCTTATGCTTTTTGATAGTGGCAAAAAAGTTTGTGATATCCTCCGGAGACATTGCCGATGTATCGGCAGGACGATTGCTCTCCGCTTGTATGACCTCGATATATTGCCTCAGCTCCTGAGGCGTCTGGGCAATGCCTTCGGTGCGGGTAAACAGACGGAAAAACCGGTTGCGTTCATCATCGGTAAAATCCGCTGTCAAATTATTCATCGGCTCCAGTCCCTCGTCAATTCTTTGGCTGAAATAGTCAAAAAACCGCCGCATCATGGCGTTTTGAAAGTTATCCGAGGAAATCCGCGAGCGAACGTAAGACAGCGCGTCGGGATTTCGGACGAGATACGCAATCAAACTCTCCTCGGCAACGGTACTGCGCAGCTTTGTCTGATGCTCCTTGTCGATTTTATCATCCGAGCCGCTGAGTTCGGCACGTATTTTGTTCATCTCACGCCGCTTGTTTTCACGCTGCCTGCGCCGGCTGAGCTGCTCTATTTGTAAATTCAGCGCATTTTTATCAATTTCAAATTCTTTGCTGAGCTTTGAAAGGAAAATATCGCGTTCGATGGGACTTTCAATTTCCGCAATCAGACCTGCCGCCGCCTCGAGGTAGCCAACCTTACCCTCTGAGGTATTCAGATTAAAGTCCGCGCGCAGCTTTTGCAAACGGTAATCCACATCGTTGCCGCTTGCCTCAATAATCGCCGCGAAGGCAGCCGGTCCGTCCGCTCCCTTGGATTTAATAAATTCATCGGGATCCTTGCCGTTGGGAATCGTCAGGACACGGACACCGAGTCCGGCGTTGCGCAGCAACGGTATGGCGCGTGCCGTTGCCTTCTGCCCTGCCTCATCCGCGTCATAGCAGATGACGATTTCATCCGCGTAGCGTTTCATCAAGCTCGCCTGCTCGGAAGTCAAAGCCGTTCCGAGTGACGCGACCGCGTTGTGAAAGCCCGCCTGATTGACGGATATCACGTCCATATAGCCCTCGCACAGCAGCAGTGTGCGGCTGCCGGCGTTTTTCGCGTTATTGAGAGAAAAGAGATTTTCGCTTTTTTTGAAAACAGGCGTATCGGAGGAATTCAGATATTTGGGCTTTTCGTCCGTGAGAATTCTGCCGCCGAAGGCAATCACATTACCGCGCAAATCAATAATCGGAAACATGACACGTCCGCGGAAACGATCGATAATCCCCTTGCCGCTGCGCCGCTGCACCGAGAGATTGGCGGCAATCAGCTCCTTTTGCCGAAAGCCCTTGTCTGTCAGGTAGTCACTGAGGCTTGTCCAGCCCTCGGGCGCGTAGCCGAGTCCGAAATGCCGTATGGTCGCGCCTGAGAGCATCCGGCGTTGGAGATAATCCATCCCCGCCTTGCCGGAGGGAGAAACCAGCGTTTTGTAAAAGAATCGCGCCGCTTCGCGGTTTGCTTCATAAATACGCTTGCGCAAGTCACTCATACTTTTATCGTAGGAATTTTCAGGAACATCTATACCGGCACGCTGTGCTAAAAAACGAACGGCGTCAAGATAATCGAGGTTTTCCGCCCGCATGATAAATGAAATAACATCACCGGACGCGCCGCAGCCAAAACAATAAAAAGAATCATTTTCGGTATAAATATTGAAGGACGGCGTTTTTTCACCGTGAAACGGACAAAGTCCGACCATATTTCTGCCGCGGCGTTTCAAGCTGATATAGGAGGACGCCACTTCTGTCAGGCTATTGCGCGACTTCAGCTCGTAAATAAAGCTTTCGGGAAACGCCACAAAACCACCCTTTCCTGATTTCTATATAATTATTACGCCAATTTCCTCGTTTATCCTTTATTTTTTTGAAAAAATTTCAGGCAACGCCACATAATTCACGGCACTTACCTTCCTGATTTATGATTCCGTCATAAAATATCCTTCGGCGTCGGAAACTGCCTGAACACTACCGGCTGTAGCGTCGGCAAGACGCTTGTTAAGCTGTGTCAGAGACGCCGGAGGGATGTGAAATTTCAGACACACATCCGCTTCGAACAGCGTATCATCCACCACACCGCCGTACTCCGAAACCAAAGCGCTGACCTTGCCGTAACGGTTATAGTCACAGGTAACTTCACAGAGCAGGCAGGACTGCATCAGCACAATTTTTCCGGCAGCCAAAGCGATTTTGCTGCCCTGTGAATACGCTCGGGTCAAGCCTCCGGTACCGAGCAGTATGCCGCCGAAATAGCGCGTAACGACAACGCAGACGTCATAAACGTCATTTTTGACGATGACGTCAAGCACCGGCATACCGGCGGTACCGGACGGTTCGCCGTCATCGCTGTACCGCTTGACGTTCCCCTCACGCAGCGAGTACGCGTAAACATTGTGACGCGCGTCCCAATGCTCACTGCGTATCCGGCGAATGAACGCCATCGCCTCCTCCTCGGTTTTAACGGGCTTGACATAGCCGATAAAGCGCGAGCGCTTTTCTGTAAATTCATCACACGCCTCGCGCGCAACGGTTTTATAATCCTGATTCATAAGCTGTACCTGCCACATGAAAATAAGGCGACACAAGCTGTGCCGCCTTTTCGCTTCGAAATGATTATTTCGTAATGTTGAAACGCTTCTTGAAGCGGTCAACACGTCCGCCTGTATCAACAAGCTTCTGCTTTCCTGTGTAGAAAGGATGACACTTAGAGCAAATTTCAACGCGGATATCTTTTCTGGTAGAACCGGTCTCAATAACATTACCGCAAGCGCAGGTAATGGTCGTCTGCTCATACTTGGGATGGATATTTTCTTTCATGTATTTCACCTACTTCTTTACACAATTAACAGATAGATTATACTACATCTATTTACAAATTGCAAGAGTTTTTTTGAAATTTTCCGCAAAATTATTTAATCGCCTTCGTGTCGATTTCCTCATGCGCAAGCTGAATGAAATCCTCTAACTGCATAGCACCCAAGTCGCCGTCCTTTCTGTGGCGCACGGAAACAGTACCCGCTTCGATGTCCTTATCGCCGACAATAAACATATACGGCACCTTTTCAAGCTGCGCTTCGCGGATTTTATAGCCGATTTTCTCGCTTCTGCTGTCTACCTCCACACGGAAGCCCTCGGCGTCAAGCTTCTTCTTAATGTCATAAACATAGTCAAGATGTCTGTCCGCGACAGCAAGCAGCTTGATTTGTGTCGGCGCCAGCCACATCGGGAAGGCACCGGCGTACTTCTCAATCAAAAGCGCCAGTGTTCTCTCGTAGCAGCCGATGGAA
>JAFUUV010000158.1 GCA_017471345.1 Ruminococcus sp.
AGGTCGTTGACCACTTCGCCCTGCGAGTACATATTCGTCCAGTCCCAATGGTGGATCATGCCCACCTGGTGCACGGTTTCGCCGTTAACGGTAAGGGGCCGCAGACGTGCCGTAACCAGCGCATTGAGCTTGACTTCGCCGACGGCAAAGAAATGCTGGATAAGCGGCCGCCGGTTAAGCTCAGAAATTGCTTCCTTGCGCGTCCGTTTGCGTTTTATACAGAGATGTACGGCGTCCCGAAGTACAACGAAATTGATCCGACACTCTTTGTCGCGATTACCTATGTGGTGATTTTCGGCATCATGTTTGCTGATTTGGGGCAAGGCTTTTGCCTTTCTATTGTCGGAATACTGATGTGGAAGCTCAAAAAAATGCCGATTGGCAAGATTCTGTTCCCGTGCGGTATTTCTTCCATGGTGTTCGGCACCTTGTTTGGCAGCGTATTTGGCTTTGAGCATTTGCTTGATCCGATGTTTCAATTGTTTGGCTTCAAGGAAAAGCCTTTTGAGGTCATGGCATCGGAAAATATCAATACGATTATCCTCGGCGCCATCGGTATCGGCATTTTCCTCTTAATCGTCGCGATGTGTCTGAATGTTTACACTTCATTCCGTCAGAAAAATTATGGAAAAGCACTGTTCAGCACCAGCGGCATCGCGGGAATTGTTTTCTACTGTTCGCTGGTATTCGGCATGGTCGCTGAAATATTCTTTGGTTTTCATATCATGACGCTTCCTTTTATCCTCGGAGCCATTGTGTTGCCGTTTCTCTTGGTTTTCTTTGCGGAACCGCTCGGCGACCTTGTCAACGGAGAAAAGGATTGGCAGCCTGAAAGCTGGGGCGGCTATATTGTTGAAAATCTTTTTGAGTCCATCGAGGTCATCCTCGGCTACGTCACCAATACCATGAGCTTTTTGCGTGTCGGCGCATTTGTATTAGTACACGCCGGTATGATGCTGGTTGTCTTTGTACTTGCCGAAACTGTCGGTGGCGTCGGCTACTGGGCAATTGTGGTTGTCGGCAACGCGCTTGTTATGGTGCTCGAAGCCCTGCTTGTCGCGATTCAGGTGTTGAGGCTGGAGTATTACGAAATGTTCAGCCGTTTCTATTCCGGCGAGGGCAGACCTTATGAGCCTGTAAAAATAACTATTGAATAATCTTTGGAGGTACACTATTATGACTGTTTTTGATTTCTTATTTATGGCTTTACCTGTTGTATTTTTGATTGGTTCTGTTTTGATAGCCGTTAAGGCGGTATCCCGCGGCAAAAGCAGAAAAAGAACTCTTTTGATGCAGCTTGCTTCCTTTGCTGCTGTCTTTGCCATTTGTATGGTGTGCCCGTTTGTTGCGAGCGCCGCCACAGAAGCGGTAGACGTGGCGCAGCAGAACTCTTACGGTATGGCGTATATCGGAGCGGCAGTGGCTACCGGATTTTCCTGCATCGGCGGCGGTATCGCGGTTGGTAACGCGGCACCTGCGGCAATCGGCGCGACCAGCGAGGATCCCAAGGCGTTCGGTAAGGCGATTATCTTTGTTGCTCTCGGCGAAGGTATCGCGCTGTACGGTATGCTGATTTCTATCTTGATTCTTTCCAAGATTGGCTAAGTGAAACGCAATGAAATTTTATTTAATCAGTGATAACGTCGATACCAAGATGGGAATGCGGTTTGCCGGTATTCCCGGTGTTGTGGTGCACGAGGAGGAAGAGGTCAGGCGGGAACTTTTGCAGGCGATAGAACGTGAGGATGTCGCCGTCATTCTGATGACCGAAAAGCTTGTTTCCCTTTGTCCGGACATCGTTTACGACCTCAAGCTCAACCGAAAGAAGCCGCTGATTGTCGAAATTCCCGACCGTCACGGTAACGGACGCACTAAGGATAGTATCACAAAATACGTGCAGGACGCGATTGGCGTCAAGCTGTAAGGTGTTATCACGGAAAGAAGGATACTTATGCCAAAAAATAAAACAGATAACTTTCTGAAAGCCATTAAGCGGTATGCCAAGGCGCAAAAAAACGCGATGAAGGGCGAGGTTCACCAGCTGAAATCCGAACGGCTCAAAGAAGCGGAGACACAGGCGAAGCGTGAGAGTCAGCGTCTTGTGAAGGATAAGCTGCGTGAAAAAACCAACCGGCAGACCGCGAGACTTGCCAAACAAACCCAGGAGGGACAGAGAAAGCTGTTTATTGCCCGAGCGGAGATGACAGAGGAGGTTTTTTCGCTGGCTGCGGAAAAACTCCTTGCGTATACCTCTACGGAATCCTATACCCAACAGCTGATTGACAGCGCCAAGGCGGTTGCCCGTCTGTTCGGCGGCAACGACTGCGTGGTGTATGTCCATGAGCGCGACATGGTGATGGCGGACGCGATTAAGGGATTTTTTGACGGCAGCGTACAGGTGTTGGCTGACAAAACTATCCGTATCGGCGGCGTCAGAGGCTATTGTGAAAGCATGAGCATCATCGCAGACGATACGCTTGACAGCAAGCTGGAAGAGCAGCGTGAATGGTTTGTTGAGAATGCCGCCCTTTCCGTAATCTGAACCTTCTGAACCGAAAGAGATGAATGACTATGAATAATAATGTAATTTACGGCATCAACGGTCCTGTTGTTACTGTCAGAAACGCTGATTGCTTTGAAATGATGGAAATGGTTCATGTCGGCGAGCAAAATCTGGTCGGCGAGGTCATCGGCATCACGGATAAGCTGACTACCATTCAGGTGTACGAGGAAACAACAGGTCTGAAGCCCGGTGATCCGGTCACGGGAACAGGCGCTCCGATGAATGTCCTGCTCGGTCCCGGCATCATTGATAATATTTTCGACGGTATCGAACGTCCGCTCAAGGAAATCGAAAAGCAGTCCGGCTCCTTTATCAGCCGAGGCGCTTCCGTGTCCTCGCTTGATCCGGACAAATTATGGCCGGTCAAAATGACTGTGAAAATCGGTGACAGGCTGGAAGGCGGTCAGATTTACGCAACGCTTCCCGAGACGCCGGTAATTGAACACCGTCTGATGCTTCATCCCGATTTATCCGGCGTTGTGAAAGAGGTCAAGCCTGACGGAGAATACAAAGTTTTTGATACTGTCGCGGTGATTGAGGATGATTTCGGTGTTCGGCATGAGCTGACGCTGTGCCAGCAGTGGCCTATCCGTACCGCGCGTCCTGTTAAGCACCGCTTGACACCCTCGATTCCGTTGATTACCGGTCAGCGTGTCATGGATACGCTGTTTCCGATTGCCAAGGGCGGAACCGCCGCGATTCCCGGCGGCTTTGGTACCGGCAAGACCATGAACCAGCACCAGCTTGCCAAGTGGTGTGACGCGGATATTATCATTTATGTCGGCTGTGGTGAGCGCGGTAACGAGATGAGTCAGGTTTTGGAGGAGTTCTCTGAATTGATTGACCCCAAAACGAACCGTCCGATGACAGACAGAACCGTCCTGATTGCCAACACCTCCAATATGCCGGTTGCGGCGCGTGAGGCGTCTATTTACACCGGTATCACGCTTGCGGAGTACTACCGCGATATGGGATATCATGTCGCGATGATGGCGGATTCTACCTCCCGTTGGGCGGAAGCGCTGCGTGAAATTTCCGGACGTCTCGAGGAGATGCCCGCCGAGGAAGGTTTTCCGGCGTATCTGCCGTCCCGACTGGCGGAGTTCTACGAAAGAGGCGGACGTGCGGATGTACTCAGCGGCGGAGAAGGCAGCGTCACACTGATTGGTGCGGTTTCACCGCAAGGCTCTGACTTTTCGGAGCCGGTGACGCAGAACACAAAGCGCTTCACCCGAGTTTTCTGGGCGCTGGATAAGGCGCTTGCTTACGCGCGTCATTATCCTGCCATTAACTGGATTAACAGCTACAGTGAATATTTTAACGACTTGGATCCGTGGTTTATTAAAAATCTCGGAGAGGATTTTGTGGAGTACCGCAACCGTATCAGTGCGTTGCTGCAGGAGGAAAGCTCTCTGATGGAAATTGTGAAGCTGATTGGCTCCGATGTGCTTCCCGATGACCAAAAGTTAGTTATCGAAACCGCCAGAGCGATTCGCGTCGGTTTTTTACAGCAGAACGCCTTCCACGCCGAGGATACCTATGTACCGCTCGAAAAGCAAAAGCAGATGATGAAAGTCATTCTCCATCTGCACGGCACTTCCAAGGAAATCATTTCACGCGGTATTCCGATTTCAAAGATACTTGAAACCGGTCTGTTTGATAAGTTGAGCAAGATGAAATACGACATTCCAAACAATCGCTTGGATATGTTTGACGACTATATCAAAGAGATAGACGATACTCTCGGCACATTATTACAGTAAAGGAGGAAGCGCTTTGATTATCAATTATGTAGGCGTAAAAGAAATCAACGGCTCGTTGATTGTCATGGACGGCGTTAAGGGCGTTTCCAACGAAGAAATTGTTGATATTAAACTGGAAAACGGCACGGTACGCCAAGGTCGTGTGGTACAGATTGACGGTGAGAGAATCGTCGTGCAGGTATTTGAAGGTACCAGACGCATCAGCCTGAAAAATACCCGCACCCGTCTGACCGGACATCCGATGGAAATGCCGTTGTCTCCTGAGATTATCGGCAGAGTTCTCGACGGCGCCGGCAGACCGATTGACGGTCTCGGCGATATCTTCCCTGTGAAAAGGGCGAATATCAACGGAACCCCGATTAATCCGGTATCACGTATCTACCCTAAAAACTACATTAATACCGGTATTTCTACCATAGATACCCTGATGACGCTGATTCGCGGACAAAAGCTGCCGATTTTTTCCGGCTCCGGTATGACGCATAACGATTTGGCGGTACAGATTGTCCGTCAGGCGAAAATCAGCGGTGCCGACAGCACCAACTTTGGCGTTGTTTTTGCTGCAATGGGCGTTCAGAAGGACGTTGCGGAGTATTTCCGCAAAAGCTTTGAGGAAAGCGGCGTTTTGTCACGCGTAGTGATGCTCCTGAACCTCAGCAACGATCCGATTATCGAGCGTACCCTGACGCCGCGCTGTGCGCTGACGATTGCGGAATACCTTGCGTTTGAGCTGAATATGCACATTCTTGTGATTATGACGGATATGACGTCCTATGCCGAGGCGCTGCGTGAATTTTCATCCTCAAAAGGCGAAATCCCCGGAAGAAAGGGCTATCCCGGTTATCTTTATTCAGACCTTGCCTCTCTTTATGAGAGAGCAGGTATGGTTAAGGGCAGCACCGGTTCCGTGACGCAGATTCCGATTCTCACGATGCCGAATGACGACATTACGCACCCGATACCGGATTTGACCGGTTACATCACGGAAGGACAGATTGTTCTTGACCGCACATTACAAGGACAGGGACTGTATCCTCCCGTCAGTGTTCTGCCGTCCCTTTCCCGTTTGATGAAGGATGGCATCGGCGATGGCTATACCCGCGGTGACCATCAGGCGCTTGCCAATCAGCTTTTTGCTTCCTACGCGAAGGTAATTGACGCCAGAGCGCTTGCTTCTGTCATCGGTGAGGAGGAGCTTTCACCGACAGACAAGCAATATATTGAATTTGGAAGACTGTTTGAGTCGCGCTTTGTCAACCAGGGCTTTACCGAGAACCGCAGCATTGAACTGAGCCTTGATCTCGGTTGGGAGCTGCTGTCTACGTTACCGAGGGCAGAGCTCGACC
>JAFUUV010000159.1 GCA_017471345.1 Ruminococcus sp.
CGAAATCCTCCATTGGCACACTCTTTTTGCCGGGCTTAACATCCTCCTCATCATCAAAATAGCTGCCGTAATCCTTTCCCCGGAGGGTTGGTTCAGCGAGAACACCTTGGTCTGATTCTGGTAATCATCAAAAACACGGTTGTCAATCTCCGGCTCCTGATAAGAAGGAGTTACATCCTCAAGGTCACCGGAAGCCTCCGCCTCCTGTTCCGAAAGCGCACCGGCGACAGCTGCACCGACCACAGCGGCTCCAACAGCGGCAGCAGCAGTTTCTGCCGTTGCATCCTTCGTATCCTCTGCGGATTCCTCAAATATATTGCCGTCAAAGTCCGTGCTTTCGGGAACAATCACGTCCTCGGTGTCGGTGGCAGGGGCTTCCTCCGCTTCGTTTTGCATAGAAAGCAGGGCATTTTTAATATTGCCGGCATTTTTCCAGCGGTTTTTATTATCTGCCTGACACGCAATCATAATCACACTCTTGAGCTTTTGGCTGCCATGCTCCGGAACGGGAACGGTTTCACCGCTCAGACGCTTTTCCGCCGCTTCCTCAGCGGAAAGATTCTCGCCCTCAAAGGGCATTTTGCCGCCGTTGGACATGGCGTACATAATCAATCCGAGGGAATAAATATCCGTCGTATAGTCCGCCCGTGTTCCTCCGGCAATTTCGGGAGCCATGAAGGCGGCGTCTTCATCCAGCACCTCCGCGTCCATAAAGCCGCCCAGACGGTACTTGCCGTCCGGTGTGACAAAAATGTTGGAGGGCTTGATGTCGCCGTGATAGATGTTCTTCGACTCTAACTTTTCCAGAATCTCGCTCATCTGGATGCCGAAGTCCACCACCTCATCCTCGCTGAATTGTTTGCTGTTCATCTGCTCGGCAAGAGACCGGCTGTCGTCTGTGACGATGTAGAGCTTCATTGTTTTCTTGTCAGGATTGTCCTCTACGCAGACATCAACATAGTTGGTGATATCCCCGAGACCTTTGACAGTGCTGACAAAATCCGCTTCATCCTTGATGAAATCAATATCATCCTGCCGGTACAGTTCGCCGGAAAATTCATAGTAGGCAAGCTTAGCCTTTTCGGCTTCGTTGTCTTTTTTGACGAGCTGATAAATTTCGCCTTCGTCCGTGTCCGAAATCACAGAGGCAACCTTCCAAGCGCTCAGCGATTCGGGCAATTTAATCTTTGCCATGCAACATACTCCTTTTCATATTTTTGATATTTTCCCTAAAAACGGGAAATCGTGCCCAAGGCACAGTGATCGTCCTGATGGCATAGTATATTCCTTTGTATTATAACATATAGAAATAGAATTTTCCACCCTTTTTTATAAATTGTAATCATCAATGGTGTTTGTTCACGGCAAAAAAAGAAAAGCCTCCTGTCCGGAAGCTTCTCTGCGTCGTCATACAACCTTCTTTTCGCGGATACCGAGAATTCCGCCCGGTATACCGCCTGCCATCAGCGCGGCGAACCGCAGTGCCGATAATGTTGACACGGATTCCCCTCTGACAACACCGGCGGCGGTCATCAGCAAAAACATCACCGCAGCGGTGCACGCGCCTGCTACCAGACCGGCGCCTTTGTTGAATTTGGCGGCAAGAAAGCCGCCTGTCAACGCACCGCAGGCAGCGATGGCAAGCATGGCATAGTCGGTCAGCTGAGCGCCGGGCAGTCCGGCACTGAGCAGCACCGCCGCGAAGATACACATCAGCACCACGCACACGAGCACACCGCACAGGCTCCCCAGCAAAACGGATCGTATCAGCCTTTTTTTATCAGACATAAAAATCTCCTCCGTACATCATCTGATGGATGATATGCGGAGGAGAAGGCAATTATTACTTGGTTTCAGCGTCGTCCTTTTTCTTCTTGAAGAAGCCGGCGAAGCCTTTTTTCTCAGCAGGCGCCTGCTGTGTGTTTTCCTTAACCGTATCAACGGTGGAGATGCACCACTTCTTGAATTTCATCTTTACTCTGTCAGAGCCGGTTTCAATGATAATCGCGTCCTCGTCATCCTTGATGGCGACGACTCTGCCCATGATGCCGCCGATGGTGGTAATTTCATCACCGATTTCGAGAGAGTTTCTCATCTGTGCTTCTTCTTTTTTCATCTTGGAGTTCGGTCTGATTAAGAAGAAATAGATACCCGCGATGACAGCGCCGTAGATGAGAATCATCACCCACATACTGTTGCCGCCGAATAAACCGCCTGCCTGCTGCGCGTCAGATGACAATATAATGTTCATTTTCTTCATTCCTTTCAACACAATAAACTGATTATAACAGCTATTCAACTGATTTGCAAGCCATTTTAAAAATTTTTTATATTCTTACGCCCAAAATGTCGCGATAATGCGCGTAAAACGCGGTAAAAGTTCCGTTGTCCAGTTCTCTGCGGATGATTTCCATCAGATTGTTGTAGAAGTACAGGTTGTGCAGCACTGCCAGCCGCATACCGAGCATCTCGCCGCTTTTCAGCAGATGACGGATATACGCGCGGGAAAACTGCCGGCAAACCGGACAGTCACACTGCGTATCAATCGGCTGCTCATCCAGCGCGTATTTGGCATTGTTGAGGTTGCGCACGCCATCCCAGGTAAAGAGCTGACCGTGACGCGCGTTGCGGCTTGGCATAACGCAGTCAAACAGGTCAACGCCGCGGTAGACGCTCTCGAGGATATTTACCGGCGTACCCACCCCCATGAGGTAGCGGATTTTATCCTTTGGCGCGAACGGCTCCACCGCCTCGATGATGTCATACATCACCTCTGTAGGCTCACCGACCGCCAGACCGCCGATGGCATAGCCGTCGAGGTTCAGTGCCGCGATTTCACGCATATGATTGGTGCGCAGGTCATGGTAGGTGCCGCCTTGGTTGATGCCGAAGAGCATCTGTTCGCGGTTGAGGGTGTGTTCATCCTGCCTGAGCTCATTCATGCGCGCAATGCAGCGTTTCAGCCAGCGCGTGGTACGCGCTACGGAATTTTTGGTGTATTCATAGGGAGAGGGGTTTTCCACACATTCATCAAACGCCATCGCAATCGTAGAGCCGAGGTTTGACTGGATGTTCATGCTTTCCTCGGGTCCCATAAAAATACGTCTGCCGTCGATGTGCGAGTTGAAGGTCACGCCTTCCTCCTTGATGTTGCGCAGCTTTGCCAGTGAGAACACCTGAAAACCGCCGCTGTCCGTCAAAATCGGACCGTCCCACCGTGTGAAACGGTGCAGTCCCCCGAGCTGACGGACGTTTTCATCCCCGGGACGCAAGTGCAGGTGGTAGGTATTGCAGAGCTGAACCTGACATTTGATAGTCTTCAAATCCGGCGCGGATACCGCGCCTTTTATCGCGCCGCAGGTCGCGACGTTCATAAACGCCGGCGTCTGAATCGTGCCGTGCGGCGTTACAAACTCACCTCTGCGCGCGTTTCCTTCTGTTTTGATTAACCGATACATATTTCCTCCCAGTTCGAAATGCTTTGACAGAATGCACCTTGCCCCGATGCTGACGGGACGCAGGATTTATGCACGGAATGGCAGTGCTTGGTTTGAAAAAGGTGCAGAAAAACTATCTGCACCTTTTAACAGTATTCACACAGCAGGAACAAATTCAAGCTTTAATGTCATACCCATTCCTTCGGCAAGGCGCTGTAAGGTTTTCAGCGAAGGATTTGCGTTTCCGTTTTCCAATCTGCTGATGTCGGCTTGCGTAATGCCGGTTTTTTCCGATAATTCTTTTTGCGTCATACCGGTTTTTTCCCTTGCGTCGATCATCGCCTGAACAATAGCCATTTCAGGCTGAAGTGCTTCCCATTCCTTGCGCAACGCAGGGTCTTTCATTTGTTCTTCAAAGAACTTATCATAGTTAGTCATGGAAATTCTCCTTTCGATTGAGATAATCTGTTCTGTATTGTTTAGCACGCTCAATTTCATTCTTAGGCGTTTTTTGTTGTTTTTTGATAAACCCGTTTGTGAGGACAGTGGTTTCCCCGACGACAAAGAAATACAATACACGAGATATATTATTTCCGGATTTTGCTCTTAATTCGAGGATTCCGTCATCCAATGATTTGGAATAAGGCTCTCTCAGCTGATATCCGCCGTATTTTAAAAGTTCAATAGACATCAGCATTTTAGCTCTCATTTTAATATCAAGACTTTCAAGAAAATCTTTGGCGGGAGCTGTGCCGTCTGTTTTTTTATAAAACTCTATTTCAAACAAGGTAATCGTCTCTATATCTATTATATGTGATAAATCACATAATGTCAAGAATGACTTTATAATAACAAAACAAACCTACTGTAAAAGATAATGCAAAGGTGGCTAAAGAATCAAGGTGCAATCGCCATTGCTTACGGGACGCAGGATAAAAGCGGCGCAGAGTGTACGCCGCTTAGAATAAATCGCTGTGTGTGCCGGTTCGTGTTAAAGACAGAATCAACTCGTTATTGTTGATTCTGTAAATTAAAAGCCAATCGGGAGTAATGTGACATTCGCGGCAGTCAGAATAATCGCCGGACAGCGGATGGTCTTTGTATTTTTGCGGTAAAGGTTGTTCGTTAGCTAATAGTTCGATTACTTTTTCCATTAACTTTATATTATATCCTCTTTTAACCACACGCTTAAAATCTTTCTTGAATGTAGTTTCATATTTAATCGTCAGCATATAAGTCCTCCATTAACTCGGAAACAGAGTGAAAACCTCGACTTAATCCGATGCCGTTTCTAACATTTTCAATAGCTCTTTTTGTTTCTTCGTTAGGAATATCTGCTGTGATTTCAAAGGGTATCGAGTGCTGTCTCAGTGCCTGACGAATAAAAATATTGATTGCCGTTGATAAATCCATTCCCAGCTCAGCGAACAGCTCCTGTGCCTGCTTTTTGATATCCGCGTCTATACTAATATTTGTACTAACCTTTGCCATAATATCAACTCCTATTTTAATCTACTAATATTATATATCTATTATGTTTAGATGTCAATACATTATGCGCATAGAGTGTTTATAAAATACACATCGCGTCCCCAAAGGAGAAGAAGCGGTAGCGCTCATTCACGGCGATTTTATAGGCGTTCATCACGTTGTCGTAGCCCGCGAAGGCGGACACCAGCATAATCAGTGTGCTTTCGGGCAGATGGAAATTTGTAATCAATCCGTCGAGCACCTTGAATTGATATCCCGGGTAAATAAAAATATCCGTAAAGCCCTCGCACGCCTTGATTTCACCGAACTGCGTCGCCACGCTTTCCAGTGTGCGGTAGGAGGTGGTGCCCACGGCAATCACGCGACCGCCGTTTTGCTTGGTCTGACGGATCAGCGCGGCGGTTTCCTCGGGGATTTCGTAGTGTTCGCTGTGCATCTTGTGCTTGGTTACGTCGTCCACCTTTACCGGACGGAAGGTGCCGAGTCCGACGTGCAGGGTGACGTACGCGATATTGACGCCCTTCCGGCGGATGCTGTCCATCAGCTCCTTGGTGAAATGCAGTCCGGCGGTCGGAGCGGCAGCGGAGCCGAGCTCGTGACTGTAAACGGTTTGGTACCGCTCCTTGTCCTTCAGCTCCTCGGTGATGTAAGGGGGAAGTGGCATCTGACCGATTTTATCGAGCGTGGCGAAAAAATTCTCATCACATTCAAAGTCCACCACGCGGTTGCCGTCGTCGCGTACCTCAGCCACTACCGCGCGCAGCAGGCCGTCTCCAAAGGAGAAGCGTGCGCCTTCACGCGCTTTTTTGCCGGGCTTGCAGAGTGTTTCCCAGCGGTTGCCGCTGATTTGCTTCAGCAGCAGAAATTCCACCCTCGCGCCGGTTTCATCCTTCACGCCGTAAATTCTTGCGGGCAGAACGCGCGAATCGTTGGCAATCAGCAGGTCGCCCTCCCGCAAATAGTTAATAATATCATAAAAATGCTTGTGCGAAACAGCGCCGGTATGGCGGTCGAGCACCAGCAGTCTTGAGCTGTCGCGCGGCTCTGCCGGCGTCTGGGCAATCAGCTCCTTGGGCAGGTCATAATAAAAATCAGCTGTTTTCATGTTCATTCCTCAAATCCGAAAAAAGTTAAAATATTGAAATACAATTGCCGGCGCAAAATAATTGACAATAAGCGCGTAAAATGGTATATTATAGAGTGAGGTATATTGGAGTAATGAAGACCTCGGCGGTCGCTCTATTCGACATATCGTTTTCTATCATATATCAAAAAATCGAATTAGGCAACTGCTTTTTTAAATTTTGTTAAAA
>JAFUUV010000160.1 GCA_017471345.1 Ruminococcus sp.
CGCCGAAGGGCGACGCGCCGGCGGTCATTCACAAGCGGCTGATGAAAAAGATGGATGCGTCCTACTATCCCGATAATTTTGTCGTACCGCTGATTGAGATTGTCCACGACCGTGCCGTGCAGGAAATTTTTCGCGGCTGTATCCGCGGCTGTCGTTTTTGCCAGGCAGGCTTTCTCTATCGTCCTGTCCGTGAAAAATCGCCGGAGATCATCAATGAGCAGTGCAAAAAGCTCTGCATGAACACCGGCTACGACGAGGTTTCGCTGTCCTCGCTGAGTTCGAGCGATTACAGCCGCATTGTACCGCTTCTCGAACAGCTGACAAGCTGGTGCGGCGAGGAACGCGTCAGTATTTCCTTGCCCTCGCTGCGTGTGGACGGTTTTACCGACGAGATTATGAATAAAATCAAAACCGTCCGAAAAAGCGGTCTGACCTTCGCGCCGGAGGCAGGCAGCCAGCGTCTGCGCGATGTTATCAATAAAAATGTACAGCACGACGAGCTGATGCAGACCTGCGCCACTGCCTTTGCCGGCGGTTGGACTACCGTCAAGCTGTATTTCATGATTGGCTTGCCGACCGAAACCATGGATGATGTTGCCGCTATCGCGCAGCTCGGCCAAGACGTTGTCGATACCTATTACCATACGCCGGATCGCGCCAAGGGTAAATCCGTTCGCGTCACGGTTTCCGCGTCCTCCTTTGTGCCCAAGCCCTTTACGCCGTTCCAGTGGGAGCCGCAGGACACCATGGAGACGCTGCGCCAAAAGCAGGGGCACATCAAGGAGAGCATCACCACGCGGAAAATCACCTTCAATTATCACGATGCCGACACCAGCTTTTTGGAAGCGGTATTCGCGCGCGGCGACCGCCGTCTCTGTCAGGTGATGGCGCTGGCGTGCGAGCGCGGTTTTCACTTTGACGGCTGGAGCGATTGCTTCGATTTGCAAAAGTGGCTTGATTTATTTGAGGAGTGCGGTGTCGATCCCGCGTTTTACGCCAACCGACGCCGTTCCTTCGATGAAATCCTGCCGTGGGATCATCTCGATTACGGCGTGACCAAGGCGTTTTTGCAAAAGGAATGTCAGAAGGCATATCAAAATACGACTACGCCGCACTGTCGCTTACAGTGCAGCGGCTGCGGCGCGGCAAAATACGGGGAGGGAGTTTGCTTTGAGAAACGTCAGAATCTGGTTTAAGAAGGACTTTGAATGTCGTTATATTTCCCACCTCGACCTCAACCGCACCATGCTGCGCGCCCTTCATAAGAGTAAGCTGCCCATCTGGCATACCGAGGGCTTCAATCCGCATCCCTTTGCCACCTTTCCGCTGCCATTGTCGCTGGGCTTTCGCGGCGTTAACGAGTGCATGGACGTCAAGTTGGAGGATGACGCTTTTGATTTGAGCGAGATTCCCGACAGGCTCAACGCCTGCCTGCCACGCGGACTGCGCGTATTTGACGCGACAGAGGCGCGGATGAAAGCCGGCAAGGTTGCTTACGCTTCCTTTACCATTTTTCTGAGCGCGGACAAGCTGTCCTCGAGAATAGTGACGCAGCAGCTTCGCGAGCTGTTGGAGCAGGAGCGCATCGAAATAGAAAAAAAGTCCAAAAAGGGCATGAAAACCGTCGATATCCGTCAGGGAATCCGGCAGTATACCGTCACGGAGCTGTTCGATTACGCCAGACTGGATGTAACGCTCACCGCCGGAAGCAGCGACAACGTCAATCCGCAGCTGCTGATTGCTGCCTTGTCGCGCGACACCGGTGCGGAGTACTACGCGGATATTACGCGGAATGATTTATATAATTCTGAATTAGAATTATTCAGGTGACGCCAATGTTTACATTTACGATTCGGGAGCATGAACTGCTCAATCCGTTTTTAGAGGAGTTTCAGCAGTACGTCAACCAATCCTACCGTTCTACGATGCGTTTTTTGTCCCATCCTCACCGCGCGGAATTCGGTGAAAATGAAAAGTTAGTACTGATTACGGTCAATAAGTCTGTTTATCAGAATATGTGGAGCTTTCTGCGTCTTAACGATAGTCATATGCAGTACGCTGCCTTTGCCTGTCTGGAAAACGCGGTCTACGCCATACGGCTGTATGCCGTGCTGATGCAGTCAGCCGCGTATCGTCACCGCTTCATTACCGATTCCGATTTTTCACTGGAGGAATGTGAAAAGGAAATTGCCGGTCAGCAGGATGAGTATGATGAAACTATTGAACATTTTTCTAATATAGAATTTTATTCCGGCATACACAGTGTCAATACCTTCGCGCTGAAAAACGCTTCTATTTCCTCACAGCTCCACGAGGGGAATATTTTCCTCGGCATCTCCTGCGGGGAAGCGCTCAGCGATGTATTACAGGACGAGGTGCGCAAGAACCTCATCGGCGCTTTCCTTGCTTTGAGCAAGCACACCAAGTTTTTCCAGGCAGACGGCGTTGACGAAACGCTCAGAACAACGGAGGACGGGCTCTATCAACGTTTTCTTGAATATCTCAGGCGGTAACTTTCACCTATGTTTTGAAAAAACTTCAAATGCTTTTCACATTCGGGCGGTAGTATATAGACACAGCAAAAGAGAGACGCTGTTGACACCGCTTGCTACGAGTTTTTTCATAGATGTTCCTTAAATAGCAGAGAGACCGACCGATGCGTCGGTCTTTTTGCGTGTGGAGAAGCTATGTATTATTATTCCTTAAACGAATATTTGAAGCGTGCCTTCGGCGAAAAGGTCTACAAAATCGCCTTGGACGGTGGCATGACCTGTCCCAACCGTGACGGAACGCTGGATACGCGCGGCTGTATTTTTTGCAGCGGAGGAGGCTCCGGCGAATTTGCCGCCGACAGGTGCCTGTCTGTGACAGCGCAGATTGAGCAGGCAAAGCAGCGCCTCCGGCAAAAGACCGACTGCAGATATTTTATCGCGTATTTCCAGCCGTTCACCAATACCTACGCGCCGGTTTCCCGACTGCGCTCCTTATTTTGCGAGGCGATAGCGCACAAGGAGATTGTCGCGCTCTCTGTCGCCACCCGACCGGATTGCTTGGGTAAGGATGTCTTGGAGCTGCTTGCGGAGTTGAACCGCATCAAGCCGGTCTGGGTAGAGCTTGGTTTGCAGACCATCCATCCGTCTACGGCAGACTATATCCGCCGCGGTTATCCCTTGTCGGTGTATGACACGGCGGTCGCGCGGCTGCGCGAAATCGGCGTGAACGTCATTACCCACGCCATACTCGGGCTGCCTTTTGAGAGCCGCGAAATGATGCTCGCCACCATCCGCTATGCAGGGGAGAGGAGCGATGGTATCAAGCTGCAGCTATTGCACATTCTTCGCGGCACGGATTTGCTGCGGGAATATCAGGCAGGCAGATTTGAAACCCTGTCTATGGAGGAATACATCGATTTGCTCTGCGAGGCGGTGGAAATTTTGCCCGAAAACGTAGTAATTCACCGTCTGACAGGCGACGGAGACAAAAAGCTGCTTGTCGCACCGTTGTGGAGCGCGGATAAAAAGCGCGTTCTCAATGCTGTCAACCGTGAATTCAGGCGCCGAAACATCACGCAGGGAAGAAAATATAAAAAGTTTTGAAAACCCCTTGATTTTTTCAAAATTATTTGTTATAATAGACAACGGTGTTTGGAGAGATGTCCGAGCTGGCCGAAGGAGCATGATTGGAAATCATGTGTACGGTAATCGCCGTACCAGGGGTTCGAATCCCCTTCTCTCCGCCAAACGAGAAGCGTTCAATGTGAGCGCTTCTTTTCTTTTTATCGGGATATTTTTGATTGTTCATACAAAAAATGAGAGGAATAGTGGATTTTTTTCCATAATCGCTTGATTTTTATTATTCTATCTGTTATATTAATATTATTGTCAAAAAAGGAGACGATTGATTTATGAAAAAGATTTTATCCGCAATTTTAGCGTCCGCTATGATTTGTGCCAGCGCTCTTGCTTTTGGCGCCTGCAGCGGCGGCAGCAGCTCCGACAAGGCTTCCGACGCCACCGGCAGTGCCGCTTCCACAGCAGACAGCTCCACCGCAGAGGGCAAAGAGCTGCATATGGCGACCAACGCCGCGTTTGAGCCCTATGAATTTGTAGAGGGCGGCAAGGTTGTCGGTATTGACGCGGAAATCGCCGAAGCGATTTGCGGAAAGCTGGGCTACAAGCTCGTAATTGACGATATGGACTTTGACGCCATTATCACCGCCGTTACCTCCGGCAAGGCTGATTTCGGTATGGCGGGCATGACCATCACCGACGAGAGAAAACAGTCCGTAGACTTCACCGATCCCTACACCAACGCGGTGCAGGTAATTATTGTCAACGAGAAGGACAGCGTAGTTGCCAAGGCGGACGACCTCGCAGGCAAGACGATTGGCGTTCAGATGGGCACCACCGGCGACATCTATGTATCCGACGTGGAAGGCGCCAAGGTAGAACGCTTCAATAAGGGTGCCGACGCGGTATTGGCGCTGACACAGGGCAAGGTTGACGCGGTTGTAATTGATAACCAGCCCGCGAAGGCTTTTGTGGCGCAGAATCCCGGCACCAAGATTCTTGACGATCCCTTTGAGAACGAGGAGTATGCCATTTGCCTGAAGAAGGGCAGCGAGCTGACCGCGAAGTTCAACGACGCGCTCAAGGAGCTTAAGACCGACGGCACCATCGATACCATCATCAAGAAGTACATCAGCGAGTAATCTCTATAGAATCACAACGGGCAGGTACTTGTGCTTGCCCGTTTGTTTGCAGTAAGGAAAGATTGTATGGATTTTTTTGAAAGTATCGCGCAAAGCTTTACAAAAACCTTTATTACGGATAACCGCTGGCAGCAGCTTCTGAGCGGACTCGGCGTCACGGTTCTCATCACGCTGGTCGCGGCGGCAATCGGTATCGTTTTCGGTTTTCTGATTGCAATGGTGCGCTCCACCTATGATATGCAGCTTCAGGGCAAGAAGCCGCGCACGTTTAGCGACGTCATACTCAAAATACTTAATTTTATCTGTAATATTTATATCACCGTCATCCGCGGTACGCCTGTAGTCATTCAGCTGATGATTATGTATTTTATCGTATTTGCCAGCTCGCGTCAGGGTATTGTCGCGGCGTTTATCTCCTTTGGTATGAATTCTGCGGCTTATGTGGCGGAAATTGTCCGCTCCGGTATCATGTCCATCGACAAGGGACAATTTGAGGCGAGCCGTTCGCTTGGCTTTAACTACAAAAAGACAATGTTTTACATCATCTTGCCGCAGGCGTTCAAAAATGTGCTTCCGGCGCTGGGCAACGAGTTCATTGTACTGGTCAAGGAAACCTCCGTTGCCGGCTATGTGGCGCTGCAGGATCTCACCTATGTCGGTAATCTCATCCGCTCACGCACCTACGAAGCTTTTTTCCCATTGATTACGGTTGCGCTGATATATCTGATTATCGTGCTGATTCTCTCATTCCTGCTCAAAAAGCTTGAAAGGAGGCTGCGTAGCAGTGACCACTGATAATGTCTTAATCAAAGTCAATAACCTTTGCAAGAACTTTGATGATGTCGAAGTGCTCAAGGGCATCAACGCCGAAATAGACAAGGGCGACGTCATGGTTGTCATCGGCGCGTCCGGTTCCGGAAAATCCACGTTTCTGCGCTGCCTGAATTTGTTGGAGGAGCCTACCTCCGGTTCGATTTATTTTGAGGGCACCAATATCACCGACACTTCCGTGGATATCAATGTCCACCGCCAGAAGATGGGCATGGTGTTCCAGCAGTTCAACCTGTTCCCGCACATGACTGTGCTCAAAAACATGACGCTCGGTCCCGTCAAGCTGCTCGGACAGACCAAGGCTGAGGCGGAAGCAAACGCTATGCGCTTGCTGGAGCGTGTCGGACTCGCCGACCGTGCCGACGCGTATCCCTCGCAGCTGTCCGGCGGACAAAAGCAGCGCATCGCCATTGTGCGCGCGCTGGCGATGAATCCCGATGTCATGCTCTTTGACGAGCCTACCTCCGCGCTCGACCCCGAAATGGTCGGCGAGGTGCTGGAGGTCATGAAGCAGCTTGCGCGCGATGGAATGACCATGGTGGTTGTCACCCATGAAATGGGCTTTGCCCGTGAGGTTGGCACCAATATCGTTTTTGTAGACGAGGGTGTCATTGTGGAACAGGGCGATCCCAAGGAATTCTTTGAGAATCCCAAGTCACCGCGCCTGCGTGAGTTCCTCTCAAAAGTTCTTTAATTCTTCTATCAAAAAATAATGAAGAACACGGTTTGATTCTGTCAATCCGTGTTCTTTTTTGTGTTTGAAAATTCGGTGAAATCCCAAAATAATTAGTGTTTTTTCTTTACATCACTGCCAATATATTGTATAATAAATATAATTATAATGCAATGAGGTGTTTAGTATGAATCCCAAATATAAACGTATTCTTCTGAAGCTGTCAGGTGAATCTCTCGCAGGAGAGGATAAGCATGGCATTAACTTCGATACGGTGCTTCGCATTTGCGAGCCGATAAAAAAATGTAACGAAAAAGGCGTGCAAATCGGTATCGTTGTCGGCGGCGGCAATTTCTGGAGAGGCAGAAGCTCCGGTGAAATGGACAGACCGCGTGCCGACCACATGGGAATGCTCGCCACCGCGATCAACGCTCTCGGCGTCTGCGACGCGCTGGAGCAGCTTGGCGTACCTGTCAGAGTGCAGACCGCGATTTCCATGCCGCAGGTTGCCGAGCAGTATATCCGCAACAAGGCAATCCGTCATCTGGAAAAGGGCAGAGTGGTGATTTTCGGCTGCGGCACCGGCAATCCCTATTTCAGCACCGACTCCGCGGCGTCGCTGAGAGCCGCCGAAATTGAGGCGGATATCATTTTCAAGGCGACAATGGTAGACGGTGTGTACGATTCCGATCCCAAGCTCAATCCCAAAGCCAAGAAGTTTGACACCATTTCTCACCAGGAGGTGCTCAACCAGGGACTCAATGTCATGGACAGCACCGCCGCGGCGATGTGCCGCGACAACAATATCCCGATTCTCGTGTTCAGTATTGAGGATCCCGAGAATATCTACAGAGCCGTCTGCGGAGAAAACATCGGCACCGTTGTTTCCAACGAAGGCTGAAACCGGATTTAATTGATTAACGATACAGGAGGAAATTACCATGAAAGAACAGCTCAAAAAGGCAGAGGAGCGCATGAACAGACGCATTGACCACCTCTGCAAGGAATACGCAGAAATCCGCGCCGGCAGAGCGAACCCCGCTGTGCTTGACAAGGTGAAGGTGGATTATTACGGCGCCCCGACGCCGGTCAACCAGCTTGCCGCTGTCTCTGTGACCGAGGCGAGAACCCTCACCATCCAGCCGTGGGACGCTTCGATTCTCAGACAGATTGAAAAGGCGATTCAGAAGTCCGATATCGGCATCAATCCCATGAACGACGGCAAGCTTATCCGCTTGCAGTTCCCGCCGCTCACCGAGGCAAGACGTAAGGAAATCGTCAAGGATGTACAGAAGCTTGCCGAGGAATCCAAGGTGCAGATCCGCAACGTCCGCCGTGACACCATTGAAAAGCTCAAGGCGATGAAAAAGTCCGGCGAGCTGACCGAGGACGACCTCAAGCACGGCGAGAAAAAAACGCAGGAGCTGACTGACAAGTTCATCAAGAAAATTGACGGTCTCTGCGCCGACAAGCAGAAAGAAATTCTGGAGATGTAAATATGGCTCTTTTCGGCAAAACGAAAACCGATGCCGAGATTTCCGATTTGATTCTTCCCAGACACGTCGGCATTATCATGGACGGCAACGGAAGATGGGCAAAGAAACGCGGCTTGCCGCGCAAAGCAGGTCATACGGAAGGTGCGCGCACCTTCCGTAAAATCACGCGCTATTGCTCGGAAATCGGCATTCAGTATCTCACGGTCTACGCCTTTTCCACCGAAAACTGGCGCCGTCCGGAGGACGAGGTCGGCGCGTTGATGAAGCTGTTCAAATCCTATCTGGAGGAAGCCATCAGCGATTTTAAGGACGATGATATCGTCGTCCGCTTCATCGGCGACAAAAACGGTTTTTCCCCCGAGCTGCGCGCTCTGATGGAGGAAAATGAGGCGTGCTCCCGCGACCGCACCGGCATGGTGCTCAATATCGCCATGAACTACGGTTCGCGCGATGAAATCGTCCGCGCGGTCAAAAGCATTGCCGCGGACGTCAGGGACGGCAAGCTGTCTGACGCGGATATCACCGAGCGTTTGGTGTCCGACCGCCTCTACACGGCAGGGCAGCCCGATCCCGATCTCATCATCCGTCCGAGCGGTGAATACCGCATTTCAAATTTTATGCTCTGGCAGTCGGCGTACACGGAATTTGTCATTATGAACAAGCTGTGGCCTGACTTCCGCAAGTCCGATTTGGACGAAGCGCTGCGCATTTATTCACAGCGTAACAGACGCTACGGCGGCGTATAAACCGCCGTGTCCGCAAGAGAGGAACACCTTATGAAATCACTGAAACCGAGACTTCTGACCGCCGCAATCGGAATTCCCTGTATTGTGCTGGTTATCTTTTTATCCGAGCTGTGGCATCCCACGCTGACAATTGTTGTCACCGCTGTCACGGCAATTATGGTCGGCGAATATCTTTACGCGAAGGGCTTGATGAAGCCATTGCCGTTGTCCGTCACCTGCATCGCGGCGGCAGTTGCGATGACCGCACTGTCACGCACCGCGTTTATTTTCGCGGCGCTCTTTGTTTTTCTTTCGGCAGCCTTCCTTGTGCTGATTCTGCTGCACAAGCGTATCAATTATGCCGACCTCTGCTATGCCGTGCTCGGCACTTTGCTGATTTCCTTTGGAATGTCCGCGGTCATTATCGCTTGCGACAATGCCATCAGCCTCACATTCTGCTTTTTTCTTGTTTTTATGGTTCCGTGGATGGCGGACACCGGCGGATTTTTTGTCGGCGCCGGTCTTGGCAAGCACAAGCTTTGTCCTGATATCAGCCCCAAAAAGACAGTAGAAGGCGCCATCGGCGGCATTTTGTTCTGCATGATTACCGCTGTCGGCTTGGGCTTGGTGTTCCAGCTTTGGATTATTCCCAACGCGTCTGTCAATTTCTTTTCACTCGTCATCATCGGTGCGCTTGACGCCGTGTTTTCCATCATCGGCGACCTCAGCTTTTCGCTGATAAAGCGCCATTTCGGCGTCAAGGACTACGGCACCGTTTTTCCGGGACACGGCGGTTTTCTGGATCGCTGCGACAGCATCATTTTTACCGCGCCGATTGTTGTTATTCTCGGACAGTTTATGCCGCTGCTTAGCGTGGGGTAAAGTATTATGAAACATCATCTTTCCGTTTTAGGCTCTACCGGTTCCATCGGCACACAAACGCTCGATGTCGCGGAGAAGCTCCATCTACAGGTTCACGCGCTGACAGCGCACAGCAATATCGCGCTCTTAGAGCAGCAAATCCGCCGCTTCAAGCCGGAGCTTGCCGTCGTCTTTGATGAAGAAAAGGCGTCGCAGCTGCGCCTTGCCGTCAGAGATACCGCCACCAAGGTGCTCCCCGGCATGGACGGTCTGATTGAGGCGGCAACCCTTGACAGTGCCGATTTGGTGCTCAATGCCGTTGTCGGTATGGTCGGCTTGCAGCCAACCATCGCGGCGGCACAGGCAAAAAAGGATATCGCCCTTGCCAACAAGGAAACTCTTGTCGCCGGCGGTGACTTGGTCACCCGGGCAGTCCGGAGCAACGGTGTCAGGCTGTTGCCGGTGGACAGCGAGCATTCGGCGATTTTCCAGTGCTTGCAGGGCAATCCGCCGAATAAGGCGCTGAAAAAACTGATTCTCACCGCCTCCGGCGGACCGTTTTTCGGCAAAACCACCGACGAACTCAAAAACGTGACGGTGGAACAGGCGCTCCATCACCCTAACTGGAGTATGGGCGCCAAAATCACCATTGACTCCGCTACCATGATGAACAAAGGGCTCGAAATCATCGAAGCGGCAAGGTTGTTTGATGTTTCCGGCGAGGATATTGATGTGGTGGTTCACCGTGAAAGCATCATCCATTCACTGATTGAATACAATGATCATTCTGTTATGGCGCAGCTTGGCGTGCCTGATATGCGTATCCCGATTCAGTACGCCATCACCTATCCGGAACGCTATCCGTCGCCGGTGGCTGAGCTGAGTCTCGCGCAAATCGGCAGGCTCACCTTCTTCGAGCCTGACTACGACACCTTCCAATGCCTGCGCGTCTGTAAGCAGGCGCTTGCGATGGGCGGCGTTGCTACGGCAATCGCCAACGGCGCGAACGAGGAAGCGAATATGCTGTTCCGAAAGGGAAGGCTGCGCTTTTTGGAAATCGGCGAGCTGGTTGCCGGTGCTGTTGCAAGCATCCCGAACCAAACGCCGAAAACCGTCGAGGATGTGCTGACCGCCGACCAAATGGCACGGCAGTACGTAACCGACAGGGTATAATTTTTTCAGGGTATTTGGGTATTTGGATTCATTTTGCGGAATCTGAAGTTATGGAGATGACAAATCTTTTATGCAAATTTTAACGACAATCGCGCTTATTATCATCGGTGTGCTTCTTTTTGAGTTCATCATTTTCGCGCACGAGTTCGGCCATTTTATCACCGCCAAAAAATCCGGTGTGCAGGTCAATGAATTCGCGCTCGGAATGGGACCAAAGCTTTTCAGCTTCAAGAGGGGAGAGACGCAGTATTCCCTGCGCCTGTTTCCCATCGGCGGCTTCTGTGCCATGGAGGGTGAGGATGAGCAAAGCGAAAATCCGCGCGCCTTTACCAACGCCAAAATATGGAAGCGTATGATTATCATCGTGGCAGGCGCTTTTATGAACTTTGTGGTCGGCTTTTTGCTGATGTTCATCGTCATTGTACAGCAGCCTGTTTACGAATCAACGGTTATCAACAGCTTTGTCCCGAACGCCGCCACCGCCAACAGCGGTTTGCGTGTGGATGATAAGATTGTGGATATCAACGGCTTCAGCGTTTGGAACAGCAAGGATTTGCAGTTCGCCATTCAGACGCTGCAATGCACGTCGGTCGATCCGGATTCGCTCGCGGTTTATAAGCAGGATTGCTCCAATCTTCCTGTGCGGGCGTATATTGAGCTTCAAAACAATGACGAAAAGTACTACGGCAAGGCGCTGACCGAAGAGGAGCTTGACGAGCTGTATCAAATCCTCTGCGACGGTTCCGCAAGGATTTTTGCCGCCGAAACCAAGGAAGCGGCATACAACGCGGCAAAAGCGGCAATCGATGACCTTTACGCCTACAAAAACCTGTCCGCGACCGAGAAATACACCTATCCCACCATCGAAAAGCGCGATGAACGCGTCCGCTATCAAGGCGACGTCACCGTCTTGCGCGGCAACGAGACCGTCAAGATAGAGAACGTGAATTTTTATACGGACTACAAAACCGCCGAGGACGCCGAGGCACGCAATAACGAAAATGTCATCGTGCGCATTGACTTCACGGTCAAGCCGCTCGAGAAGAACTTCGGCACCGTGCTGGAGCAGACCGTCAGCCAGACCTGTACCCTCGCCAAAACTGTCTGGCAGTCGTTGATTATGCTGGTGCAGGGAAGATTTTCCATCAACGACCTCTCCGGTCCTGTCGGTATGACCAAGGCGGTGTCTATGGTCGCTTCCGAGGGACTCAAAACCAATTTCCTCAGCGCGGTCAACAATATTATCTTTATTATGGCGCTGATAACCGTCAACCTCGGTGTTGTCAATATGCTGCCGTTTCCGGCGCTTGACGGCGGACGCTTTGTGTTTCTGCTGATTGAGGCAGTTATCCGCCGGCCGCTGCCGCGTAAGTTTGAGTATATCGTTAACGGCGTCGGTCTGGCAATTCTGTTGATTTTCATTCTGCTGATATCCGTCAAGGATGTCTGGCAGCTGATAACGGGAA
>JAFUUV010000161.1 GCA_017471345.1 Ruminococcus sp.
AACGAGCCGCCGGGATCAAGAATGAGAGTCGCGCAGACGGGTTTGACCATGGCGGAGTATTTCCGCGACGTGCAGCATCAGGATGTACTGCTGTTTGTGGATAACATTTTCAGATATTTGCAGGCGGGCTCGGAGGTATCCGCGCTGCTCGGCAGAATGCCCTCGGCGGTTGGCTATCAGCCTACCCTTGCCAATGAAATGGGCGAACTGGAGGAGCGCATCACCTCTACCGATAAGGGTTCCATTACCTCCGTTCAGGCAGTTTATGTGCCTGCGGACGACCTGACCGACCCGGCTCCCGCCATCACATTTACCCATCTTGACGCCACCACCGTTTTGTCGAGAAAGATTGTAGAGCAGGGCATTTACCCGGCTGTCGATCCGCTTGAATCCACCAGCCGTATTCTGGAGCCGGACGTTGTCGGCGAGGAGCATTATGCAATTGCGCGCCGTGTTCAGGAGGTGCTCCAAAAATACAAGGAGCTGCAGGACATCATCGCCATTCTCGGTATGGAGGAGCTTGACGAAGCGGACAAGGCGACCGTTTTGCGCGCGCGTAAAATTCAGCGCTTTATGTCTCAGCCCTTCCACGTAGCCGAAACCTTCACCGGAATCCCCGGCTGCTATGTTCCGATTAAGGAAACCCTGCGCGGCTTTAAGGCGATTCTTGACGGCGAGATGGATCAGTATCCCGAATCCGCGTTCCACAATGTGGGAACGATTGACGACGTCATCGCTAAGGCGGCAAAGCTCGAAGAGGAGTGATGGTGGATGGCAAGTGTTTTTAATCTTGAAATCTACTCCACGGGCGGCTGCTTTTACAAGGGCGTATGCGAGCATTTAGTGTTTGAATCGGTTGACGGCAGCAGAGGCGTTATGGCAGGACACGAGCCTGTGATTTGTGCGCTGAAAAGAGGCGAAATCCGCTTTTTAGCTGACGGTGAATGGCAAAAGGTCGCCGTCACCGAGGGGTTTGTGGAAATAATGCCTGATTATGTGCGCCTGTTTGCCGACACGGCGGTGAAGGCTGAGAAGGTTGAGGAATACCGCGCCGAACGTGAACGTGCCCGAGCGCAGGAGCGTCAACGTCAAAAGCTTGCTAATAAGCAGTATATTCATTCTCATCTTTCCTTAAAGCGCGCAATGGGAAAATCCAAGAAATAATTTTATGCGATAAAAGGAACACCTTTGGGCAGAGGGTTCATGGGTGTTCCTTTCACGTTATTGCTTGCAGTGGATTTGTGATGATGATACAATGATATTATCATATTCTACACAGGAGGGGTGTTATGGCAAAGAAAAAGAAAACCGTAAATACTGCTGAAAAATCAAATAATGCAAAACAGTTGAAATCAGCGGGTAAGCCGCCGGAGGAGCCGCAGATTGATAAGGAATTGACAATCGAAGAAAGCACAGTGAATGAAACAACTGCGCAATCCGGAAGCGATTATGAGCATTCTGTTTTTCTGAATGTTCAGGCTGCCTATGAAGAAGCAAAACGCAAGCGTGAGAATTATAAAAAAATCGGGCCTGTTTTCGTTGCTGTTTCCGGTATCGTCTTTCTGACGCTTATTTTTACCTTGGAAAACAAAATCACCTTTTTGATTTTCTGGGTGATTACCGTACTATACACCGTCGCTTTGATGATTCGCGCGGAGTATAAGTACCATCAATTTCAGGGATATCTCGGATTGCTGAAGAAAGAGACAGTGGTTGAAGAAACGGAAGCGGAAACGTCTGAGCCGCTTTCCGATGAAACTGCCGGAACTGAATCGTCGGAAAAAGAACAGGAGGAACAGACATGAAAAAAATTTTTTCTGTATTTCGTCTGGATTTAAAAAGCTTAACAAAAAACCTGATTGTATTCGTCGTCGTCATCGGCATAACAATTCTGCCTGCGCTTTACGCTTGGTTCAATATCGCCGCCAACTGGGATCCGTATTCCAGCACCGGAGAGCTTCCGTTCGCGGTTTGTACGCTCGACAAGGGATATGAATTCAAGGGCTTAAAGATTAACGCGGGGGAAAAAATTGTAGAAAACCTTAAACAAAACGACAAAATGGGATGGACGTTTGTTGATGAGGACGATGCTAAAAAAGGCGTTGAGGACGGAAAATATTACGCCGCTGTTGTTATTCCCGAGGATTTCACCGAAAACCTTCTGTCCGTTACCACGGGCGGTTTTAAGCAGGCAAATCTGCAATATTACGTCAACGAAAAGAAAAACGCTATCGCTCCGAAAATCACCGACAAGGGTATTTCTGCCATTCAGGAATCGGTTGACGCAACCTACGTCAGCACAATAGCCGAAACCATCGCAACGACGTTGAATATTTCTGAATCGGAGCTTGAAGACAACAAGGATAAGATTGCCGAAAAGATTACCTCGGCGTTAACTAACGCAAAAAGCGATGTCGCTTCCTTTAACAGCTCGATTGACCTGCTGATTACTACCTTGGATTCCGTCAACGATTTGATAAAATCCAATAAAGAAATGCTTCCTACCGTTCAGCAATCGCTCTCCAACGTAGGCGTTGCGACCGACGATGTGAAGGGTATGATTACTTCCACGCAAAATATGTCGGCGCAGCTGACGACCGTGATTGATAACCTGATTACTTCAGGCGATTCCTACGCGCAGAGCGTTTCTTCACAGCTTGACGATGCGTTTTCAACTATCAGCACCGACGCAAATGCTGTTGCGGCTAAAATCAGCAAAATCGAAGTGATTAACCAAGCGAAAATCGCGGTCAATAACAAATTGCTCTCAATTTTTAACGCGATTCAGTCCAATCTGGGAGTAGATTGCTCAAAGGTAACCGCCAAGCTGACCTCTGCGAACGAAAAGCAGAACGCGATTATTGCGAAGATTGATTCCATTTGCGACGCGATTAAATCTAAGGGAGCTGCTCCCGCAAACGCAAAAGCGGAGCTTGAACAGCTGATAACCGACGCTGACGCTGAGATGACCGCGGTTTCCTCGGAGTTCAGCGCCATCAAATCGGGCATAGATTCCGCGCTGACAGGCTCCTTCTCCAAGCTGGACAGCGTCGCGGCATTTGCTCAAACACTAAGCGGAACGACAGGTCAGATTGACTCTGCCTTTAACAACGCGACGACAACCGTTGATGATTTAAAGTCAGTTCTCACCAATCTCAAAACCTATCTGACAAATTTAACTACCCGCATCGATTCAACCGTTAAGAAGGTTGACGAGCTGAAGAACGACGATACCATTGAAAGTATCATTCTCCCGATTATAGAGGATCCCGAAGGGCTCGGCGAGTTTCTGTCCGCGCCTGTCAGCTATGACACCAACAGGGTATATCCGCTGGATAACTACGGCTCGGCAATGACGCCGTTCTATTCCTCGCTGGCGTTGTGGGTTGGGGGCGTTGTACTTGTCGCGGTGCTCAATGTTGACCTCACGGAAAAAGACCGCAAAAAACTCGGCAAGGCAAATTCCGTGCAGCTGTTTTTCGGCAGATACCTGATGTTCTTTGTTATCAGCCAAATTCAGGGCTTGATTATCGCGCTCGGCGATTTGTTTTTCCTCAAAACGCAGGCGGATAATCCGCTGATGTTTGTCATCACCTGTATGATTTCCAGTTTTGTTTACTCGCTGATTATCTACTCGCTGACGATAACCTTCAGCGTAATCGGCAAGGCGCTCGCGGTTATCATTCTGATTATGCAGGTTGCGGGCTCCGGCGGCACCTTCCCCATAGAAGTGCTTCCCGGACCGTTCAAGGCTATCGCGCCGTTTTTGCCGTTCAAATACGGTATCAACGCCCTGCGCGAAACCGTCGCGGGAATGGATTGGGGCGGCTACTGGTACAATCTCGGTATGCTGCTGCTGTTCATCGTTCCGGCGCTGCTGCTCGGACTGCTTTTGAGAAAGCCATGTATTAAAATCATTGCTTTCTTCAACGATAAAATCGAAGAGAGCGATTTGGTTATTTAAAAGTGTCTTGTGTGTGCATCAACAGGCTTTTCTTCCACCAAGGTGACGTTACCATAAGGTTCCAGTCCTGTCAGACGCACCAATTTGAGTGTTCATAACGTTTTTCGTTATGAACACTTTTTTTATGTTGAAAATTGCAAAAGAGGTATTTTCGCGTAGGGGAGAACAGTATATGGATAATCACCGGATTTTCTGTGATGAAAAAACGGATAAACGCTAATGGATGTACAGAGTTATTTTTGCTTTGATTTATGGTTGACATTTTCGGAAATTTGGTGTAAAATTAATTGGTATAGTGAGTAAAAACAATGATAGTTGGCAGTATATACGCTGAATCATCATCATTGTCAGTTTGTTTTAGTGGACGAGGGTGCATGAAAATGTCAAGGATTACGTTAGCTTTGGTGTTGATACTGACAGCGCTCGTCTTATGCTTCTCGGGCTGCGGTGAAAATGCTGCGTCTGATTCTCTTTCGCCGAGCACGGTTGACAGTGCTGCTCCGTCTACGGCTGATACGTCCTCTGCGGCACCGTCTTCAGGCAAAAAGAGTGAATCGGAGATAGCAGAAACCGCCGGTTCCGCGTCCTCCGGTCAAAGTTCGGATGATACCGATGACGGCGTGCAAGAGCGTTCTCAGATAAGCAATCAAGAGTCCTCCGGTACCACAAGTAACGAAAAAAGCACACCGGTTGAGAATGCTAAGTCTCAGAGCGACAGCCGCTCGGAGCAGGAAAATCATCCGCAAAGTTCCGCGAAAGATGATAAAAAAATGGAATCGACCGTGCCTGCACACACGGAGCAGATTGATAACGCAGAGGTGAATTTTAATGACCTTTAAGTTGCACCGTTTCTTTTCGATGTTGCTGATTGGCGTTTTGGTAACGTTTACAGGCATTGTTACTGCATTTGCCGTGGGAAGTATTCTCGGTGATGCGGATAACAGCGGAAGCGTTACAATCAATGATGTAACCTGTATTCAAAAAAATATTGCCGAGCTACCGGTTGACGGCGGTTTTTCCGCTTTGGCTGCCGATGTTGACGGCAGCGGTTCGATTGATATCGCTGACGCCACCTTAATTCAGATTTGGCTGGCGGATTTAGAAATACCGTATCCCATAGGTGAACCTGCTTCCGAACCGACAACCGCTCCTTCTACGAAGCTGCCTACAGATGATGAAGGCTGGGGCTATATTATTTTTCAACCGTAATTCACCCATTTTCAAGGAGATAGTATACGATGAAACCTGTATATCAACGCGAAAATTTAAGACTTACAGAGTTCGATGCTGAAGATGTCATTGTTACGTCCGGACAGCTTCCAACCGACCCGACTTCTCCGGAAGACATTGCTTTTGAGAGGGAGAACGCCTATGGCTCTTTTCAGAGCTTTAACCAAGCTCCCGGCTCCTGGTTCTGATTAAAAATCATTCAACTGCGTTTGTGATGCCGCAAACGCAGCTTTCTATTTTGGAGGTTATTATGACAGAAAAAAAGAACATCCCCAAAAAGGTTGTCGTTATTCTTACCGGTATTTTATTTGCGTTATATGCCGTGTATAATGTTCTTCTCATAATCAGGGACTATCAATCGTTGCCTCCGGTAGGTATTGTGGTCAGCGTGCTTGTCGCGCTGTTTTTTGCCGCGGTGGCTTTCTTTGCGTTTACGACGGAGGTCATGACCGCTCCTTCGGAGAAGGCTGTCGAGCAGGAGGGAACGGATTTGGTAGGTATGTCCAAGCTGAAAAATATTCGGTTCCTGGTCTTTCGTGATTATGTGCTGATTATCGCATTGGTTGGCATTTTCGCGCTTAAGCTGCGTGTTCTGGGCAGCGTGATTGCGTATTTTGAGTTTTCGGAGCTGCCTACGGTTTTCAATGGCTGTGCGTATGTGGCCACTCAAGTGGCGCTTTTGCTGCTGATTATTTATTACGTGTTTTTTCTCAAGAAACGGCCGTTTTTCCCAAGAACCTCGGTGTTGATTCTGATTACAGCTTTGGTACTGTTCGTGTGCGGCTTCGCGTTGGAGATCGTACTTTATATTGTATATGGTATCGGCTTGGAGGCGAGTCCGCTGAGAACAATGCTGAGCCGTCCTGTTTTTTATCTTAGTTTTATCGGATTGTCGGTATACTTTTTATTTCCTCCGCTTTCTCTCCCTATCCCTGTCGAAGAGGGTGCGGTATATGAGGAGGATATCATTCTGTAAAATTACTGTCAAAAAAGCACTGGCAGGTTTTTCAAGTCATTGGTTGTCTGTTTTGTCGGACACGCTTGCCGCGGAGACTGTGTATATGCCATCTGTCCGGCTATTTTTGTGAGGTCTGAAAATGAAACTCCATAACACTTTTTTGATTTATGACGTCAGCGGAGAAACCATGCTGATTCCAACCTCGGCGGCGCCGTTTCACGGCTTGGGAGAGGGCAACCAAACGGTCGGCGTTATTTTGAAATGTTTGCAGAAGGATACTACGGAGGAAGCAATTGTGGATGCGCTTGCCGCTGCTTTTGACGGAAGCCGTGAGGAAATGGCGGAGGACGTGCGTTCGGTTATTGCCAAGCTTAGAAAAATCGGAGCCATAGAGGAATAATACTATTCTCTGATAGAAAGTAGACAACTTTCTATC
>JAFUUV010000162.1 GCA_017471345.1 Ruminococcus sp.
ACCGGATCAGAAATTTCTAATAAATCTGAAATAAATACTGGAAATCTTCCTTGCTTTGGTGTATAATTGATTTTGGTGTTATTATTCACAAACTTATTATACCACAACAGGCACATAACCGTCTATGCTTTCGGTTATGTGCCTGTCTGTTTTTTTGGGGTGTTTTTTCACAGCCCCTGTTTCATTACTGGTGCACCAACAGGGACTCGAACCCCGGACCAACCGGTTATGAGCCGGTAGCTCTGACCAACTGAGCTATTGGTGCGTATCTATCGGATATTATAGCAAAAAAACGTGCGTCTGTCAATCAAAATATTTTGACACCACGCACACAATATGGTATACTATATCTTGATATGTTTTGAAAGGGGTTTTCAAAGATGGCTGAAATCAAAGCGTTCAGGGGTATGCGCTACAACACGAAGAAGGCAGGCAAACTCGAAGAGCTGTGCTGCCCGCCTTACGACATTATCAGCGAGAAGGAACGCCGCGGTTACATCGCGCGGAATCCGTACAATGTGATTCGTCTGGAGCTTCCCCGCGAAGGCGAAGATGTGTACCGCACCGCCGGAGAGATTCTTGACCTGTGGCGCGGCGAGGGCATCCTTGTGCACGAGGAAAAGCCCGCGATTTACATTTACGAGGAGGAGTTCAACGCCTTCAACACGCGCCGCAGCATCAAGGGCATCATTGCGCGCGTCAAGGTGGAGGAATTCTCAAAGGGCGTCATTCTGCCGCACGAGTTCACGCTCTCCAAGGCGAAGGAGGATCGCTTTCGTCTGATGAAGGCGACCAACTGCAATTTCAGTCAGATTTACGCCCTCTATATGGACGAGGAGCACACCACCCTTTCGGTCATCAACAAGCTTTCGAAGGGCAAGCCCGACGCGAAGTTCACCGACAGCGACAACGTGACGCACAAGCTCTGGATTGTGACCGACGAAGAGGTTATCGCCGGACTGACCGAGGATTTTGCCGACCGCAAGCTCTACATCGCCGACGGTCACCATCGCTACGAAACCGCCCTCAACTACCGCAACTACTGCCGTGAGCAGGGCATTTCCAAGGAAGGCGACGCGCAGGATTATCAGATGATGTTCCTGATGGACATGGAGCATCCCGGGCTGGTGGTTTATCCCACCCACCGTCTCGTGCGCGATTTGCCGAAATTTGACAGGGATAAGGTGCTCGACGGCTGCGAAGAATATTTTGAGATTCAGGCATTCGACAACGTTGCCCAGATGAACGAGCTGCTCCTTCATGAGTACAAACAGGGCAACAAATCCTTTGGCTTTTACTGCGGCAAGGGCGAGTGGTATCTGCTCCGCCTCAAGGATTTGGCGGTGATGGATGAAATGCTGCCGGAGCTCAGCGCGGCGTCGCGTCAGCTGGACGTCAGCGTTTTGCATACCCTGATTTTGGAGAAAATCCTCGGTATCGACAAAAAGAATATGGCGGCACAGATTAACCTGACCTACACCAAGTTCTTCTCCGAGGCGATTATGGGCGTCGATCAGGGCGACTTCTGCTGTTCCTTCATCCTCAATCCCACCCGTGTCACCGAAATCCGCGACGTGGCGGCGGAGGGGGAGAAGATGCCGCAGAAATCGACGTATTTCTATCCGAAAATGACGACCGGTATGGTCATGAATGATATCAGCGTAGACTAAATGAAGCTATTTGTGATTTTTACGGGAGGCACCATCGCCTGTTCCGCTCAAAACGGCGTGCTCTCTCCCGACAGCGGCAGCACCTCGCTGCTGCTGCGCGGCTATCGGAAATTTGATCGGGAGACGGCGTTTGAAACGGCGTCTCCGTACTTTATTCTCAGCGAAAACCTTGCCGCGCCGCATTGGGACGCGCTGGTCGGGTGTATTCGCAACGCGCCGCCGTGCGACGGCGTCATCGTTACTCACGGCACCGATACCCTGCCCTATACGGCGGCGGCACTCGGCGTGCGGCTCGGTTTGTGCGAAACGCCGGTGGTGCTGGTCTCGGCGGCGTATCCGCTCACGGACAGCCGCTCCAACGGCTTGGCAAATTTCCGCGCCGCCGTGGATTTCTTGCGCGGGGGAGGAGAAAGAGGTGTTTTCGTCGCCTATCGGAACAGCGGCGAGCTGCCGAAAATTCACCGCGCTACCCGTGTGCTGCCCCATCTGCCCTATGACGACGCGGTGCGCAGTCTGCACGGCGTGGTTTACGCCGAAATCCGCGACGGAAGAGTTTTGCGCAATCCCGATTTTGTCGAGGACGTTCTTCCGGTCTCGCTGCCGCGGAAAAACGGCAGGGTGCTGTGGCTGCGCGTCCATCCCGATATGGCGCTGCCGTCGCTTGAAAACGTCGGCGCGGTACTGTTGGAGGGCTACCATTCCGGCACCCTTCCCACCGCCGACAACGACTTTCGGGCGTTTTGCCATGCCGCGGCAAAGCAGGAGGTGCCGCTCTATCTCACCGGCGCCGAGGAGGGCTTTGCCTACGAAAGCAAGCAGGCGTTTGCTGCGCTCGGCATTCGGGTTTTGCCGCCGTTATCACCGGCGACGGCGTACGCGGTGTTAATGCAGAATTGACTTAACGGAAAGGCTTGTGCGGTTGGCAAGCCTTTTTGCTTTGGTGATAAATTTTATACAAACGGTGAATTCTTGTCGGGATTCCTTGCGCCGTGACACAAGATAATGGTGCCAATATTGTAACTTGACTTTTGGATTTTGGGTGTTCTCACAGCGGCGAAAAAGCGCGGCGATACAGGGGAAAACCGCTTGCCTATGCCGTTTTCAGGGCTTTTCGGGGTGCTGACAGGATGCTGCAAAGACCGCAAGATAATGGGGATAATTCTTTTACGGAATACAATATATTGTGTCTTTTTGGGAAATACCCCTTGCTTTTTCCGAAATCTTGATGTATAATTAATCCTGCACGCAATTGAAAACAACACCATGAAAATAGATTTGAGATTAACGGATAAGGAAGGAAACAGGTTTATGAAAATTATCAAACGCAACGGCTCGGAAGAGACGTTCAATATCGAAAAAATTATCAACGCCATCCGCAAGGCGAACAACGCTGCGGATGTGCCGTCGCTGACCGAGGAGCAGATTGCCGACGTCGCGGACTACGTGGAATACAAGTGCAACAAAATCAAGCGCGCTGTCTCCGTCGAGGAAATTCAGGATATGGTGGAGGATCAGCTGATGGCGAAGGGCGCCTTCGAGCTGGCGCGCCGCTATGTCCGCTACCGCTACAACCGCTCCCTCGTGCGCAAGGCAAACACCACCGACAACCGCATCCTCTCGCTGATTGAGTGCAACAACGAGGAGGTCAAGCAGGAAAATTCCAACAAAAACCCCACCGTCAACAGCGTCCAGCGCGACTATATGGCAGGTGAGGTCAGCCGCGACCTCACGCGCCGCATTCTGCTCTCGCCGGATATTGTCGAGGCGGATAAGCAGGGCTTGATTCATTTCCACGATTCCGACTATTTTGCCCAGCATATGCACAACTGCGACCTCGTCAACCTCGAGGATATGCTCCAGAACGGCACCGTCATCAGCGATACCCTGATTGAAAAGCCCCACAGCTTTTCCACCGCCTGCAACATCGCCACCCAGATTATCGCGCAGGTCGCCAGCAACCAGTACGGCGGTCAGAGCATCAGCCTGACGCATCTCGCGCCGTTTGTGCAGATTTCGCGCGAGAAAATCCGCAAGGAAACCCTCGCCGAAATTGCCGAAATGGGCGTGGAAATTTCCGAGGAGAAGATGAACGCCATCGTCGAGGAGCGTCTCCGCAAGGAGGTCAACCGCGGCGTGCAGACCATTCAGTATCAGGTCGTCACCCTGCTCACCACCAACGGTCAGGCGCCGTTCGTCACGGTTTATATGTACCTCAACGAAGCCGAGGACGAACAGCAGAAGGCAGACCTCGCGCTCATCATCGAGGAAACCCTCAAGCAGCGCTATCAGGGCGTCAAAAACGAGGCGGGCGTCTGGATTACGCCGGCGTTCCCCAAGCTGATTTACGTGTTGGAGGAGGACAATATTTCCGAGGACAGCAAGTACTGGTACCTCACCGAGCTTGCCGCCAAGTGTACCGCCAAGCGCATGGTGCCCGACTATATTTCCGAGAAGGTCATGCTTGAGCTCAAGGGCGACGTGTACACCTGCATGGGCTGCCGCTCCTTCCTCACGCCCGACCGCTTCACCGACGCGGGCGTCGGCAATATCGCCAACGCCGGCAACTATGTTGAGGGCAAGCACAAGTATTACGGCAGATTCAATCAGGGCGTCGTCACCGTCAATCTGGTGGATATCGGTCTCAGCGCCAACCGCGATATGGATAAATTCTGGCAGATTTTCGACGAGCGCATGGAGCTGTGCCACCGCGCGCTGCAGGCGCGTCACGAGCGCTTGAAGGGCACGCTTTCCGACGCGGCGCCGATTCTCTGGCAGTACGGCGCGCTGGCGCGTCTCAAAAAGGGCGAGACCATCGACAAGCTGCTCTACGGCGGCTACTCCACCATCTCTCTCGGCTACGCCGGACTGTGGGAGTGCGTCTATTCCCTCATCGGCAAAAAGCTGACCGAGGAAGAGGGCAAGGAGCTGGGACTTGCCATCATGCGCCGCCTCAACGCCGCCTGCGCCAAGTGGAAGGCGGAGGAAAACATCGACTACAGCATCTACGGTACGCCGCTTGAGAGCACGACCTACAAGTTCGCCAAGTGCCTGCAAAAGCGCTTTGGCATCATCAAGGGCGTGACCGACCGCAATTATATCACCAACAGCTACCACGTCCACGTCACCGAGGACATCAATGCCTTCGACAAGCTCAAGCTCGAATCCGAGTTTCAGGCGCTCTCTCCGGGCGGCGCCATCAGCTATGTCGAGGTGCCCAATATGCAGGACAACATCCCTGCCGTTTTGCAGGTGATGAAGTTCATCTATAACAATATTATGTATGCCGAGCTCAACACCAAGAGCGACTATTGTCAGGTTTGCGGCTATGACGGCGAAATTCAGATTGTCGAGGAGGACGGCAAGCTGCTGTGGCAGTGCCCCAACTGCGGCAACCGCGATCAGGATAAAATGAACGTCGCGCGCCGTACCTGCGGCTACATCGGCACCCAATTCTGGAACCAAGGCAGAACACAAGAAATCCAAGAGAGAGTATTGCATCTATAAGCAGGCAATCCGGCACCGGGAGCAGCGAACAGCGCTTTGCGGTCTGTCGCTGTTCTCCGCGCCGCGTCCCTGCCCCCTTTTACCGGTATGAATTACGGAGAAATTAAGAATTTTGATATCGCCAACGGCGAAGGCGTGCGCGTCTCGTTGTTTGTCTCGGGCTGTACGCATCATTGTAAAAATTGCTTCAATAAGGAAACGTGGGATTTCAGCTTCGGCAAGCCCTTTACCGCCGAAACCGAGGAGCTGCTGCTGCGCGAGCTGGAGCCGGATTATATCGACGGGCTTTCTCTGCTCGGCGGCGAACCCTTTGAGCCGCAAAATCAGGCGGTGCTTCTGCCGTTTTTGCGCCGCGTCAAGGAGCGCTATCCCCAAAAGTCCGTCTGGTGCTACACCGGCTATCTCTTCGACCGCGATTTGCTCGGCGAAAGCCGCGCACGGTGTGCGCATACCGACGAAATGCTCTCGCTGACGGACGTCCTCGTTGACGGCGAGTTTGTGCAGGAGCTCTACAGCATCGCCCTCCAGTTCCGCGGCTCTTCCAACCAGCGCATCATCGACGTGCCCAAGTCCCTCGCCTCCGGCACGGTCGTGCCGTACCACCCCAAAAGCGGAAAAATCTAAAGGCGCTGTGAAGAAACGAAGCTAAAAGCTTCCGACTTCACAGCGCCCTCTTTTTTGCAGCAGTTATGTGGAAAAATGTTGAAAAAACCGCACACCTCCCCTTACCCCAAAGGAACAGCTCTTTGAATATCACGCAGCC
>JAFUUV010000163.1 GCA_017471345.1 Ruminococcus sp.
GGTACAAACGAATGGTGCGAAAAGGTCAGCAAAGGGTTAAACTGGAGATTTATCTGGTTTCTATCGGGTTTAACCTCCACAAATTCTATAACAAGCAAAACAGACTCCAAAAGGCTGCGTGATATTCAAAGAGCTGTTCCGTTGGGGTAAGGGGAGGTGTGCGGTTTTTTCAACATTTTTCCACATAACTGCTGCAAAAAAGAGGGCGCTGTGAAGTCGGAAGCTTTTAGCTTCGTTTCTTCACAGCGCCTTGTTATACCTTTTTACTTTTGAGAGAAAACTTGCTTTCCTCGCCGCGCAGCAGCTTGGCAAAGTTTTCGTGGTGACGCAGGATAATCAGCATCGCGCCGGCAATGGCGAGAAGCTCCACCCAGATGTTGTCAACGCCGAAAAACGGCAGCACAATGGGGCAGAAGAGCGCCGCGCTGCAGGAGGCGACAGACATATACCTGCTCGTGAAGAGCACGATGAGGAACAGCGCCATCGCTAACAGCGTCATGCGCCAATCGACAAACCAGATGGTCGCGAAGCCTGCCATAAACGCCTTGCCGCCCTTGAAGCGGTACCATACAGGGAAGCAGTGACCGAGCATCGCGCAGAGTCCGGAGAACTGCGCGCCGAACTGCCATTGGTCAAAGTACGCGCCCATCACCCATGCGGTGATGGCGACGACAAACATCGTCTTGACCACATCGAAAATCATCACCAGCCACGTGACAATGCCGTTGCCATATACGCGTTTGTAGTTGGTGAAGCCGGGGTTGCCGCTGCCCTTCTCGCGGATATCCTCGTGATGGAACAAGCGTGACGCGAGAATCGCGCCGTTGAGTCCGCCCATCAGATAAGAGACAACCGCGGAAACGACAAGAACAAGCGTCATCATACGCTGAACCTCTCGCAGCTTTTGCCCCAGCAGAAAATGGCGAGCGCGTCCGCGCCGATGGAAGCGCCGATAATCGGTCCGATATAGCCCGTCTCAATCTTGACGCCGGGTACCTTTTCCTGCAGCATGGAAACCATCTCGCTTGCCTCGTCCTCGCAGTCGGCGTGAAGCACATAGATGAAGGCGTTGTCCTCGGGGATGATGCCGTCAGCGGTCAGATTGACAATTTCCTCGATAGAGTTGTATCTGCCCTTGACCTTCTTGAGCGCCACGTTGTCGCCGTTTTTGTCGGAAACGAGAATCGGCTTGACGCCGAGAAGATTGCCGAAAAACGCCGAGGAAGCCTTGACTCTTCCTGCTGCCTTCAGGGCGTTGAGGGAGTGCACGGTGACAAACTGGTTGACGTTGTTTTTGAGTTCATCTAACTTGTCGGCAATTTCGTTGGCGTTCAGCCCTTGGTCGCGCAGCTCGGCGCCCTTGACGGCACAAAGTCCTTCGCCGCCGGAAGCGTTGAGAGAATCAACGCAGCGGATGGTCGCATCGGGATAGCTTTTGAGCATCTCCTCGGCAACCATTTTGCCTGTGTTGACCGAGCCGGAGAGCCTGGAGGAGCAGGCAATGTAAACAATGTCAAAGCCCGCGTCAAGAAATTCCTTGAAGCCCTTCTCGAAGTTGACGGCAGGCACCTGCGTAGTGGTCACGCGCTTGCCGTCGCGGATGAGGTCGTACAAATCCTTGGCGCTGTAGTACTCCCAGTCGAGGCTGGCAGGTGTTTCCTTGCCGTCGCGGACGGTGTACATCTGTAAATACGCGATATCGTAGCGGTCTCTGATTTCCTTTTTGAGGTCGGAACAGGAATCGGTGACAATTTTTACCTTTCTCATGTTTTCTTCTCCTTATTCTAAGATGATAATATAGTCATAAATCGGCTGGCCGCCGTCAATCATGACGACTTCGGTGCGCCGGTACGCCTTTTTCAGCTCGCGAAACAGCTGCTCGCTCTCCTCCGCCGAGACGTCCTCGCCGCAGCAGACAAGCATAATGTCATAGCGCTTGGGGTTCATTTTTTCGGCGAGTCCGAGCGCCGCGTCAAGGCGCTGCGGCGCGTCCACGAAAATGGTGTCGCCGACAAAGCCGATGTAATCGTCCTTTTTGACGCTCACGCCGTCCATTTCGGTGTCGCGCACCGCCCTGGAAACGGTACCTGTCACCACGCCGGCAATGATTTCCTCCAGTGAAGCCACAATCGCGTCGGCGTCGCCGATTTCGGTGTCCAGCATCGAAATCGCGGCGTAGCCGTCACCGATGGTTTTGCTTGGGACGACGCGCACGTCGGCGCCGTCGTACATCTCCGCCGCCTGCTTGGCGGTCATGATGATGTTGCTGTTGTTGGGGAATACAAAAATGACGTCCGCGTTGATATTTTGAAAAGCGGAAATCATGTCCTCCGCCGAGGGGTTCATGCTCTGACCGCCGTCCACTACCTCGTCGCAGCCGAGGGAGAGGAAGGCGTCGCGGATGCCCTTGCCGGCAGCCACGCTGACAATGCCGTAGGGCTTGCGCGGCTTTTCAACACGGGACTTAAAGCTTTCGCCGCCGTGCGCCTCGTTGTGCTGCAAGGTCATATTTTCAACCTTCATGGTCAGAAATTCGCCGTACTGCTGGACGTGGTTGAACACATCACCGGGCTTTCGGGTGTGGACGTGCACCTTGACGATGCTGCCCTCCTTGAAGCAGACGACCGAGTCGCCGACGCTGTTGAGCCACTCAATCAGCGGCGCGATGTCAAAGCCTTCCACATCCACCTTCGCGCGCTGTAAACGGAGCAAAAACTCGGTGCAGTAGCCGAATTCCAGCACGCTGTCCTCGGTAAAGGCGTTGAGGTCAACGTTTTTGCGCTTGCCGGCGTTCTCAATCGCTTCGGTAATTTCGCCGGTCAGCGCACGCGCCATACCCTCCGCGATGTAGACAAAGCCGGCGCCGCCGCTGTCTACCACGCCTGCTTCTTTGAGGACGTCCAGCAAATCGGGCGTGCGCTCCAGTGAGCGGCAAAGCTCGTAATGCAAATCCTCAAAATAGGTTTCCAGTGTGCTGACGCCGGTAATGCGCTTGCCGGCGTAGCTGACGGCGTCGCGGTAAACCGTCAGAATCGTGCCCTCAACCGGCACGGAAACCGCGTTGTAGCTTTCCTTAACGCCGCTTTCCATCGCTTCGTGAAAAACGCGCAGGTCAGCTTCCTCCACGCCCTCCAGACCGCGCGCGATGCCGGCAAAGATGCGCGAGAGAATGACGCCGCTGTTGCCGCGCGCGCCGAGCAGCATACCGTTGGCGGCAAGTCTTGCCGCTTCGCCCACAGCCGCCGGTTCGTCCGCGAGCGCTACCACGCCCGCGTCGATGGTCATAAACATATTGTCGCCCGTATCGCCGTCGGGAATCGGGAATACGTTGAGGTCGTTGACCTCCTTGGCTTTATTTTTCAGTGAAGCCGCGCCGCTCTTGACCATTGCCGCGAACAGCACGCCATTTACGCTTTTGGTATTCATAGCTTCTCCTTCTGATACAATTGCAAAAATCCAAACGCAATCATTATATCACATATTTCGACAATTTTCCACCTTTTTTATATTTTTTTCGCTTGTAAATTCCGCCATGGAAACCATGTGTCGCTTGTTACAAAAACAATTGA
>JAFUUV010000164.1 GCA_017471345.1 Ruminococcus sp.
ATAGCCAATCTCGGATATATATCCTTGACCGGCTATTATCTGCAAGTATGTGAAAACTAAGGAAACGCCGTGTACGGAACCGTACGCACGGTGTTGTGAGAGGTCGGGGGATTTTTTTTCAAATCCCCCTCCTACTCGATCGGTTTCCGCTCCTTTCAGCTGCCCTTTTTCGGCAAAAAAAGCCCCAAATTGCTTTTCTTGCCCTTTTGTCAATAATAATTTGTATATCTTTTATAAAAAATAGACGAAAACTTAGTTGCTAAATTTTTGAATTTGCTTGAAATTCACATAAATATTTGGTATGATATAGTTAGGAATAATCTATACCTTTGAAATTTGCTTTTAGGAGTTGAATTTATGCATGACAGCCTGAGCGAGGAGCGCGGCGCGGCGGCAGCTTTTGCCGACGGCGACGGCGCGTTCAGCTATGAATATTTCGGCGCTCGCCTTGCTGAGAGAGACGGTCAATCGGGCGTGCTTTTTCGCCTTTGGGCGCCAAACGCGCAGAGTGTCGCCATCGTCGGCGATTTCAACGCGTGGGACGAAGCGGCGCATCTGATGTGCCGTAACGACGACGGCAACTGGGAGCTGTTCATCAGCGGCGTCTGCGAGGGCGACGCGTATCAGTTCCGCATCGAAACGCCCGCCGGTGACCGTATCACCAAGTCCGATCCCTTCGCGTTTTACGCGCAGAACCGTCCGGACACCGCCTCGCGCGTGTGCCGCCTCGACGACTATGCGTGGGGCGACGAGGAGTGGCTTTCGCGGCGTGAGCACCGCGACTCGCTGCGCTGCCCGATGAATATCTACGAAATCCACGCCGGCTCGTGGAAGCGCAATCCCGACGGCAGCTTTTACACCTACCGCCAGTTAGCGGACGAGCTGACCGCCTACCTGACGGATATGCACTTTACGCACGTCCAGTTTATGCCCCTGATGGAGCATCCCTACGACCGGAGCTGGGGCTTTCAGACCACCGGCTACTTTGCCGCGACCGCGCGTTACGGCACGCCCGAGGATTTGATGTACCTCATCGACACCCTGCACCGCCACAACATCGGCGTGATTATGGACTGGGTGCCCTCCAACTTCCCCAAGGACGACTTCGCACTGTCCAGGTTTGACGGCACCGCCCTCTTTGAGAGCGAGGATCCCAAGCTCGGCGAGCGGCCGTCGTGGGACACCTGCCTGTTCAATTTCGCGCGTCCCGAGGTGGTCAGCTTTTTGGTGTCGTCCGCTGTGTTCTGGCTCAGACATTACCATCTGGACGGCCTGCGTGTCGGCGCGCTGTCGTCGATGCTTTACCTTGACTACGGCAAAAAAGCCGGCGAATGGGAGCCGAACCGTCTCGGCGGCAAGGAAAACCTTGAGGCGATTGACTTTGTCAAGCGGCTCAACACCGCCGTGCACCTCTTTTGTCCGCAGGCGCTGATGTTTACCGAGGAAACCACCTCGTGGCCAAAGGTCACGCACAGGGTGGAGGACGGCGGTCTCGGCTTTGACTACAAGTGGAACCGCGGCTGGATGAACGATATGCTGCACTACATGACGCTGGATCCCAAGTGGCGGCCGTTCAACCACGACAATTTGACGTTCAGCTTTTTCTACGCGTTTTCCGAGCACTTTGTTCTGCCGGTCTCGCACGACGAGGTGTCCAACGGCAAGGGCTCGATTCTCAGCAAGATGCCCGGCAACGGCGGCGACCGTCTCGCCGGACTGCGTGCGTTTATTACCTATATGTTTGCCCATCCCGGCAAAAAGCTCATCTTTATGGGCACCGAAATCGGACAGTTAGAGGAGTGGGATGTGGACGGTATTGTGGAGTGGGAATTCCTCGATACCAAAAATCACGCCCAGCTGCAGGTGTTTTACCGCGAGCTCAACCGGTTTTATATCGACAATCCGCCGTTTTATGAAATGGATACCATCTGGAAGGGCTTTGACTGGATTCACCACGACGACTACACCAACTCTGTCATCGCCTTCAAGCGCACCGATTCCGGCGGCAACGACATCATCGCCGTGTGCAACTTCCAGCCGGTGGAGCACCGGCAGTATATGATTGGCGTGCCGGTTGCCGGCGCGTATGACGAGGTGTTCAATTCCGACAACGAGCGCTACGGCGGCAGCGGCGTTACCAACAGCGAGCGCCTGATGACCGTGCCGGTCAAGCTGCACGGCTGCAATCAAAGCCTGTCGCTCACCTTGCCGCCCATGGGCGTCATTTACCTGCGCTGCGCGGGGGAGACGCCTGACGAAACCAAGTAACCAAGCGGATTTTTCCGTGTAAATTTGTTTTTTCAATATTATATCGGAGGTTATTTCAATGCAAATGTTTCCAAAACAAGAAGTAGTCGCAATGCTTCTTGCCGGTGGTCAGGACTCGCGTTTGGGCGTACTGACCAAGAAGCTCGCGAAGCCCGCCGTACCCTTCGGCGGAAAGTACCGCATTATCGACTTCCCGTTGTCCAACTGCGTAAACTCTGGTGTGGAGGCAGTCGGTATTCTGACACAGTACCAGCCGCTGATTCTCAATGAGTATATCGGAAACGGACAGCCGTGGGATCTCGACGGTATGCACTCCGGCGTAAACTGCCTCAGCCCTTATCAGGCAATCAAGGGCGCGGACTGGTACTCCGGCACCGCGAACGCGATTTACCAGAACATCAACTATATCGAGCGCTACGATCCCGACTATGTTGTCATCCTCTCCGGCGACCACATCTACAAGATGGACTACAACAAGATGCTGGAGTATCACAAGGAGAAAAACGCCGCCTGCACCATCGCGGTCATCGACGTTCCTCTGGAGGAAGCCAGCCGCTTCGGTATCCTCAACACCTATGAGGACGGCGCTATCTACGAGTTTGACGAGAAGCCCGAGCATCCCAAGAGCACCAACGCTTCGATGGGCCTCTATATTTTCAGCTGGAAGGAGCTGCGCAAGTATCTCACCGAGGACGAGGCGAAGGAAGGCTCCAGCCACGACTTCGGCAAGGATGTTCTGCCCACCATGCTCGCTGCCGGCGAGAGAATGTTCGCCTATCCCTTTGAGGGCTACTGGAAGGACGTCGGCACCATCGACAGCCTTTGGGAAGCCAACATGGATTTGCTCGATCCCAACGTTACCCTTGACCTCAAGGACATCTATTCGCGCAATCCCATGATGCCGCCGCACTATGTCGCTCCGAGCGCCAATATTCAGAATTCGCTGGTTGCCGACGGCTGCAACGTCGAGGGCGATCTCGAATTTTCCATCCTCTTCTCCGGCGTCACGGTCGGCAAGGGCGCTGTTGTCAATTCCTCCATCATCATGCCCGGCGCGGTGATTGAGGAGGGCGCCTGCGTCCAGTTCGCTATCGTCGCCGAAAACACCGTCATCGGCAAAAACGCCAAGGTCGGCCAGCGTCCCGAGGAGGTCGAAAACCGCGACGAGTGGGGCATTGCCGTCATCGGCGAAAACTCCAAGGTGGCAGACGGCGCGTTTGTGCCTGCCAAGGTTATGATTGACACAGATACGGAGGTAGCAGCAGAATGAGAAGTAATGATGTACTCGGCTTTATCTTTGCCGGCACTTTAGATGAAAAAATTCCCGAGCTTGCCGCTTCCCGTACCACGGCAAGCGTACCCATCGGCGGCAAATACCGCCTGATTGACTTTGTCCTTTCCAACATGAGCAACTCCGGTATCAACAACGTCGGCATCGTTGCCAAGAGCAACTTCCTCTCGCTGACGGATCACGTCGGTTCCGGCTCCGCTTATGACCTTTCCAAGAGAAGAAGCAACCTCACCCTGCTGACTCCCTACGGCGGCAAGACCTTCTCCAATTTTGTGGAGACCGTCTACAATATGCACGGCTACATCGAGCACTGCCGCGAGGAGTATGTCCTGATTGAGCAGGGCAACGTGGTCACCAACTTCGACTACAACGCGCTCTTCGATTTTCATTCCAAAAACAACGCCGACGTCACCCTCATCTACAAGAAGGGCGTCATTCCCGCCGGCTACGACCGTCCCGTCACCCTCGATGTGGACGCCGACGGCAAGGTGCAGCAGGTCTTTGTCAAGCCCGAAAACACCGCCGAGGAAGCCAACTTCATGTATGGCGCGATGCTCATCCGCAAGGAGCTGCTGATGACGGAAATCCGCAGGGCGCTCAGCCTCAACCAGCTGGACATCAAGCGCGTCATTCAGGACTCTGTCGGTCCGCTGCGCGTGTTCGCCTTCGAAAACAAGGGCTATACCGCCTTTATCAGCTCCATCAATTCCTACTTTGACTTCAATATGGATTTGATGAAGCGCGAGGTGCGCGACGAGCTGTTCAATCCCAAGCGTCCCATCTACACCAAGGTGCGCGACGACGCGCCGTCCCGCTACGGCCTTGAGAGCAGCGTCAAGAACTCCATCATCGCGCAGGGCTGCGTGATTGACGGCGAGGTCGAAAACTGTGTCATCTCCAAGGGCGTTTACGTCGGAAAGGGCGCGAAGCTCAGCAACTGCATCATCATGCAGGACACCAAAATCGGCGCCAACACCAACCTCAACTACGTCATCATCGACAAGGACGTAGAGATTCAGGACGGCCGTTCGCTGATGGGCTTCGACTCATATCCCATTTATATTGCTAAAAAATCTGTCGTCTGAGACAGAGTACCGATAGGAGGAAATACCAATGAGAATTTTATATTGTGCATCCGAGGCGAATCCGTTCTGCGGCAGCGGCGGACTTGCTGACGTCGCGGGCAGCCTTCCGCACACCCTGTGCAGAAAAGGGCAGGATTGCCGCATCGTTGTGCCGCTCTACGGCACCATTCCGCAGGATTTGAAAAACCAGCTCAACTTCATCACCAACTTCACGGTGCCGGTTGCCTGGAGACATCAGTACTGCGGTCTGTTCTGGGCACGCTGGAACGATTGCACCTACTACTTCATCGACAATGAGTACTACTTCAAGCGCGGCACCCTTTACGGACACTATGACGACGCGGAGAGATTCGCTTTCTTCTCACGCGCCATCCTCGAGATGCTGCCCTATATCGACTTCCATCCCGACATCATTCACTGCAACGACTGGCAGACCGCTCTCGTTCCGGTGTATTACTATCTTTTCTATTCGCACCGCCCCTGGTATTACAACATCAAGAGCCTCTTTACCATCCACAACATCCAGTATCAGGGTGAGTACGGTTGGGAGGTCAATACCGAGTGCGTCGGCATTCCCGCCAGCGAGTGCAATATCCTCGAGATGAACGGCAAGCTCAACATGATGAAGGGCGCGATTGAAACCTCCACCCGTGTTTCCACCGTTTCGCCGAGCTACGCCGCTGAAATCAAGGATCCCTGGTACAGCTGGGGCTTGCATGACGAGCTCAACCTCCGTCACTACAAGCTCTGCGGCATCAAAAACGGCATCGACCTCGCCAGCTACGATCCTGCCACCGACTACCAGCTCTATGCCAACTACACCAAGGAGGATATGAGCGGCAAGGGCATCTGCAAGCAGCGCCTGCAGGAGCGCCTCTGTCTGGAGCAGCGCTGGCAGTCTCCGATTGTCGGCATGGTCACCCGTCTTGTCGCGCACAAGGGACTCGACCTCGTCCGCATGGGACTGGAAGAGCTGATGAACACCGAGGATATGCAGTTTGTCATTCTCGGCTCCGGCGACAAGGAGTATGAGGACTTCTTCAATTATATGCAGTCCAAGTACCCCGGCAGACTTTGCTTCTGCCACGGCTTCGTGCCCGAGCTCGCCAGAAAGATTTATTCCGGCGCCGACATCTTCCTCATGCCCTCCGCGCAGGAGCCCTGCGGTCTTGCCCAGATGATTGCCCTCCGCTACGGCACCATTCCGGTTGTCCGCGAGGTCGGCGGTCTGAAGGACTCCGTATTTGACTCCGCCGACGGCTATGGCAACGGCTTCACCTTCAAGAACTACTACACCGCCGATATGCAGCACGCTGTCCGCCGCGCGCTCTGGGGCATCCAGGACAACGAGGGCTGGCACCAGCTCATGTGGCGCGCTATGATGAGCGACAACAGCTGGGAGCGCTCCGCGCAGGACTATATCAACGTCTACAGCGACACCCTCAACTGGAACTAATACGAATCTCAAATGAAATGCTTTCATTTGAAATACGCGTGCTGTGCACGCAGAAAGGCTTGTATTTTGCAAGCCTTTCTTTTTTTGTCAGATGATTCTCCGACCACAACTTTTTTGATTCTATTTTCTTAGTCACTATATACTAAAATGAGTTATAGTTTTTGTATATCTTCACGATAGTATTGTCAAGTTGACAAAAACGTTATTCTTTAATTTGTTTATTACAACAAAGGGCGGTTCAAGCGTTATTGTCGCAATATAATATACCTATTCTATTGTAAAACAACATATTTTTCCTTATTTTTTTCGCGCGTAAATATTCATTACATGTACTATGCTTTCTCTTTCATCATAATCAAGTTTTCTATAAATATCAATCAAGCATTTTTCGTCGAAATTTAAATCATATTTTTCTACATTTTCTATAACTCTTTCTAATTCTGTATTACCTATCAAATAATCTACCGATGTATGGAAGTACTCTGCAATTTTAATGAGTGTCTCTATATCCGGTTCTACATTATGATTTTCATACTTATTCACGGACTGTTGACTAACTCCAATTTTTTCTGCTAACTGTTGTTGGGTAACCTTTTTTTCATTCCTAAGTTTTTTTAAGTTTTTTACCATCATCAACACCCCTATATTAATATTAACAACTTTTTGGTGTGATATAAAAAACTTATTATTTGTTATTGACAACAACTTTTGGTTGTTGTATAATTATAAAAAGCCCAGATTTAATAGAAATGCCTGTTTTTCAAAAGGAGATAATCGGTATGTATTGTAGACAATGTGGAAACGAAGTTGCTGATAACTGTAAGTATTGCGGAAGATGTGGTTATGAAATCCATAAGAAAGTAATAATTGAAAATTCTCCTCCTATGCAGAATAGTCCACCAAAAAACAAAACTCTAGCCAAAATTAAGGAAAAGAAATTAATCATTTTAATAGCTGCCGTTCTTTTATTAATAACGTTAATATTAATCCCCATTATTTCTTGCTCAATTAATTCACTGGAATCAAAATTGACCAGACACACGTGGTACTGTGATAACAATGGTCAAACATTAGAATTCTATAAAAATGGCACTTATATAAGAACACTCCGTTCGGGAACCACTAAAGACGGTCGATGGAGTATTAATGGCAATCAATTAAAAATGGGCTCAAAAACGTATAGTTGGTGGGATAATTTGGACGATCGCAGTATAGCTAACCATACCGTTGGTTACAAATATTATTCGTGGTACGTGTCTGATCGTTATTTTGTCAGAGACGATGACTGTATATACGGTATGGACAGTGCAGTTATTTTTGAAGCTGAATAATGGAGGTATAAGCATTATGAAAAAAATAATTATTTCTGCATTAATCATGACAATCAGTATATTTAGTGGATGTTCTTCATCTAATCCTCAGCAAGCTCAAAATTTGCAGAGTAACGCTACTGAATCTTATACGGCAAATGTTATTGAAAACGACAAATCAACATTGGATAATTCAACTACAGATATTCCCGATGGTTACAAAGAATTCATTTCTTACGATCTTAAATGCTTAGTCCCAAAGGATTATTCAACCCTTCCAGATGATGACTCCTCTCCTTACAATAGTATGATTGATTTTAATTCAAATAATTACAACATTCAACCTTATGGTTCCTTTGAGGAAATGATTAGTGCTGGTATCGAACAAATGAAAAAGAGTGGCTATACAGTCGAGCAGCTTAATATATCTGGAGCAGATTATGCGGATAAAGTTACCGTTGAAAAGAATAATGAACACAATGAAAAACAGGTAGTTTATGATTTCTATTGTGGAGATAGGTTTTACTATGTTGGATTCTGGTATGATGATCGGAATATAGATTATTTGTCTCCAGCAGAAAAAAACTTCATAGACAGCGTACACTTCAATTAAGATGTAACAAATCCGAGACTTATCTATATCACACAAATATTTGGCATATCGTTCGTGCACCTTGCCGAACACTATGTGAAACTGCACAAAAAACAAATGAGTTTCCTGTTCAGAATAACCAAGAGGCAGAAAAAGGTAACAAATCGCAATTTTTGCTTGCATTTTTCGAAAACCTCTGCTATGATAAGTGAGCGCTAAGGGAAATGCACAATTTCCAACCAGACAACAGCAAAATATCAAAACCCTTAGAATTCATACTTTTTTATATTGAACGGAGGAACTCAAAATGACAAAGACTTCCAAAACTACGAAGATTGCCGCTATGATGCTCACCATCGCGATGCTGCTCGGTATGCTCTGCATCGTCGGCGCTACCAACGCGAGTGCCGCTACCGACAGAGTAAAGCTGTATTCATCCGCCAAGTACTTCGTGAAGTACGGCTTCACCACCAGCGAGGTGTATGTCCGGACACAGGACAACGCGCAGAACCAGCAGGTATTCGTTCACTACAGATACCTCAACGACGCCAACTGGCTTGACACCGAGGCAACCTATGTCACCACCATGGACGACGGCTCCAAAATCTGGAGAGCGACCTTCAGCAGCCTTGACACCCGCTACGCGATTAAGTACGTCGCCGACGGCGAGGAAATCTGGGACAACAACAACGGCAACGACTACACCCTGAATGACGTGCTCGGCGCGGCTCCCATTGTTTCCGAGAGACTTTTCTATCAGTACAATGGTCTTTACGGCTTCAAGATTAACGCGGTTCTCCAGAACTACGCTTATCAGAAGAACGTGTTCGTCAGATACACCACCGACGGCTGGAAGTCCTATCAGGACAAGGCGCTGACCTACGACAAGACCAACGCCAACGGCACCGAGACATGGACTGTCAACATCAGCAACAACAACGCTTCCGCCACTGACTTCCAGTACGCTATCTGCTATCAGGTCAACGGCACCGAGTTCTGGGCGAACAACTTCGGCAAGAACTACGACGGCAACTACCACATCTATCAATAATCCATTGCGTAACACAACCGCCGCGGTCAAAAAAGACCGCGGCGAAATTTTTTTCAAATAAGATGTTCCATAATGGAACATCTACTTGGATAATGGGAAAATTTATAGTATAATAGAGATAAATATTTTTAGAGAGGTGTATTTATGTCCGTCTTATTCATCATCCTGGGCATCTTGATGATAGCCTTTGGCTTCTCTTGTATGTTCACGCCATTGCTTACCTTTATGAGCGCGGGTTACTTTGTGGTTATCCTGGTGTTCATTTACGGTATTCTCGGTATCATCAGAGCCATTAAAGACAAAAAATTCGGCGTCAACTTTGTATTCAGCATACTGAGTCTGATTTTGGGCATCGTTATGCTGGTGCTGCCGGATTCGCTGATTTTCGCCGAGAACATCATGCTGATTCTGTCCGCCATCTGGTTTGTGCTGATGGGTATTATGTCCATCGTCAACGCCGTGACGGTTACCAGAAAAACCGGTTCCAAAATCTGGATTTTGGAGCTGATTTTAGGCATCCTCGGTGTACTGATCGGTTGCTTCGCTTTCTTCCGTCCTGCCGTTCTGGCAATCTCCATCGGCATTCTGATTGGTATCTTCTTCATTGAAACCGGCTTTACGCTGATGTTCAGCGGATTCGCGCTGAGAGATTAATTTCACTGACGCTTGCGTCCGACAGGTATGCAAATGCCTGCTTTCGCGTTATCGTTAAAACAAACACGCCGTACAAAAGTGCGGCGTGTTTGTTTATGTTGATTTTAATTTATATGGTGTTCCTCGCGGAGCGGAAGGCGCGTCGGTAAATTTGCAAAGGCTTCCCGAAGAATTTCATAGGACTTTTTCAAGCGCTGCGTATAGGCAACGCTGTCAATCCCGTGAAACTCCGCATCATACAGTGTCAGCGTACCGGAGCTGCCCGCGCCGATTTTCAGCGTTTGAAAATCCGTAAAGCCCACGTCCTTGCCCGTCAGCGGCGCGTAGCACGCCATCGTGCGCGGATTTTTGACGCCGAGAAGATACCACGCGAGCCGCACCTCCAGCTTGTTGCCGGAAAGGAAGAAATCCGCCTGCGAATCCTCGGCGGCGTTTCCGTAGCGCAGCAAGCCGGTTTCCACCGTCTGCGGCTCCCTTGTCACGTTCTCTGACGGGAGAAACATTTCGTTAGAGGTCAGCATGAGCGTTTTGTGATAATCGCCGCTGTTTTGTTTGGCGGCAACCGCCTTGTCCGCGCCGTAAATCTTTCGGTTCACCACCTGCTGAAAGTGAAACACATCGCGAAAGGCGTCGCATTGGAGACGCGTGTTGTCTTTTCCGTGAATTGTCAGCAGATAGTCGGCAGGCTCGCTGAAGCGCAGTCCGCTTTCGTTGTCAAACAGACTGCCTTCTCCGGTAATCTGAACCGGAACAAAGTAGCTGTCGCGGTCAAAATCGAAGCCGTCGGGCAGGGTAATCAGCAGGTGAAGATATTCCGCGTCGTACTTCACGCAGATGTGCGCATCACCCACGCTCATATCGGTGTTCCATTCGGAAATATCGCCGTCGGGCAGGCTTTGCGCTACGTCAAACGCAAGCAGCCCGTAGCCCTGCTCCGCGGAGGAAAGGTCGTGCGTGCGCTGACTTGCCTTTGGCGGATAATACATGGGTGCGTTCCATGTGCGCTTAAACCACTCGTCCTGCCAGGAGAACAACAGCCCTCCGCAGCAGCCTGCTTCGCAGATGGCTTGTGACATTTTGGCGTCCAGCTCGCCTTGCTCCTGCTCGTTGAGACCGCCCTGACGGTAGCCGTTGATGCCCTCGTGCGCCACGCCGCGCGCGGTACTCAGTCCGTATTCGGCAATCAGCAGCGGCACGGAAACCGTCTTTTTCAAATCCTGCAAATAGGCAAGGTAATTGTCCTCCGCCGCCGTGTATTCCGGTTGCACATTCATAAAGTCCGGATAGTAAGGATACACGTCCACAGCGGCGAACAAGCCGGCGTAATAGTTTTCACGCGGCAGAATGTGCTCGGTATCAACGCTCACCGCGTCATTTTCATCGGGGTATGGCTCGTTTGGGTGAGCAAGTGTGTCGAGCGGCTGCCAGTTGAGAAATGAAACAGGAATTTGGCAGGTGTACGCCTGTGTTTCATAGGAAATCAGTTCGTCGCCCACCTCGCACAAAAACGCTTCAAAGGGCGAGGCGTCCTTGGCGGTGTGAAGATATTTTCCCTCGAATTGTGCTTGGTCGGGGTGAGAGGCGTTTGTCTCCATGACAAATTCCGCCGGATATTCCAGTCCGAGAATATACCCTGCCGTGTAGCCGGAAACGTCGCGGTCATAAACGGCAGGCTTAAAGCTGCCGTAGTGGGTGTAGTCGCTGGAGCCATGAATGATGTCCACGGTCTCCTTCACCGACTTTTTGAAGGCGGAAATCAGAATTTCGTCGCTTTCGAGCGCGTCGGTCAGCTCGTACATCAAATCCTCCGAAAACCAAATGCCCTGTACCAAGCAAAGCGGAGCTTCCGCGTGGGCTTGGTTGTAGTCATCCAGCGCACGGTAGAAATCGGGATTCATCACGGTGAAAACACGCACGGTGTTGGCGTTCATCGCCGCGATTTTCGCGAACCAGTCCATAAAGGTGTCATAGCTTGTGTCGGGGCTTGCGAGGTCGGTTTCCGGCTCGGTCAAGCCCATGTTGACGCCCTTGAAATAGAACAGCGCCGCGTTTTTTTCGTCGGTACGGCGGTAAAAGTAGCCGTTATCGGCAGCGTAAAACGGCATAAAAACGCCCTGACTCTCCGGCAGCGAGATACGCGCGGGCACAGAGGCGGTTTCAGTTTCCGTCTTTGACTGACAGGCGGTGAACAGAAAAAGCGCCGATAACAACAGTGTGAGTATTTTTTTCATGCAGCCGCCCTTTCTCCTTTTATCGCAAGGTCGTCAACTTAAGAAACAGCTGTCATCCTTCGGTGAGAAACCATAGTGACCGGTCAAGGGGATTAAGTTGACGACATTGCCTTTTTAGTTACTGAATCGTATTGTTGCCGGATTTTTTGTTTTGATACTGCTCGAGATATTTTTGCAGCTGGTAGTACGCGGGCTTGAGACGCTCGTGCCAGGTGGGAATATTCCACTCCTCATTGCCGTAGGAGCCGCTCAGTGAAATGCTCAGCTCCTTGTTTGCGTTGGCGACGCCAAAGCCGAAGGAGAATTCCTCATAGTTCTGCGGCATAATGACGCGGTTTTGATAAAAGTCGCTCATTTGCTGCTTGGTGGAAGGATCCATCACGTTGAGAAGCTGCCACGGAATACGGATTTCCACACCGCCGTCGCCGTAGCAGATATCGGTGAGCGAGGCGTAATCCTTGTCGTCAGGGTTGGCGTTGCCGTATTGCAGCTTGCCGGTTTCATACGCCTTGTCGGGAACCTCAACGCCGGTTTCCTTCACCGTCAGGTGATAGCCGTAGCACAGCTGCATTTCATCAAAAATGCCGCTGTCGGGTTTGTCGCTGTCCGGCAAAAGCGGAAAATCGGTGAGCATACGCGACTGCACAAAATAGTAGTTAAAGGCGTCGTAGTATCGGTCAACAAAAATATGCGAATCCTCGGCGCCGTGAATTTTAATCAGAAAATCCGCCGCCTTGTCAAAGGTAAGCTTATAGTCCTTGGCGGTGGTGTTGCCCTGATGGTCAATGGTGTCAATCGGAATGTAGAGGGTGTCGCTGTTGAAATCGTAATGCTGCGGCTTCACCATCAGATACAGATAGCGCTCGTCGCTCTGCACATACAGCTCGCCCTGCTCTCCGCTCACCACCGGCTCCCGTCCGCTCCATTCGGACAAATCGCCGTCGGGATAACTCAGGCAGTATTTCGCGCCGGGGTCAAAGGCAAGAAGTCCGAAGCACTGCTCGGTGGTCTGGATATTCGACCAAAACGGACGCCGGTCGGCAATGTCGTACATGACGTTATTCCATGTGCGCTTGAACCACTCGTCCTGCCAGGTGAATATCAGTCCGCCTGCGTAGTCCTCATCATAAATCGACTGCAGCATATCCTCCAGCATATCGCCCTGTTGGTTTTCGTCCACACCGCCCTGATTGTAGCCCATCACGCTCTTGTGTCCCAAGCCGCGTGAGGTGGGAATACCGAACTCAGCGACAAGCATGGGCATGGTGTGCACCAGCCGCAGGTCGCGCAGATAGGCGGAATAGGTATCGACCCTGCCTTCCTCGTCAACATTGGCAAGGTAGTCCTCCTGATAGTTTAGGCTGTCGGGATAGTAGGGATAAATATGGTAGGACGCGAACATACCGGGCGCAAAGCCGCGGAACTTGACGTTTTCGGTATTGACCGTCGCCTTGTCCTCGTCAAAATGCGGCTCGTTGGGATGACTGAGCGGATCAGTGGTAATCCAGTTGGTAAAGGCAAGCGGCGCCTGAAACTGATAGGCTTCGGTTTCGTGCTCAATGAGCGCGTCGCCGGCACGGCACAAAAACGCCTCAAAGGGCGTGGCAGACTGTGTGTAGAGATACTTTCCGTCATAATCGCGCAGATCGGGGTGCTGCTCGTTGGTATTGTTGACAAGATTCGGATTCCACTCAATGCCGATAATCCAGCCTGCCAGCCAACGCGAAACATCAGCGTGATACGCGCCGGACGCTTTTCCGGCACGTTCGGGAATGACCGCCTTGCCGTGAATGACGTCCACAATCGTCACCGCGTCGTTTTTGAATTCGGTCATGATTTTTTCGTTTTCGGCATACACGTCGCCGAGCCGCTCAATGTCGTCCTCGTTGACCCAGATTCCCTGGTAGAGATACACGGGCTTATCCGCCTTGCTGTTAAAGTCGCTGAGCGCGAGATAAAACTGCGGACGCATGGTGGTGTACACACGTATACAGTTGCAGTTCATTTCGCTGATATACTGAAACCAGCGCAGGTAGGTGTCATAGCTGATGGTCAGATCGCCGGGAAACAACGCCGGCTCGGACGCGCCGATGTTGACGCCTGCCATAAACAGCTCCTTCCACTCGCTGTTCTGATACACATAAAAGTAGTTGCCCTCCGCCTTGAAGCGATAGCTGAGGTTGTGCTCCGTGTCGGTGAACTCCTCGATGATTGTTTTGTCCTCGGTGGTGCGCACGGCTTTTTCGCGGTAAAAGGAGAGCTGCTTGATGCCAAAGGGAGCCAAAACGCCCGTCTGCGCCAAAATGAAGAGCACGGCAATGGTCGCGACAATCGAAATGACAATCTTTTTCATTGTTCAAACTCCTTGCGCTTAATCTTGCCCCAGCTTCTTCTGAGCTTGCGGTATTTGATGATACCCTCCATGCGGAACAGGGTGATAATCTGGCGGTAGCCGAAATTTTCGAGCAGCGCGTAAACGGAAATCGCAATGCTCTGCCGGGCGTTCATGGCGGCACGGTGGGTGTATTGCTCAATCACAAGGCTGCCCTCGGAGAGAATAATGCCCAGCGCGACCGAAAGCAAAAAGTAGATGACAAAGAAGAACATATTCAGCTCGCCCATAATCAGGGTGAACGGAATCAGGAAATAACCGATGGTTTCTACCATCGCGCCGAACAGCTCAAAAATCCAGTTGTAGGGCATCGAAAACAGCCCGACAAAGCCGTAGAACGGATTGAACGTCATGCCGGCGTGTGAAATCAGGGTATCCATCAAGCCGATTTGCCAGCGGCGCCGCTGGCTGCGGATGTCGCTCAGCGACATGGGACCCTGCGTCCAGCAGATGGAAAACTCGTTGAACTTGACGCGGTATTTTTTGTGCTGCTTGTGCATATAGCGGTGAATCCGCACGACAATTTCCATGTCCTCGCCGATGGTGTTGCGCTTGTAGCCGCCGACGTCAAGCACCGTCTGCTTGCGGAACAGACCAAACGCGCCGGAGACAATGAGCAGCGAGTTGGTGGAGCTCCAGAACACGCGTCCCATCAGAAAGGAGCGGTAATATTCGACAATCTGAAAGCGCTCAATCAGCTTTTTGGGCATGGTAAAGCCCTTGAGCTCGCCGTCAACAATGCGCGAGCCGTTGGCGATACGCACCAGACCGCCGGCGACCACCGTGCGCGAGTCCTTCAGAAATTCCAGCGAAAGGCGCAGCAGCGCGTCCTTCTCCAAGCGTGAATCCGCGTCAAGACAGGTGAACAGCGGATAGCGTGAAATGTTGATGCCGGCGTTGAGCGCGTCGGACTTTCCGCCGTTTTTCTTGTGGACATACAGCAGATTGGGGTATTCCTTGCTGAAATAGACGCCCTCAATCTGTTCGGTGGGAATCTGATAGCGGATAGAGGTTTCGATTTTGTGCATATGAAACGCCCGGACAACCTTCTCGCCGGTTTTGTCGGTGGAGCCGTCGTTGACAACAATAATCTCAAACTCCGGATAATTTATTTTCAGCAGAGAACGCACATTCTGCACAATGTGCTCCTCCTCGTTATAGGCAGGGATAATCAGCGAAATCGGCAGCAGGTTCTCGCTGTCTACATAGCTGAGAAAATCGTCGGAAAAGGTTTTGTCGTAGTTTTTGTGAACACGGAACAGCGACACAATCAGCTGAATGACATAGATGATATTCAGCAAAATGGTGAACGCCATGCAGAAATAGTTGAATACAACAATAAAGCTGCGGACAGCATTGAGAAATCCCACAGATGCTCCTCCTCTCCTGTGTTACCCTTCGGTATCAACCGTGCGGTAGAGCACGGCTTTCATGGCGTCGGCGGCAAAACGGTCGTAGCCGCCGAGAATTTCTTCCAAATCCTTTGCCGAGATGTTCATTTTGGTGATTGCCTGCGCCGCGGTTTGGCGCACCCACCATTCCTTGTCGCTCAGTCCGCGCTTGACGGTGTGCAGCGCTGTGGGCGTCCGCAGCAGCGACAGTCCCCTGATGGCGGAGGAACGGATTACCCAGCTCTTGTCCTGCGCCGCGATTTGCAAAAGCTGCTCGTCCTCCGGATAGCCAAACGCCGCAAGCGCCTTGACACAGGCAATTTTCATCTGGACATCGTTGCCTGTTGCGCCCTGAATGTACATATCGCGGAACGCGTCGATTTTGTATGCCGCAATGGTTTTTATCACGGTGCAGCGCATATAGGGGTTGCACGTTTCAAAAATCTTTTCCGCCAGCGCCCGATGGCTGCCGGTGAACTTGGCGAAGAATTCGTTGACGATTCTGCCCGAATACAGGCGGTCGTTCTGAATACGCAGCAGATAGTCCGCCACGCGGTCAACGTCACCCATGCGGCACATTGCCATCGCGGCGTTGTAGGAGAGCTCGCGGTTTTTGTCAGAGACAAGCTCCGCGATGTTGTCGTGGTACTCCGTCGCCCCCAAATCCGCCAGACGGCGGCAGGCGTAGCTGCGGTGATACACGTCGTCGGATTTGAGCATTTTGCCGTAAATCTCAATCGGCTTTACTCTCTCGTTGACACGGGCAATCAGCAGCTCCATTTGCTCCGGATCGGAATGAAAATCGCTGCCCTGATAATTCCTGATTGCTTCGAGCGCCAGCTCGTACACCTCAAACTCGCCGTTGATTTCGTCGGAAAGCGCGGCGATTTCGGCGTCGCGGCAGCTTTCGGTCGGAGCAAACAAAACGCCCTCCACATGAATCGCCAGCCGCCGGCGGATGTTATCCACACGCGCCTCGTGCTCATCCTGAAGCTCGGCAAGACGGTAGTGAAGAATGTACTCAATGCCGATAAACAGCAGGCAGGCAAGCAGCGCAATGACGCTGATTAATTCCATCTTCACAGCCATCCACTCCTTTCTGCCGAACTATGAAAAATACTTTTTCACCAGATGAAAGCTGTCCTTGCGCCGCAGCGCATACTCCGCGGTTTCCCATTTGCTCCACTGAAAGACCTTGTAGCCGGGGTCGTGCTTATCCTGCGGAAAAGCGTACATCACGTCGCCCGACTTGCGCTCGCCAATCATCACCGACGCGAGAATGCCGTTGGTGCCGGCGGTTTTGGCGCGTTCCGAGGTGATGTTCGGGTCGTTGAGCACCAGCTTTTTCGCGGGGTCGGCAACATTGAGCCATGTCCACGGCAGGCGCACATAAACAGTGGAGCCGGTTTGATAAAACTGATTGTCGCCGGAGCTGAAGCTGCCGTAGCTCAAATCAGCGACCTTTTGATAGGCGGCGTTGTAGCTTTCCTTTGTCACCGCCGTGCCGCGTGAACGGTTGTAGCTGTTCATCACGTACAGCGCCGCCTTTTGTTTTTCGTCAAAGCGCAGCGAAAACTCCATGCCGGAAAGCGAGTTGGCGGTGAAGTCCTTGGCGTAGAAATACTCGCCGTCGTTGCGCTGGAAGGTGTCAAGTCCTACAAACATCGCGTAGGCTTTATAGTCAATTTCCTCAAACAGCTGCAGCGTGATGTACACATAGCCGGCGTCGTTTGAGAGCGACATCGACTGCACCAGGTCGTCGTCGGAGAGCACCAGTCCGGGCGTTTTGGGCTGCACGCTCTCCGTGGCAATCAGTCCGGTGGTCTGGGTGCTGTCGCAGGTGTTGCGCCAAAGATAGCCGTCCTCCTCAGCCGCGGTGAACCGCCGCATTTCCTCGGAAACGCCGTCCCAGCTGTCGTTGAGGTCATATATCACGGTGCCGAGCAGCTCACTGTCCTTTGCCGCGCGCAGCGCTTCCACCAACGCCTCGCCCTGCTCCTTTTCGGTGAGCGCCTCCTGTCCGTAAACCGCGTTGACGGCGGAAAAGCGCAGTCCGGAGGTCAGCGCGGCCGGAACCTCCTCGCCGATGGCGCTGAACGCGGCGTAATAGCGGTCGTAAAGCGAAGCGCCCGGCTTGGCGGTGCTTTCAATCAGCTCGTTGTCAAGCTGAATATCATTGAAGAAATAGGGTGTGCACGCCTCGGCGACCATATCCTCCAAAACAAAGGCGTTGGCGTCCTTCGCGACGGCAAGCCCTTTTGTCAGGCGCATGGGAACGCTGACGGAAACAGGGGTGTAGTAGCCGTAGTTTTCCTGAGAAACGCGCTGCGCGGCGTCATAAAGCGCTGCCGCGAAGCCCTTGGCGCCGCTGCATTTCTGCGTGTAAGCGCTTTCAAAATGGTAGTAGGCAAGGCCGCCGATATCGTCAAAGACGGGATCGACGGTGACGCCGAGCAGATAGGGCGAAATGTCGATAAAGTAATTTGCCTTGCCGGTTTTTTCGCTTTCGACGGTAATCTCGCCGTGAAGCGCCTTGATGATGTTCTCAATTTCGGAGCGCCACGCCGCTAAGCCGTCGTCGGTGAGATAGGCTTCCGGCTCGAGTCCCTGCGGCGGCGCAATGCGCTGCAAAAGATAGATTGTCCGGTTGTCGGCGCGCTTGTTGTAGCGGCTCAGCGCCGCGTAGAATTCAGGCGGCAGCAGCGTTTTCGCCGTAATGCAGTTGACGCCCAAATCGCCCGCGCTGTTCACCAGCGCTTCATAATAGGTAAAATCGCGGGAATACTGCTTTTCGGCAGGCTTTTGCGCGTTGATGGAAACCGCCTTCAGGCTCAGGCTCTTCCACTTTTCGTCCTCTAACACCTGGAAGGCGCCGTTGTTGACGCGCGAAATCTCCGCGTGGGATTTTTGCGCTTCCTCAGACATACGCGACCGCGTATGATCAAGAATATGACGTATCATCGGATTATAGAAGCGCCAGTAAAAATTGGAAATATCGCCCTGTCTGTCATAGGACAGGAACTTAAAGAACTCGTTGGCGAACAGGAAACAGGCGTAGCGGTCGCCGTTAACGTAGTCGCAGGAGTCGCCGGCGAAGAAATACACGGGCGCGTAGCCCTCTTCCTGACGGCGGGTAACGGCGGCAAACCGCGGAACCTTGCTGATTTCCTTTATCTTCTCCATGCCGACGGAGTTGAGGTCAAAGGCAAAGGTCGCGATGGTCTCGGTGCCGTAGTTGGGCTCCACCAGCTCAAACCAGTTGTAGAAGTTGCATTGGTCGCAGCCGCCGAATTCGTTGCGATAGTCTTCGTTAACATAAATTTGCAGCAGGTTTTGGGAGATAAAATCCGTGTTCTGCTCCAAAATAATAATCTTTCCCTCGGTTGAAATCAGCAGGATTCCGGGACCTGTAAAACGCCATTCCACGCCCTCCTGCTGCTCGTACATCGGCGGCGCCCAGTCGGGAACGTCGCTGAAATCTTCCAAATCGACAATGTATCTGCCGAGCCATTTGGTCGGCGTCACACCCGTGAGCGCCGTCATTTGCGCGTAGACCGAATCGGACATCGGCGTGCTGTACAGCGCCGCGTCGGTGATAATCGGCGCGCCGTATTCATGCGCGAAGGAAATGTAGGACATATCGTCGGAGGAGGTGCCGGCGTTGAGCGGTGTGCTGCCGTTGTAATGACCGAAGGTGTCGTTGCCCATACCGTAGGCGTCGGTCAGATACACCAAATCGGGCTTTCCGGTGGCGGTATCCAAACCGGTGTCGTGGCTGTAGGCGCCTTCCTCGTCAACGACGGGACCGAAATAATCCTCCTTGTAGTTGTAGTCCTCGCCGTCGTCCCGTACATAGCGCTGCTGGTTGAGGATGCGGAAAAAGCCCTCATGCTTGCGGTAGATGTGCTCCTTGTTGATGTCCTCGTCCTCCGAGTAGGAGAGCACGGTTTTGTCAATCACCACCACATTCATCTCGCGTCTGGGCTTGAAGTGCCAGCCGACAAACAGCGCGACAATACAGAGCACCAGCACGGCGATGACAATGTGATACCATTTCAGGCGCTTGCGGAAGGCTTCGAGTCTTGCTCTGCGTCTTTCGCGGATGTCCGCAAACTTCTGTTCCTCCGGGGTCAGCGGTTTTTCGGGCGCCGCGTTGTTTTGATTCTGTTGCTTCATGGCTCAAACCGCCCCCTTCTCTCAGTCACCCTCAGCGGTGATTTCCCCGATAAACAAATCGGTCAGCTGCGGGTCAAATATTTTTCCTTTTTGATTCGTCAGATAATTGACGGCTTCTTCCTTGCTCCATGCGGCTTTGTAGGTGCGCTCGGTTGTCAGCGCGTCAAAAACATCGCAGATGGTGACAATCCGCGCTTCAAGCGGAATGTCCTCGCCCTCCAGACCGTTGACGCCGTTACCGTCGTAACGCTCATGGTGGTAGAGCGCGATATTTGCCGCCACGGAAATCATGGCGTCCTCGCTGAACGCGGAGAGAATCGTGTAGCCAAACTGCGTGTGGCTGTTGATAATCACGCGTTCCTCCTCGTTGAACCTGCCCTGCTTGTTGATGATGTATTTCGGCACGGCAAGCTTGCCGAGGTCGTGCAGCTTTGCGGCAAGCGCCACCTTCTCCGCCTCGTCGTTGCTCATGCCGGTTTTTCGGCAAAGCGCCTTGGTATATTGGTAAACGTGCTCCAAATGGTCGGGCGTGTAGCCGTTGTCAATCTCGGCGTTTTCGGCAAGCTCGGTAAACATGACGTTGAGGCTCTTGCCGCTGCCCTGACGGAACGTGTTTTCGTAGGTCATTTCCAGACCGCAGTAGATGGTTTCCAGCATACTGCCGAAAAACATATCCAGTCCGTTGCTCACGTTTTCAAAGTGAAGCACGGCGCCGGCTTTTTCGTTATCGCGCAGAATAAAATCAAAATAGGTTTCATAGAGCAGGCAGTTTTTGCCGCTTCTGTCGCTGTTGGCGGCAATCAGCTCATAGTTGCAGGCGCCTGTTCCCTGATGAAAGTACTCATGGAAAACGCCGTTTTCTTTTGCGGCGGCGGCACAAATGACCGCTTCGTTTGCGGAATTGAAGCTCACCAGCAGCGTTTTGGTTTCCTCCGCGGCTGTTTCAAAAAAATGCTCGCGGTCGGCGCACTGCATCATGTTGCGGATAAACCGCGAAATTTTCTCCACGGTGTTGCCGTAGAGCGTCGTCTGCGCCTGCAGCGCCAGATTTTTCTGATGATAGCGGTAATCGGCAACGCAGATGTATTCCAGCATTCCGGCAACCACCAGAACAGGGAAGGTGACGCTGTAGATATAGAGCACGCGCTGCCGGTTGAACATCAGAATGCCGGCGAACAGGATGGTCATGAACAGATAGACGCACATGACAAAAACAGGCGAGGCGTACTGAATACGCCGCTCCATCTGCGCGTACGCGGTTTGCGTGGTGAACAGGGCAGCGGCGAGGCACAGAATACTCATGAGCGCCAGCGAAAGCTTCACCATCAGCGGCGTGAATGACAGCATGACCGAAACAATCGAAATGCCCGTTGCGAAGCCGAGCGCAATCATGGTTTTTCCCTTCACCTTAAAGCGGCTGCTCAGACAGGCGAGCGCCACAAGAAACGAAAGCTGCGCCGGAATTGCCAAAATCCGCAGCCAAATCGGATTGTTGAGCCAATAGGTGACCTCGGGCAGAATATGCATCGTGACGGCAACGCCCGTATAGGTCACGATGCCTGCCACCACGAGAGAGCGTCGCGGCTTCCTTTTGACAATGGACAGCACCGTCAGCGTTAGCAACGCCGCAAAGCCTGCCGCAAACAACCCCAAGCCAATCACCATGCCCGCGTTCGGTTGAAACGCCGGATTGCCGTCGGTGAGATAGGTTTCAAACCGCACGGAATACGGCAGCTTCATGAACACCTCTAACTCGCGGTCATGCGTGGAAGGCTCCAGCCAAATGGCGTTGTAGCAGTTGCCGACATAATCAGCGGAATCAAAGTGGTTGTTATAAACCTCTTTGCCGTTGACGCGGATTTTAACCGGCGAATAATCGGTAATCATCACAAAGGTTTTTTCCGCGTCGTCGGGATGAATGGTCTTTGTGAAATACAGATTGTGTTTATATACGCTTTTTTCGGTGATTACCGGATTTTGGGCATTAAAAATGCGCAGCTCTCCCGACGGCACGGCTCCCGCGCGGTCGGTGTACGCGTAACCCCAACCGCTGAGCATATTATCTCTGCTGTAGCTGTCGGCAATATAAGCCGCCACAAAGTAGACGGCAACCGTCAGCACAAACACAATGACTGCCACGCCGATAAGCGGAAAAGCTGCGCCTTTGCCTGATTTATTTTTCCACCAATCTTTGATAGAGGATATTATTTTCATAGATACCCTGCCAAACTGTTATAATCTTGAATATTTTTTCAGGAGGTTTTTGACGTCCTCATCCGAAACACTCGCCTGCTCGTCCATCTGCGTCTCCTCAAGCAAATCCTTCACGCCGCTCAGCAGCGACTGAATTTCGTCCTGATGGCGCGCAATCGCCCGCAGCGCCTCGCGCAGACGACGGTTTTGTTCTTCCAACTCGCGGATTTTTTCTTCCATCGTTGCTTCCTCATTCGCTCGAAAGCGACTTCATGACCGGCTTGCCGTTTTCAACCGCGACCTTGACGGTGGTTCTGCCCAGCATGGTCGAGCGCGCAAGCTCGTTGTAATAGGTGGTGATAATCTCGGCGGTATCATCGCTGACGTTCACCGCGTCGATATGATAATAGATATTGCAGCCGTAGGCGGGAATCCACATCTCGAACTGCTTTTTGGACGGTGTATAGAGCACCGACTTTGTCAAATCGACCTTCAAATCGCCGAACAGCTCCGCAAGCGCCGTGTTCAGCTGTTCCTCGGTGGCGGTGCGGTATTCCATGGGCTTGTTGTTCGCTTCGTTCAGACGCGGAAAGAGCGTATGCGAAAAGGCGTACTGCGCAAGCAGATCAACGCCCAGCTTTTCGGGGGAGGCAAACTGATTGACGCCCATCATATATTTCAGCTCATAGCCGTAGACGGCGAATTCCGTCACCTTTACCGCAACGCCGCCGACAGTGACCGGTTCGGTTTTTCCGGCGGGATAGGAATGAAAGCCTTCGCGCTCCGTCTCTGCCGCCGTGCTGCTGACCTCAACGGCGTAGGATTCGGATTTTTTTTCCTCCTGTTTGACATTCGGGTCGCTGCTGCAGGCAGTGAAGGCAAAAACAGAAAGCGCGGACGCTAAAACCAATGAAATTGTTCGTATGACTTTTTTCATCATAAATCCCCCTATTATTAGAATATTCCTTGACCTGACAAATGTCAAGTCAAGGAATATGATTTATTTCATGAAAATTTCTCCCGCGTGGGAACTACGCGCAAAATTACTGGTTCGCGTATCTCCAGTAGAAATTCTTGTAGCACAGATCGGGATGTTCCTCGTCGATGGTAATCAAAATCTGCGCATCCTGCTCAAACACATCGTCAATGTATTCCTTGGCGGTGACGGTGGCGCCGAGCGGCAGATTAATGGAGAGCGCCGACAGCGGCTTGGTGTAACGGAAATCCTCAAGCGTGTTGGTGTGGTCGGAGCCGGTGTCATAGAGCACATTGTCGATGCCGGTTGTCACTCTGTATTCCATGCTGTTCTTCGCCTTGCCGTCATAGTTCTCGTCATAGTAGAAACGGTACGCCATGAAGCAGTTGTTGGTGTCGGTTCTCAGTGTGTAGTTTCCCTTATGCAGGGTAAACGCCTTGTTTTCGGCGTCATAGGTGTTGCCGCCGTAGCCCTTGACCAGCGTTACGGTGTAGACCACCGAACCGCGGAAGCCGACGTTGTCATCGGAATAAATGCCGTGGTTGGTGTGCTGCCAAGCGGTTGCAGCGGGGTAGAAGGTTTCTTCGGGCTTGTGGATTTTCTTTTCGCCGTTGACGCTTCTCGTAGTCCAGTCAACGGTGCACATCTGGAACTTGTATTCCTTGTCAAGCTCTACCTCAACGCTGTCGCCGCTGTAGTAAACGCCGCCGTCCTCAAAGCGCAGCGCCATGGCAAGAGGCGCGACAATATTGAGAGTTGCCTTGGGAGTGGTGGGAACGGGCGGAACAATGTTTGCCCACAGCGATACGGAGCCGGCAGGCACTTCGTAAACCTTCTCGCCCTTGGGGCTTTCTGCCTTTACGTTTGCAATGTCCGCAATCGCGACAGCGGGTTCGTCAAAGAACCATCTGTCGGAGCTGCCGAAGTAGTTGGGGCTGATGCTCAGTGTCTTTGCGTCCTTGTCAACGGCATATTCGCCCGCGGAAACCGCGAAAAGGGTGACATTATCGCCGATGGTGATGGACTCGGCATGGGGGAAAGTCGATTTGCCGTCGCCGACAGGAGCGGACATACGGCTCGCGCCGATTGCCGGAGACAAAGAAGCGTTGATGGCGACTACCTTTGCGTTATCGGTAATTTCAATAGTGCCGCCGGTGTGAGTACCTCTGCCGGTGCCGATGGCAGCACCGCCGAGAAAGTCTTTCGAATCCTTTTTCGCGTCAGCTGTTACAGCCGTCACGTCAGCGTTGCCGCCGATTTTGATGTTGCAGTGATACGCGTCGGGATTATACTTGCTGGGGCTGCTGCAGCCGCGCGCGGTGCCGATGGCAGCGCCGCCGCCGCCGCTGACCGCGACAACCTTGCCGCCGTTGATTTCAATCAAATCAACAGAGGAGCCGTATCCGCCGCCGATGCCGCAGCCGTAATCGGTGGTGTCATTGCTGTTGATGGTGTCAAAGCTGCTGAAATCGCTGTAATCGTTCCAATTGTAGGAGGCATAAATGTCGCCGCCGTTGATGATGATGGTGCCGCCGGTATATTCTCCGACAGCCTTAACGCCGATTGCGCCGCCGCTGGTGCCGTAGCCGTTGCCAATGGCAGCGCCCTCAGCGCCTGCGTATGCGCGAATGGTGCCGCCGTTAATGGTGATTAACTGATTGCTGACATGGTAGCCCGCGCCGATACCGGCGCCTCTGTAGCCGCCGTAAGCCAGAATGTTACCGCTGTTGATGGTGATGGTGCCGACATTAATTTTTTCATCGCCGGCATAGTTTCTTTCGGTGCCGTAGGAACCGATGGCGGCGCCGTAGTTACCGCCGGTAACCTTCAGCGTACCCTCGCCTTCAAAGGTGACGGCAGAGTCGCGCGCTACTTCGATACCACAGCTGTAATCATATTGTTTGTCGCCATATTCCGTGTAGCCGCTGATGGTGCTGTAGCCCTCAAGAACAAAGGTAACCTTTGCGCCCTCAGACACCTTGATAGCGGAGCGCTTGAAAACCGGATTTTGCGCATTGCCGCCGTTGAGGTTGGCGTTGCTCAGCGTAACGGTAACATTTGCTCCTGTGATGTCAACCGGATTGGTCTGTGAAGCGTCAATGGTATAGCTGCCGTCTTCGCTGATCACGAGAACCTCGTCACCTTCCGCCGCAAAAACGGTGAAGGGAAGCGCAGAGGCAACCAATACTGCCGCCAAAAGAACCGCTAATAATTTTTTCATTCTGTTCATCTCCTTTTTCGTTTTGCTTTTTAAAATCATTTTTCTGTCGCGTAAAAGCACGAATATGTATCCTTCCGGGTCAAAAAACAAAAAAACGGCCGCAACAAAACAATTACAAAAAGTAATGTTTGATGCAGCCGGCCTGTCATTTGTTGAATCCAGTTAGACACCTTAGCTTTGCGTCCCCGCTTTTCAACGAGTTTGCCCTTTATTTAATACCATTATATCATATACTATATAATATTGCAATAGCTGATGACCAATATATTAAAATTTTTTAAGACAGCACCGCATAATTTAAGCCGCGCGGTGTGCAGGTGTCTTTATTAGGTATGCTTTTAAAAGAAAGGGGGCTGTCGCGTCGAGCGGTGCCCGAAGGGCAAAATCGCGCAGCGATTTAGTCGATGAGGTGCTGTCAAAATCTTTGATTTTGGCAACAGTACCCATGCCTTGCGCTGAAATCCCCTGTCGAACAACATTTGGTTGTTGCCGAAGGGGATTTCTCGACTATTTGCTATCGCAAATTCGCCTGCGGCGACCGCTCGAAATGACAGTTTAGGAAATAATTGGCTTCATGCGACAGCTCCTTGCTTTCATAATATAGTTTCACAACTAATTTGATTAATGAGCTGATTTAAGTTCACTTTCTAATCGTTTATAATTGTCCCAATCACTTTGGAAATCATCTATTCTTTGCTGTTGTTCGCTTACTTGATTCCCTATTTGTTCCGCTGTTCTATTTAATCTTTCCACTTTATCCTCTGTACTTTCTCCGCAACTGCACAGGAAAACAGAAAGCACAAAAGACATCAATATAGCTACCATTATTTTTTTCATATTATCACCTTTTCTTTATTTCTTAAATACCGCTTTTACAGTGGCGTTATTCTCATTAACTTTTATTTCAAAAGACCAACCGCTCATAGATTTTGAGCTATTATTAACAATATCTTGCTCAACTTCCCTAAATGAGGATTTAGTATCAAAATTCCCCAAAACTTTATATAAAGCACATACGGATAGAACAAATGTAGCTGTGGGAAGATCGCTTTTGCTTGTCATTGCTTCTTCCATAGAATCCACATCATTAAAATTGAATTTATCTATGGTTTTTATTACCATGATTGTGACGTTTTTTACTTTCATGGAATCATTTGCTTGTCCAAAATAAGTATAGGTATAGCCTGAACCATATGTCATATAGGTAAAACCATATCCGTTATCATTCTTTTTTGTACTAATATCACCAATCACTATGGAACTATCATAATAATCATTGATACTGTTTTTTAATTCTTCTACAGAAATCTTAGAAGCAGGATCTGAACATCCAGATAATAAAAAGGCTATGCTTAATAATAATGATACTGCTTGAACAATAAAAAACTTTTTGGAAGTTTTCTGGCTAAACATTCTTTTCCCTCATTTCATTTAATGTATCTTTTTTGGTTTTTTAATTAATCAAACCTAATCTTCTCCATTCGTCTTGCAAAGCTCGGTTTATTTTTCCAACGTCAATGTCATTTGCTACGCCTGTTTTGTAATCATAATAAGTGTGCTGACTTTTAATATATTCGCTATTTGCATTAAAATCACATACCCAATATCTTATTGCAGTATTACCGAAATTGTTCTTTATTTGTATTTTTACAACAAACGTTTCCGCTGCACTATCATAATCAGCGATTTCAAAAACTTTATATCCGGTTGGATCAAACTTGTCATTTAAACAAACAATTTTCAACTTTTTACAGACAATTGATTCTTTTTCGTTTAACGCATTTGGGTTAATAGTGACAACAGTTTCTTGTGTAGTGTCTGCTTGTTGGCTATTGCAACTAACGGGAATTAGCGCAGCTAATAATACGATGGCAATAAGACCTATTTTTTTTAGTTTCATGTTTTCTCTCCTTTTCTTTATTATAATAAAAAATGCGTAGCCCCAAATGAAGCTACGCAATAAAACACAGCCTCATTTGTTGCTACACAAAAGATTCACACCTATAAAAACATACGTGGAAAGAGCCTGTATTTTTAACAAAAAATACACGCGGATTTTATAGGTGTCTATTCACTTTTGTGTAGCAACTTTATTCTATCATATCTATTATTGAAAAGCAATAAATCAGCGCAAAAAACCAACGAAAAAACTATACAAAAAAAGAAGCGCTTTTTTGGCACTTCCTTTTTGTTGCTTATTCAACTATTCTATTCATTAATTCAGCCGGCGTCAGCACCGGAACCTTTGACTTTGCGTAATCGCGTATATTTCGTGTAACAATATAGTCCATTTTTTCGCGCTCCGCAGTCACTATCATGACGGCGTCCTCATAATCAGTCACGTCGGAAAAAACTGCCTCCCGACAATCATTGGCAGTGGTATCCAAAATACCGAAGAGTGAAAACAGCTTATTCAGAATATCTCTGGTTGCAGCGTCGGAATGTGTTAAACGATGCGTCAGATAGTAAATGTCTGTAACAGACTTTGCGGTTATATAGCCTTCTATTTTCCAATTGGCAACCGCAAGAAAGATGTTCTCCGCATCCTCGGAGAACGGTTCACGTTTCTGCAACGCATCAACGACCACGCAGGTGTCGAGCAAAACCTTCATATTTCGCCCAGCCTTTCTGCTTTTGCGTCTTCAAGCGACATATCACTCGGAAGAATACCAAATAAAGAAGTTGCTGTTTCCACGCGTGTCTGATAGGGATTGGTCAGTTTGGCGACAATCTTTCCGTTCTTGGTGATGAATATGTCCTCCGTAAGGCAGAGAACAAGATATTTGCCAAGGTTCTGCTTGAGTTCGGTCGCTGTAATTGACATATAGATACCTCCTTGCTATGGATATCATCGTTATTATCTTCGTGCTATTATTATACACGAACCGTACGGAAGTATCAATAGATTTGTGCGATTTTTCATGTTGTTTTTCACGTCAAACATAAACCTATCTGACGGAATCATAATTTGTTGATTAATTTTTCTTGAGCTTAACAGCGAATACTGCAATGGCAGCAGCGGTCAGTACGACCGCGTAAGCAACTACCCACCACAGCTCCGGAAAAATCGCGCCATAATCACCTGCTACTGCCGCCTGAGCAGCTTTAACCGCATGAGAGAAGGGCAGGATATTCGATACGGTCTCAAAGGCGCCGCCCACCATTGAGGTATCAAACCAAATGTTGGAGAACCATGCGGAAAGGTTCGTCAGCAGAGCGCCGCATATGCCGCCGACTGCCTTTTCGCTCAGCACGGAACCGAACATCAGACCCAACGCGATGAATACGATTGTGATCGGGATATTCACCGCAACAGCGGCTAACAGATTCGCCGAAAACGGTAAACCGAGAAAAAGCGCGCACAGATAGCATACGGTTGATTGAGTCAGCGCAATCGGTATCATCGGCATAGTATAACCGAGAATAAATTCAGAGGGGCGCAGCGGCGAAGTGAACAGTCGTAGGACAAAGCCGGTTGTTCTGTCTTTCGCAATCAGCATGGAAGAGAACAAGGATAAAAAGCTGAGACCGAATACTGTGATACCGGGCGCTAAGTATTGAATCTGAAAATTTGTCGGACCGTATCCCCGGGGGATGGCTTTGTTGATTGCCGACAGCAATAACAGGAGTATGAGGGGAAACGCGATACCGAAAATCAAGGTCAGAATATCGCGGGTGATCTCTTTTGTGTTGCGTGAAGCAAAGGTTATGGTTCTCATTTTGTGTTCTCTCCTGCTATCGTAATAAACGCTTCTTCAAAATCATTTGTGTTGGCTTTTGTCTTCAACTCCTCTGCGGTACCCTCGGCACACAGCTCTCCGCGCGCCATGATACCGATACGGTCGCAAAGGCTCTCTGCTTCCTCCAAATAATGGGTCGTCAGGATTATTGTCATTTTACCTTTTAATTCTTCGATATATTTCCAAAGCTCACGGCGAGCCAGAACATCAAGACCTAAGGTCGGCTCATCCAAAAAAAGAACATCCGGTTGAGTGATGAGAGCCATTGCGATACTCAGCCTGCGCTGCCAGCCGCCGGATAAGGTCGCAGCACGGCATTGAGCTATTTCTTCCATTGAGAAATCCTCGATCATCTTCCGGGCTTTTTCCTTGGATTCTTTCTTGTTGCAGCCATAGATGCGGGCGATGAATTCGAGATTTTCGCGCACACTCAGCTTAGCGGCAACGGCGGTTTCTTGCGGAGAAACATTCATGATCGCCTTGACTTGTTCCGCTTCATTCTTTATGCTGCGCCCCATCACCCATGCTTCTCCCGAAGTAGGCTGTGTCAGGCAGGACAACATTTTGATTGTAGTGGATTTGCCCGCTCCGTTGACGCCGAGCAGACCGTACAGCTCGCCCTGATAAACGGTAAGCTCCAATCCCTTCACCGCTGTTTTGTTCTTATATTTCTTTACCAGCTTTTCTGTTTTGATGGCTTCCATATCGATTCTCCCAAAGTATGATAATGCCGTGATTTGTTATGTATAGTATAACATTACGGTACGCTGCTTTCTACCAACCGGGATTAACCAAGTGTGTTAAAAATCGTAGCAAAAAAGCGCCGCCCCTGAGGACGACGCTGAATATGCGGTTGAAATAATAAAGGGCACCTCTAAAAATATAGGGTTGTTCAGAGGTGCGGATATTTTATAGCAAATTATTGTCAAAACGACGAAGTCATACTGACGTATAACGAGGAGTTTTGGCAAGAAGTTGCTGTGAAAGATGGGTGCATATGGGCAG
>JAFUUV010000165.1 GCA_017471345.1 Ruminococcus sp.
CGCTTTTATTCTGCTCGCTCGTATTCTGCTCGCTTTTATTCTGTTCGCTCATCTTTAACTAAAACTCCCTGTACTAAATAGCGACCATCGCCGTAATTCAGGCAAGTGCTGAGAACTACAAACTTGGAATTGAGATCAAGCGCAACGGAATCGCGTACATTTGCATTTAGGCTTCTCGGGTTTTTCGCCTGGTCAATCCAGTCCTGAAAAACCTTGTCATCCTTAAAATCAAACGAATTCATGATGTGGCGGCTGTCGTAATCAAAAGCCGTCACAATTTCATATGTCAGCTTACGGTCCTTGGTATAGATATAAAAATACGGATGCTCGTTGAAAAAGTCGGTATCTCCGAAATTATGCAGTGTAGCAAACATCGAACCGTTGAGCATATTGTGACCGTAGAGCACCGTCACCCTGTCCGTCCAATTCAGAGAATTGCACGCCTGCGAATAAATCGTACCGGGAAAGCTGTAGTTTTTATACATATCGTGATCCAGATAGAAGTTATCCTCGTCCGCGCTCTGCGCCACGGGATAGTTCACGTTGGTATCCGGAATATAAATCCATGCGTAAATATCGGAATTTGTCTCCGAAAGCTCCGCGACATTCACCGGATTTTCCGCTTTTTCGGTATCGACATTTTCGGGACGCGTCACCTTGGGATCCTCTGTCTCCTCAATTTGGGGAGCAAACGAACTGGCAACATTATTATATTCTTCCGCGCTGATGTTCGAGCTGATGGTCTTATACACCAAATAACCGCAAGCGCCCAAGGCAATCAGCGCAAAAACCACAATCACACCCACCAAAACCCTGTTTCGGCGTTTATTCATATACTGCCTCCTTCAAAGTATTCTATAAAAAAAAGCCCCTTTTACCAAAGAGGCTTTTCAGCTTTCAGGCAATATCTTACTTCTTAGACTTTACAAGCGCAACAGAAGCAGCGCCGCAAGCCGCTAAAGAAAGAGCAATAGCAGAATAAACGGCTACATCGGAAGAACCTGTCTTCGGAGATGTAGAAGAGCCGGGGGTATCGGGGGTAGCGGGAGTGGTAGCCTGAGGACTGTTCACCGAAGCCGCAAAGGCGGGAACCGCTGAGAAAGCCATGATAGCTGTAGCTGCGAGAGCAGCAAAAATCTTCTTCATAAGAAACTCCTCCTTATTATCATTTCAAATCAAATATGTTTGCCTGATAAAAGCTTAGATATATTATAGCACAGGTATTTGAAAAAGTAAAGAGTAATTTTTTGTGAGTTTTAATCAATCTCTGCGTTTTTTTGACGGGTTGTGCAAGCAGTTTCTACAAATGCCATTTCTGCTTCGCGCTTTCTATTGCAAGTTTTTTGAAATTCGCTATAATAGAAGTATCAAAACGGAAAGGTTGGATGAATATGAACATCGCGGCTTTACAGCAGGAAATTCTCCGGCTGAAAAAAGAAAAGGACTTCTGTATTCTCGCGCACAGCTATCAGGCGCGGGAGATTTGCGAAATCGCTGATTTCACCGGCGACAGCTATAAACTCAGCGTTGATGCCTCGAAGGTGCAAAACCAAAATATCCTCATGTGCGGCGTGCGTTTCATGGCGGAAACCTGTAAAATTCTCTCGCCCGAAAAGCGCGTTATCCTTTCACAACCGCTTGCCGGCTGTGAAATGGCGGATCAGATGGATCGCGAGCTGATTGCGCAGGTGAAGGAGCAGTATCCGGACTACACCGTCGTCGCCTACATCAACACCACCGCCGCACTGAAAACCATCTGCGACGTCTGCGTCACCAGCTCCTCCGCGGTGAAAATTGTCAATCATATCGAAAACAAAAATATCCTCTTTATTCCGGACTGCAATCTCGGCAGCTTTGTCGCGGCGCAGTGTCCCGACAAAAACATCAAGCTGCTGCGCGGCGGCTGTCCGGTTCACGCGTCCGTCACTCCCGAGGAAGCGCGCGCCATGAAGGAACGCTATCCCGACGCGGAGCTGTTGGTACATCCGGAATGTGTGCCTGCCGTCTGCGAAATGGCGGATTACATCGGCTCCACCTCCGGCATCATGAACTATGCCGTCAAGTCGGACAAAAAGGAGTTTATCATCGGCACCGAAATCAGCATCGCCGAGCATTTACAATATATGTGCCCCGACAAGCAGTTCCACGTACTTTCCCTCAAGTTAGTCTGCGCCAATATGAAGGCAACCACGCTGATGGATGTATACAACTGTCTGACCGGAAAGGGCGGCGAGGAAATCCTTCTCAGCGAGGAAACCATCCGCGATGCCGGCAAGTGCATTGACGAGATGATTCGCCTTGGTGAATAAGATGAAAGCGTTAATCGCCATGAGCGGCGGCGTTGACAGCTCGGTAGCGGCATATCTTGCCCAACAGAAGGGGTACGACTGCACCGGCATTACGCTCAAGCTTTTTGACGGCGACGACGTAGAACGTGACAAAACCTGCTGTTCGCTTGACGACATCGAGGACGCGCGTTCTGTCTGCCGCGCCATCGGTATTCCCTACTACGTCTATAACTTCAAGGACAGCTTTCGTGAAAACGTCATCGACCGTTTTATCCGCGCCTATGAAACCGGAGCGACGCCGAATCCCTGCATCGACTGTAACCGCTATATTAAATTTGAAAAGCTGCTGCGCCGTGCGGAGGAGCTGCGGTTTGACAAGGTGGTCACCGGTCATTACGCGCAGGTTGCGTATGAGGAATCGAGCGGACGGTGGCTGCTGAAAAAAGCGGCAGACAGCAGTAAGGATCAGAGCTATGTGCTCTACGCGCTGACGCAGGAGCAGCTCAGATGCGTGTACTTTCCCTTGGGCGGTATGACCAAGCAGGAAACGCGTGCCTTAGCCGAACAGCTCGGACTGTATAACGCCAAAAAGCGCGACAGTCAGGACATCTGCTTTGTACCGGACGGCAAATACGCCGACTTCATTGAACGGTACACCGGCAAAACCTATCCGCACGGCGACTTTGTAGACGAAAGCGGAAGGGTACTCGGCGAACACAAGGGCATTATCCGCTACACTGTCGGTCAGCGCAAGGGCTTGGGCTTGGCGCTGCCGGCGCCGATGTACGTCAAAGCAAAGGACTTAGCGGAAAACAAGGTGATTCTCTGCGACAACGCGTCGCTCTTTTCGCGCGAGCTGACCGCGACGGACATCAACCTGATTGCCGTAGAGCGAATTGAAGGCGCCATGCGCGTCAAAGCGAGGGTGCGCTACAACCAGCCCGAGCAACCGGCGACCGTCACCCAGCCCGATGAAAATACCCTGCGTATCGTCTTTGACGAACCGCAGCGCGCTATCTGCAAAGGACAGGCGGTCGTCCTCTACGATAATGACACCGTCATCGGCGGCGGCGTGATTGCATAATGCATTGATTAAATTGTATATTCTGTGTAGGGGACGTCCGGAAAGCCGTCCCCTACTTTTCGTTTAAACCGCCAAAGCGTTCATCTATGTCAGCCTGACAGCTCCTTATCCACGTGATAGGAAACCATGGTTGCTTACCGAGGGGGATCCTTCGACTATTTGCTGTCGCAAATTTGCCTTCGGCGAACGCTCAGGATGGCAGCTGTTTCGGCGAAGCAAATAGTAAAAGGCAGGCGTCAGTTCGATGAAAGCTGACGCCTGCCAGTTCAAAACTGTGGGGGATTCCACAAGTATTGACGCAAAAATGGCAGCGTATACACGGGGAGGTCAACAAAGAGCGGACAAAACGCCGCATTTCATTTAAAAGCGGCGCTTTATTCCGAGCATAACCATTTTTCAATTTGACTCTGCAGTCCCTCGGGAGTACTGAGGGTTTGTTCATCACATCCGAGAAAATCAGCCAGCGTAGGCGGTCTGTATTCCTCTGCCTTTTGGA
>JAFUUV010000166.1 GCA_017471345.1 Ruminococcus sp.
AGCGTATGATAACGACAAGCTGATAGGGCTTGCGGGTTGTTCTGCTGATTGCGAAATGATGTATCAAATCGGCGTGGATGTGCTGCCCGAATACAGACGAAAAGGTATCGCTTCCGCCGTAACAAGCAAGTTAGCGCTTGAGGTATTGGCACTGGGCAAAGTGCCATTTTACTGCGCCGCTTGGTCGAATATCAAATCCGTCCGCAACGCTATCAAGAGTGGGTTTCGTCCTGCGTGGGTGGAATTGACGGCAAGAAACAATGATTTCGTTAATAAAACAATTGAGTGAAATGAGTGGAGCCCCAAAATGACAGTAAGAGAAATCAAAGATAATGAATTAGGCGAATTGCTTGAATTATATACCCATCTGCACGAGCTTGACGTACCTGAGAACAGCGAGCATTTACAAAACACTTGGGCGATAATTTGTAAAGATAATAATCATCATATAATTGTTTGTGAAGCGGACGGCAAGCTTGTTTCATCCTGCGTTTGTGCGATTATTCCGAATTTGACAAGAAATATTCGTCCATACGCTTTTATCGAGAACGTAGTCACCCATACTGATCACAGAGGAAAGGGTTACGCAACCTCCTGCTTGAATTACGCAAAAGAATTGGCGCTCAAGGCTGACTGTTATAAAATGATGTTGCTGACAGGTTCTAACAGTGAAAGCACACTTAATTTCTATAAAAGAGCAGGCTACAACTGCACCGATAAAACTGCGTTTATACAATGGTTGTGAGGAATACAATGGACATAAATCTTATAGTAGCTGAATTTAAGGATTTGAATACAATCCTGCAAATGCAAAAAGAAGCGTTTTCCGAGTTGTACGCTAAGTATCAGGATACGCTGACCGTGCGGATGAATTGAAAGGACTGGTCAACTACATTTCAAACCGTCCCGGCGTTGAAAAGCTCGGTTCACACGGATTGTTTACACAATTTGATTTGCCGATTGACCTCGATACATTTGCAGATAGAGTTGCTGCTCACGACGGCGTTATCTGGACAGAAGTAGTTAGCTTGCGTCGTGAGGACGCCGAGCGACTACACTTTAACAACGCTGAAGCGTGGAAAAATCTTGTGCGTCGCAACATGAATGAAAATTGCACAAGCCCATCGAATCAAAGTTGAGGACTTGGAATGGTATGGCGCGTTCCATAATACAACGCACCATCCGCATATTCATCTGGTGATTTTCTCAAAAGGTCAGGAAGGTTTCCTCTCCGAAAAGGGAATCAAAGAACTGCGCCGAGCCTTCGGTCAGGACATATTTCGTGACGAGCAGTACAAGCTGGCGACAATCGATCCTCAACGCTGACTATTATCTTTTTCTGTTGAGAAAAATCAGGGACGAATTACAACAGCATAAAGCGAAGAAGCTCTACGGTTACCTGCCAAGAAAGATGAAGCGGCTGGTAGATTTCGCCCTGCATGAATTCGCTAATAAAGCCTGCCGTCTCATCAACAGTGAGCGGCAGGCTTTGTTTCGGCTGTATTATTTTTTTACATATAATCAACATCATTTGCATAGCTGTACCCAAGTTCGTCCTTTGTTAAGTCGCGGTAATTCGGTACCTTGTAAACGCATAACGAGTCCTCGTTGGGGTCTGAAAATCTCGCGAGCTCCCTTTCAAGCCTGATAAGCTGCGCGTCTGTCATATATCTCTCAAAAACCGACTTCTGCGCGTGAAAAAGATACTTCTTGCAGATTTTCATAATTTTGTTTTGACGCTTTTGTTTTACATCGTATGTCAGAATCACAAACATTATCTCACCTGCTTAAACGGATTATACCGCTTTTCGCCCTTTCTGAAATATCTGATCAGCTTTTTGATCTCCCAATCAATTATTGTATTATAAGAGACCGACTGCTTTCCCACCGTAACGTGCGTTTCCATTTTGTCGGTGAGCATACGCAGAATGAGATGTTTTCCCTCGCTGTTCAAAAGCACCGTGCCGTTTTCCATATGCTCAAAATGCTTATCCGCGTCTATCATATTTAGGTTTATCATCGAGAACACGACCCTGTCAACTATCAGCGGCTTGAACAGCTCGGCGATATCCAGATTCAGCGATTCACGCCGTCTGTTTGTCGCGTGCAAAAATCCCACTCTTAGGGGTGTTTTGCGGCGGATTCGCAGAATTCTCTTACGGCGGTCGTAACGCCGCGGTTTTGCAGATAGCCGTGGATATGCTCCGAGAACATCGGTTCCGTAAGCTCAGTCAAAAAACCGTACATCGCCTTTTGGATTATCATATCAAGCGCGCATAGCTTTACAAGCTGACGGAATTTGCCGTTGCTCTTTGTAACGGAAAACCCCATTAGCGGCTGAGGCTTATATTTGCCTTCCTTTAGCTGCGCAAGGAGATTTTCATAGTTGATTTCTATCCAAGTCTCCGCGCCTTGGGCTGACATATTGTCGTAACCGGGTTTAAAGTGTGCTTTTTGCATTTTGCGTGCGATTTCAAGCAGTTTTTCTTTTTTCAAAAACAGCGCTGTAATTGATTTTCATTATGATCACCATTATTATAAGATTTATATACGAGCATATCAACAAAAACTTAGTTAACCTGTGTTTTAAATCGCGAAATGACAGGAAATTTTGGCGCTTACGCCGGTTATAATCAAATTTGTGACTAACTTTATCTAATTATACAATGAAAAAAACTCAAAAATTCAGTTGACAAATCTATATTTATGGTGTATATTTAAAATGCAACACAAAATGTTGTTCTTTACCTTTCCCATAGGGAATTGATACTCCATCCGCGCGCCTTCCAAAGAACCTTGCTCGCGGCTTTACCTTTCCCATAGGGAATTGATACAAGTAGAAGTAGGTTTTATGCTCAGAAACTGAGCCCGCCTTTACCTTTCCCATAGGGAATTGATACTTTCAGGAATGGCCATATAAAGTAAAGTATGACCAACTTTACTTTTCCCATAGGGAATTGATACTAACCTTCCATAACGGCAAAATCAAGACTTTGCTCGCTTTACCTTTCCCATAGGGAATTGATACGATATTAATCCGGAAGGCCCCCATATTCACCTGCCGCTTTACCTTTCCCATAGGGAATTGATACAAGTTGTATTCAACGACTTCCTGCGGAGCTGCAGACTCCTCACTTTACCTTTCCCATAGGGAATTGATACTCGGGCTCGGGGAAGTCGTATTCAACGACTTCCTGCGCTTTACCTTTCCCATAGGGGATCGAAAGACAAAAATCCGCAGCGGGTTTATTTGAACCGCTGCGGAAATTTTTTTAAAAACCTATTGACATTTAAAATATTTTGTGATATAGTCTAAGAACACTTTTTACAGTGCTTCAAAACGAAGCCGATTATATTAATCAATTACATTTTAAAAGGGTTAAAATTACCACAGGCGTGGTGTACCCTTTTTACGGTATGTATTTGATTAATATAATCGGCTTTTTTGTCGTTTAAAAAACGCACCTTGAAAATTGAATCCGCAAATGCACCGGGCTCCTGCCGGAGAAGCGCGCTGAGACCTTTTATAAGCGAGCGCGCCAAGGATCGCCCCCGGTGCAGATTGCGATACACAAATATAAAGATTTTATGAAATCAGTTTAGGAGGGTAAATATGGAATTGATACAAGGAGAGTATATTGATATCAGGCAATATCTTCACAAAAAGAAGGAATGTCTTCCGTTCGATTTTGCGCTTCCCTTCGTTGGTGAAGGGCAAACCTTTAGAGAGATCAACCGCTTTATCGACGAATCCCAAAAAAAGGCACACTTCAAAAATCATTATATCGGCGGCGCGGTAATAGATGTCACCGAATGGTGTGAAAATCCGGTCAACAGCTATTTCACTGCGTTTCTGTATTTTTTGTTTGACAGAGAATTGTCAAGCAATCAGAACAAACACGTTTTTATAAGCGAAAAGATTTGCTCAGAGGAGTTAACAAACGCAATAGCTGATATTTTCGGCGCAGTCAATACAGTTGATTTGGGTGTAAAGCATGAATATAAAGCGCCGATAGGCTTTGTTTCTTATATCAGTCAGGAGGATGATAAGCATGTTTGAATCTAAATACAGTCGTTTTATCACTAATAATACAGCACGCTTTGCAGAAGAAAACGAAATCACCGACGGGCTTGTCAACATTAAAAACGGAGCGGGTGTTCCGTTGTATGGATCATCAGGCACACTATTCACAGATAACGGAGATACACATTCTATTGTGGTCGGACCGACGGGCTGCGGCAAGTCCAGAGCGGTTTGTAAAACGTTGATCGCCTCCATCATCCGTCAAGGTGAATCATATTTGGTTAACGATCCAAAGGGCGAGCTTTGTAAAAGCACCGTTGCTTTGGCGAAGGAAGCAGGTTATGATGTCAAGATCCTCAATCTGCGAAATCCTCAGCACAGCCACCGCTGGAACCCGCTTGCTCTCATTTATTACTACTATACTAATGGTAAAGCAGAGAAAGCACAGCAGGCTATCGATGAATTCTCTATGGAGCTGATGGCTGCTGTCGCAAATAAGGATGACCGTTACTGGGATATGGCTGCGAATGTATATTTTTGCGCCGTAATTTCAATGTGTCTGTATTTCGCTCCGGGTTTAGAATACTTTAATTTGGAAAACATCCTTCCGTTTATCAATGAGGAGGCAGAGAAAACTATCAATAGAATGTTGACCTTTATGGAGGACGCGCCTGAATCTATCAAATCCGGGTTAAAATCGCTTCTTAACATCCGTTCCGATAAAACCAAAAGCTGTATATACGGTGTTCTGCATTCGGGAGTTGACTCGATCGCCATAAACGAATCCCTGCTGCGGTTGTTTTCTGAAAATGAGATCGACTTACGCAGCATCGGATCAAAAAAGACGGCTGTATATGTGATCTACCCGGACGAAAAATGTTCTATGGACGGCATCGTCAACTTGTTTTTCAACCAGGTTTATATGGCTTTGCTGGATGTGTGTGAGGAAATGCCAAATGACAGCTTGCCGATCCGCGTCAACTATGTGTTGGATGAGTTTTCAAACTTGGTTGAAAATAAAGGATTCACAAATCGCCTGACCGAAGCCCGCAGCAAAAACATCCGCTATTTTCTTTTTGTGCAGAGCATAACGCAGTTGTCAGAAAAATACACGAGTGATGTGTCCAAAACCATTATGTCAAACTGCACTAACTGGATAACGTTTTCCTCAAAGGAGATCGATTATTTAGAAATGCTTTCCAAGCTGTGCGGCAATGTGATCGATTATAACGGCGTTAAAAAGCCGTTGATCTCTCCGTCGGAAATGCAATACCTTCAAAAAACGGTTAACGGTGTTGAGGTGTTGATCCTTCGGCAAGGCGTTCGTCCCTATGTAGTTACGCTGCCTTACTTCGATAAAATAACAGAATTTCAAAAAACCAAACCGAGCGCTGACGCGGAAATCGAATTTCCCAAGCATAGCACAAAAAACGAATATAAACTTGATTTAGAAGACTGGCGTAAAATGGCAATGAGCAAAATGCAGCAAGAATCGTCAAACGCCAATGCGTCTGATTGGGAAAATTTAAACGACCCCTCGGATGATTACAGAGCAAGCTCCCGATTCGAATCGAAATTTTTGAAAATGTTCGGAAGTGTATATGATGACTGATTCGATTTTTGTTTTTCGTTAAGAGTCACACGGATCGGACAGGGGTTATTTTTTCCATAAAGCATTGACATTCATGGAAACTTATTGTATAATATTCATATTAAATTTGTAATAAATCGGAGAAAAATCAGCATAAATATGAAATCCATCGTTATATCCGTAAAGCCGTTGCGCGCGCTGCGTTTGCCCTTCGCTCATTTTAAGATCTTGCAGGGGCTCGCGTAT
>JAFUUV010000167.1 GCA_017471345.1 Ruminococcus sp.
TCCAAGGAAACAGCGGAAGGATATTATGCCCATGTCAAAGAGTATGTAGCGGAAAAAGGCGCCGCAAAGCTGGATCGCAATAAAGTGACGGAAAACGCGCGCGTGATTCTGGCGCTGACTGCAATCGGCAAAAATCCGGAAGATGTGTGTGGGTTTAATTTGTTGTCGCCGCTGGCGGATTTCTCCTTTGTAAAAAAACAGGGAACCAACGGTCCTGTCTGGACATTGATTGCGCTCGACAGTCTGCAATATGAGATTCCGGAAGCACCGCAGGGAAAGGAAGCAACGACCAGAGAAAAACTGATCAATTTGATTCTCGAAAGGCAAAGTGAAACCGGTTGCTGGCGCATAAATGATAATAGCGGAGATGATCCCGATATGACAGGAATGGCGTTGCAGGCATTAGCGCCCTACTATCAATCCGATAATAGGGTACGGCAGGCTATCCAAAGGACGCTTGACAGTCTTTCCTCTCAACAGCATGATGACGGTAGTTTTCTGTCTGTCTCTTCGGTTTCGCCGGAATGCTGCGCACAGATGATTGTCGCGTTGACCTCATTGGGGATTCATCCGCAGCAGGACGCGCGTTTTCTGAAAAACAACGTAAGCGTTGTAGATTGTATGCTCGGTTTTTACGACAAAGACGGTTTTGTTCACGAAAAAGACGGCGAGATAAACCAGATGTCCACAGAACAGGCTTTTTACGCTATGACGGCAATTCGACGGTTTGAGAACAGCCAAACCGCATTATATGATATGAGTGATTTGCTCATGCCATATGACGTAAATCTCGATGGACAGGTCGATATCACCGACGCGACATTAGTGCAAAAATATATTGCTGAGCTTGCTCCGCTTACACGCAGACAGTTAAAAATCGCAAAAGCGGACGCAGAGGGAAAGGTATATATCACCTTTGTTACGGAAATACAGCATTACATCGCATCATAAGAAGGCGGATACGCAATGACTTCATTTTTACAAAAATATAAAATACGGCTTATCGGCGGTGTGCTTGTCATTGCTGTTTTGGCTATCTCTTTTATCATCGGAGGAAATGCCGCGCGTCCTGACAAGTCCCCGGCAACCGCAGATTCCGCAACCACCTCTGTCACGGCAACAACAGCCACAACTGAGCCGCCAACCACCGTTGTGCCAACGGCATCCACTGCCGCAGAAACGGCAACAACTGTGCTACCAACAACCGCAACGGTTGAAACGAATGCCGTTTCAACCGTTGTCACTGTACCAGAAGAAAAAACCGAGCCTGTTACCGATAAGTACAAAACCGATCCGATTCCGACAAATAAGCCAAAGCCGGTTGAGCCGCAGGAGCAAACCACCGGCGATGAAACCCTTTCCTGTACACTATCGATTTCCTGCGCAACCGTGTTGGAAAACATGGATAAGCTTGATGAAGAACTTTGGGAGCTGGTTCCGGAGGATGGATGGATATTGAAGCCGGAACAGATTGTCTTTACCGAGGGAGAATCGGTATTTGATGTTCTGGTCAGGGTATGCAAGGATAAGAAAATTCACCTTGACCATAGCTTTACACCGGTTTATAATTCCGCGTACATCAAGGGCATTGGCAACCTCTACGAATTTGACTGCGGTGATCAGTCCGGTTGGGTTTATGCTGTCAATGACTGGATTCCAAACTACGGCTGTTCACGGTATGTACTCAAAAACGGAGACGACATATCCTTTCGATATACCTGTAGGCTTGGCTATGATGTAGGATGAACAAAGTCATGAAAAATGCGTTTTCTATGCTGCACCCCGCAGTGGGATTGTTATACTTTTCAGCAGTCCTCGTCTTTTCTATGTTTATCATGCAGCCGGTTTGTCTGTTGATTTCACTGATTTCCGCCTTGACAAACGCTGTGTACCTCAACGGAAAAAGGACGGTCTTATTTGGACTGCGCTTTGTTTTTCCGACAGCTTTGCTGATTATCATCATCAATCCGATTGTCAATCATGCCGGAGTCACCATTCTCGGATACTTGCCTTGGGATAATCCGCTGACACTGGAATCGATGGTTTACGGTGTCGCGTCTGCCGTGTTGTTTGGCAGTGTTGTATTCTGGTTTTCTTCGTTTCATACAGTCATGACCTCCGACAAGCTCATCTTTTTATTTGGTCGTGTCATTCCGTCATTGAGCTTGCTGTTGTCTATGGCGCTTCGGTTTGTTCCGCGTTTTTTGCAGGAGTTTCGTGAAATCCGTCGCGCACAAAAAATGCTTGGAAATCCGGCAATCGGCTTGAAAGAAAAAGTCAAATCCGGCGTCCGATCGCTTTCTGTCATGCTGTCTTACGCCATGGAAAACGCCATCGAAACCGCGGATTCTATGAAGGCACGCGGCTTTGGCTTAAAAGGCAGGACAGCCTATGCTATTTACCGGATGACAAAGCGCGATGCCGCCTGTCTGATTGGATTGGGAATAACAATAGTCCTGCTGGTGATATTTCGCTGTATCGGAGCGGCAAAGTTTCGGTATTTTCCGTCCGTGAAAGGAAATAGCAGCGATATCTTCACGTTGCTTTTTTATCTGCTGTACGCAGGAATCATGCTTTTTCCGTTTGCACTGAATATAGGGGAGGGGTTGCGATGGAAATTGTCACAGTCAACCATTTGAGCTTTTCTTATCCCGATACAACCGATAAAGCATTGGATGACATCAGTTTTTCAGTAAACCAAGGAGACTTTCTGGCGATTTGCGGCGCTTCCGGCAGCGGAAAAAGTACACTGTTGCGTCTGCTGAAGCCATCTCTCTCACCGCACGGAACCATCAACGGAGAGATTCTTTTTCATCATACCGCGATTCGAGAACTTTCTCATAGGCTGGAAAGTGAAAAAATCTGTTTTGTGCAGCAGTCTCCGGAAAATCAGTTAGTGACCGATAAGGTATGGCACGAACTGGCGTTTGGTCCGGAAAGCCTCGGCTGGGAACAACGCATCATACGTCGCAGAGTAGCTGAGACAGCAAGCTTTTTTGGCATTGATAAATACTTTGAAAGCGATGTCGCTACACTGTCCGGCGGACAAAAGCAACTGCTGAACCTTGCCGCTGTAATGATTATGCATCCGGAGGTGCTGATTCTTGACGAACCTACCGCACAGCTTGATCCCATCGCAGCGGCAGATTTTTTTGCCTGCCTGCATCGTATCAACAAAGAGCTCGGCACGACCGTGATTATTTCAGAACACCGTCTGGAATCGTTGATGCCGCTTTGCAGCCGTGTCGTGGTGTTGGAAAACGGCAGAATTCTTGCGGATAATGCTCCTAATCGGATTGGACAACAGTTAGCGCAATCTCAAAACAACACATTCCAACTCATGCCTGCTCCTATGAGAATTGTTCATGAGGTTGCGCCTGCCGATAACTATCCGGTTACCGTAGCCGAGAGCAGGGATTGGCTGCGTCATTTTGTCAGTACACATGAAATACTCCCGTTGTTTCCGGAAGCGATTCCGCCATGCGGCGAAGTTGTTTTCACTCTCAAAAATATCTGGTTTCGCTATCAAAAAGATAGAGTAGACATTCTGAAAAATCTTTCTATAGATTTTAAAAAAGGAGAATTGGTCACCATTCTCGGGGGCAACGGAGCAGGCAAATCCACTCTGCTGTCTGTCATTAATGGAATAGCAAAAGCCTATCGAGGCAAACGGAAGACAGGCGTGACACGTATCGCAACATTGCCGCAAAATCCACGCCTATTGCTTAGCGGAAACACAGTTCAAGACAGTCTTTACGAAGTGCTTGAGCAAAAAGGTCTGACAGATGCCGAGAAGTCCGAACGCTTTCACCGGACAGTGACGCTTTGCCATTTAGAGCACCTGCTGACACGTCATCCGTTTGACCTCTCCGGCGGTGAGACACAGCGTGCCGCATTAGCGAAGCTTTTGCTGACCGAGCCGCAGATGCTCTTGCTTGACGAACCGACAAAGGGAGTAGATGGGCTATTCAAGGAGCAATTTGCTTCAATCCTTCAACAATTGTGCGGTGCCGGTACCACGATTGTCATGGTGAGTCATGACCTTGAGTTTTGCGCACAATTTGCTCACCGATGCCTGATGCTATTTAACGGTGAATTGACGGCGGAAGGGACGCCCCGTGATTTTTTTTCTTCGAACACCTTCTATGTAACAAGCGCAAGGCGAATGTCCGAGGATATTCTTGCGGATACGGTTACCGCGGAGGAAATCATTTATTGCTGTACAGGCAAAAAGAAACCGCCTGAGTTGCCTGACCGTCATCATGATTGTCCATCAAAAACTTTTTCCGCTGAAAAGAA
>JAFUUV010000168.1 GCA_017471345.1 Ruminococcus sp.
GACAACTTTCTATCAGAGAGAAAACGCTTGGCGCGTTTTCCAATTGCGCAAAAGCGCAATTGCCGTCTTATACAATCTTGACGCGCCTACGGCGCTATTAAAAAGTAGAAAGTCTACTTTTTAATGAAGATTGGTATAAAGCAGACTGCCATTAAATACTGTCAAACGCTTCCTGCAAGTCAAAGAGCAGGTCGTCGATATGCTCGGTGCCGATGGAAAGGCGGATGGTGCCGGGACGGATGCCCTGCTCCTCCAGCTCCTCGGCAGTCAGCTGAGAATGCGTGGTGGACGCCGGATGAATCGCCAGCGACTTCACATCCGCGACATTGGCAAGCAGAGAGAAAATCTGCAAATGGTCAATGAAACGCTGCGCCTCCTCTTCGCCGCCCTTGATATCAAATGTGAAAATGGAACCGCCGCCGTTGGGGAAATACTTCTCATACAGCGCCTTGTAGGGCGAGCTGCTCAACGAAGGATGGTTGACGCGCTCTACCTTGGGATGGTTCTGCAGGAACGCCAAGACTTTTGCCGTATTTTCGGCATGGCGCTCTACGCGCAGAGAGAGGGTTTCAAGTCCCTGCAGGAAGATGAACGCGTGGAACGGTGAAAGTGTCGCGCCGGTATCGCGGAGCAGGATGGCACGGATATAGGTGACAAACGCCGCGCCGGGAGCCGCCTGCGTAAATACCGCGCCGTGATAGGAGGGATTCGGCGCGGAAAACTGCGGAAACTTTCCGGAAGCCGCCCAGTCAAACTTTCCGCTTTCGACAATCACGCCGCCGATAGCGGTACCGTGGCCGCCGATGAACTTGGTGGCGGAATGTACCACGATATCCGCGCCGTACTCAATCGGACGGAGGAGGAAGGGGGTGGCAAAGGTGCTGTCCACCACCAGCGGAATCTGATGCGCGTGCGCCAGCTTGGCAAGGGCTTCGATATCGACCAGGTTGGAGTTGGGATTGCCGAGGGATTCCACATAAATTGCCTTGGTATTCTCGTCGATTGCCGCCGCAAACGCGCCTTCCTCGTCGGGATTGACAAAGCGCGTGGTGATGCCGTAATGCGGCAGGGTGTGCGCGAGGAGATTGTAGGTGCCGCCGTAGATGGTCTCGGCAGCGACGATGTTCTCTCCGGCTTCGGCAAGCGCCTGAATGGTGTAGCTGATGGCGGCGGCGCCGGAAGCAACCGCCAGCGCGGCACTGCCTCCCTCGAGCGCGGCAATGCGCTCCTCAAACACGCCCTGTGTGGGGTTGGTCAGTCTGCCGTAAATATTGCCGGCGTCACGAAGAGCAAAGCGGTCGGCAGCGTGGCGGCTGTCGTGGAAAACATAAGAGGTGGTGGCGTAAATCGGCACCGCGCGTGCATCGGTGACGGGATCCGCCTGTTCCTGTCCGACGTGAAGCTGTTTGGTTTCAAAATGTAAATTTCTTTCTTTCAATGTGCTCATGTGATTTCTCTCCTTTATCTTTCAATCGTTTTTATTCCTCAGAAGAAAAATAACATTCGCGTATCATAGGATAAAAATTGTTTCATGATTAATTCACCTTTACCTATATGTTAAGTAGGTTTTTATCGTAGGTGTATCATAACATACTTTTCCTATGTTGTCAATAGGTTTTCGCAAAAAATTTTTGCGGCGCCTGCGATACTCTAAATCGTATCAGGCGCCGCTGCATTACCGGTTGCTGTAAAGATTGTCGTCGCGCTGCAAAAAATACCGCAAGCCGGTGTGACGCTTGGTCTGGCGGTTATTATTGACCATCATCTCAACGGTGTAGGCGGTACCCACCAAAATCAGCCGCTCCTTGGCGCGGGTGACGGCGGTATAGAGCAGGTTGCGGTAGTAAAGCTGACGCGGTCCCGGGAACATCGGGATAATCACGCAGTCAAACTCATTGCCCTGACTTTTGTGCACCGTCACGGCGTAAGCGTATTCCAGCTCGGAGGCGTGCTCAAAGCTGAGTGTGGCGGTTTTGTCAAAAAAACGGATACGCATGGTTTTGCTCTTGCGGTCGATGGACTCCACCAAGCCGATGTCGCCGTTATAGACGCCCTCCCCCATTTCGCCGTTTTCGCGTTCCCAACGGATGTCGTAATTGTTTTTTGTCTGCATCACCTTGTCGCCGACGCGGAAGGTTTTGGCGCCGATAACCGCCTCGCTTTTTTCGGGAGACTTCGGGTTGAGACGCTCCTGCAAACGCAGGTTCAGCTCCGCCGTGCCCAACTCGCCTTTTTTGGACGGGCAAAGCACCTGAATGCTGTCGAACGGCGAATAGCCGTATGCCTTGGGCAAGCGGTCGGCGCACAGTTCCAAAATGGTCTGCGTCACCTCGCCCTTGCTGCGGCGGGGCATAAAAAAGAAGTCCTTGTCCACCTGATTGAGCACCGGCATTTCGCCGCGGACAATGCGGTGGGCGTTGGTGACAATCAGGCTTTGCTCCGCCTGACGGAAAATATGGTTCAGGCTGACAACCGGCAGCTGACCGCCGGCAATTAAATCGCCGAGCACATTGCCGGCACCGACAGAGGGCAGCTGGTCGGAGTCGCCGACCAAAATCAGTCGGCAGCCTATCGGCACCGCGCGGAGCAGACTTTCAAAAATGGATACATCCACCATGGACATCTCGTCGATGATCAGCGCTTCGCATTTGAGAAGGTTTTTTTCATTTTTTCCGAATACAGGCTTGTCCTCGCGGTCCCACGCCACTTCGAGCAGGCGGTGAAGGGTTTTTGCCTCGTTGCCCGTCAGCTCTGTCATGCGCTGTGCCGCTCTGCCGGTCGGCGCGGCAAGAAATACGCGCTGTCCCTCGTGCTGCAAGATTTTAATCAACGCGTTGAGCGTGGTGGTTTTGCCGGTACCGGGGCCGCCGGTCAGCACCAAAAAGCCGGTGGAGAGCGCCACGGAAATCGCCTGCTTCTGCAAATCCGCGTAGGTGATACCGTCCTCCTGCTCGCACCGCGCGATGGCGGCGTCCACATTGCGGACACGCTCGGCAGGGAAACCCATCAGCAGCTTGATGCGCGAGGCAATGAACTGCTCCTTGAGGTGCATTGCCTGCAAATACAAAAAAGCGCGTTCGTCAAATTCCTCGCTGACCAGTGTGCGGTCAAAAAGCATGGCTTCCATGCAGTCGCTGATTTCCTCGTGCAGAACTCCGAGGAATTGCGCGGCGGTGTCGGTCAGCACATCGCGCGGCAGACAAGTGTGACCGTTGCCCTCGTTGTGGCGCAGAATGTAGCAAATGCCGGCACGCAGACGCACCTCGCTGTTGCCGCCGAGGTTTTCACGGACAGCAATCATGTCCGCGCTTTGGAAGCTGACGCCGAAGTCGCCCTCGCAGAGCACGTATGGATTTTTCCGAATCATTTCCACCGAAGCGGCGCCGAACACCTTGAAAATACGGATGGCGGCGGTGTTGGGAATGCCGAATTCGCCGAGGTAGAGCATCAGCGCGCGCACACCCTCATTCGCCTTGAGCTGACGCGAGAAATCCGCTGCCTTTGCCTCGCTGATGCCGCGCAGCGCCGCGATACGCTGCGGCTCCTCCTCCATGACGCGGAGTGTGTCGGCGCCGAACGCGTCTACCAGCCGTCTTGCCGTAGAGGGGCCGACGCCCTTGACCGCTCCCGAAGCGAGGTAGCGCAAAATATCCGCCGCGTCGGTGGGACGTGTGACCTCGCAGGTTTTGGCGGCAAATTGTCTGCCGTAGCTTTTGTGCTCGGTAAAGCTGCCGTACAGAATGACGGTGTCGCCGGCACTGACCTGCGGCATGACGCCGACAGCGGTGATTTCCTCATCGCTGTCGGCAATTTCCAAAACCGTGTAGCCGTTTTCATCGTTGCGGTACACAATATTTTCGACCGACCCCTCCAAGCGGAGCAACTGTTTTTCTTCCATAGTGCTATCCTAAAACATCGCGTTGTAATTCTTCCTTTGTCATCAGCCGCAAAAAGCCGTAATCGCGGCAAACTGTCTCGCACACCTTGCGCGTGTGCGCGTCGAGCGGACAGTCAAGGCATACCGCGCAGCCGCGGCGGCCTCTGCCCCACCGCATCCGTTCGGCAGCGCTGCGCAGTACCATTTCGGCGTTGTCGCCGTCGCGCACCGGTGTAATCAGGAGAACGGAATGCTCCGTGCGGCTTACAAACAGGCGCAGCGAGATTTCCCTGACCACCGACGCGGCGCCGATGACGGCAAGCGTCACCAATATCACTGCGGATATGACATTCATCAGAATCACCTCGATATATATTATTGAAAATTCGCGTTTATGTGCATAAAACGCAATGATGCGGGTATGATAAAAACAACTTATCAATCGAGGTGAAAAAGGTGGACAACAGATACGCGAATCAATGCATTGCCTGCACGGTAACAAGCTGTAAGCATCACAACGACAAAAAGGACTTTTGCTCGCTGGAAAAAATCACCGTCGGGATGCACGACACCCGTCCTGCCGAATACCCCTGCACTGACTGCAGGAGCTTTCAGCTGAAATCCGATTACGATTTCAGCGAATGTTAAACCGAGGGCGACCGAAGCGGTCGCCCATGATTTTATGCGTTTTTCTCGGCAATCAGCCGCTCAAGGTCGTCGCGCGTGAAGGTGTAGCGCTTGTTGCAGAACTGACATACCGCCTCGGTGACGCCGTTTTCATCGGGCAGAGTGCGGATTTCGGCGTCGCTCATAGTCATAAAATAGCGTTCGAGCTTCTCGCGCGAGCAGCCGCAGACATAATTGACCGGATATTCATCGAGCACCTCCACCTCAAAGCCGTCGAGCGCGGCTTTGCACATATCGAGGATGCTCATGCCCTTGGCAAGCATCGTGGTGACGGGATCGAGACGGCTGACATTCGCTTCGAGCCGGTCGATTGCCTCGTCATAAGCGCCGGGCAGCAGCTGCACCAGCAAACCGCCCGCAAGCATCACCTCGCCGTCCTCCTTGTTCATCAGGACACCGAGCGCGCAGACGGTGGGCACCTGCTCGGAGACGGCAAAGTAGTTGGTGATATCCTCCGCGATTTCACCGCTGACCAGCTCCACCTGACCGATGTACGGATCGCCTGTGCCGTAGTCGCGCAGCACACTGAGCGTACCGTTTTTTCCGACCGCCTTGGAGACATTGATTTTACCGTTGTTGTAATATTCCGTAGGGCAGTCGGGGTTTTCCACATAACCGCGCACATTGCCACGGCTGTCGCCGACCGCGACCACAGCTCCCATTTCGCCGTCGCCGAGAATCCGCAGATTCAGAAAAGCCTCGGGCTGCTTGAGCATATTGCCCATCATGGAGGCGGCGCAGAGCAGTCTGCCCAAAGCCGCCGTCGCGCTGCGGCTGAGGTGGTGCAGCTTTTTGGCGGTAAATACAATATCCGAAGCGTCAATTGCGGTTGCCATAATCGCGCCGTCGCTTGTAATACAACGAATGATTTTGTCCATAATTATCCTTTCTTTTTTGCAACATATACCGCACGCTGTTCGTCCCGCGCGGGCGGCAGGGTCGTCAGATCGCCGTAGACGGCAAGCAGCTCAAAATCCGCCTGCCGGAGCGCGTTCCGCAGCTCCTCACGCGTATAGGCGCGTTCAAAAAAGCATTCGCTGCAGCGCTGATAGGAGCCGTCCGGCTGCTCCTCAAAAAAATCAAGAAGAATTTCCGTGAGCAGTCCGTCCTCGGTGACATTTTGCCACGCGCAGAATACCGTGTCATTTTCTATCGTGAAGGCGTTATTCGCCAACACCTCGCGGTGCTTGTAAGGTGTGTTGACGTCAAAAATCAGCAATCCGCCTGCATTCATATAGCTGCCGACGCGCGAAAGCGTTTTTTCCACATCGGCAAGCTCAGTGAGATGATTGAGGCTGTCAAGGGTGCAGAAGCAGGTGTCAACCGGCTTCGCGAGCGTCAGCTCGCGCATATCCTGACAGATGTACAGAATATCGGGAGAAGCGGACGCCGCCGCGGTGAGCATTTCGGCACTGCCGTCCACGCCGAACACATCGACACCGCGTTGTTTTAATTCGCGCGTCAACGCGCCGGTGCCGCAGGCAAGATCCAGACACACGCCCACGGGATGGTCAAACCGCGCGCACAGGCTGAGCAGATACGCCGCGCGTTCCGGATAGCGCGCGTCCTCCATCAGCGAATCGTAAAACCGCGCGAAGTCCACGTAGCTTTCCATTACGCCTTACCGTTGATTTTATCAAGGACGAGTGTGTAGCCGTAGGTGTCGTTGTCAAACAGCGAACGCTTGACGCGGCTGATAGTCGCGGTAGAAGCGCCGGTCTCCTTGACGATTTCGGTGTAGACCTTCTTTTCGGTCAGCATTTTCGCGACGACAAGACGCTGTGACATGGCTTTGAGCTCGGCGCTGGTGCAGAGATCCTCAAAAAAGCGATAGCACTCCTCCTTGGTTTCTAAAGAGAGAATCGCGTCAAACAGATAATCCGTCGCATCATTTTTCAGCTTGGAATTCATAATTTCCTCCTTCGTATCCGCGCAGAATTTCATACTCTAAAATTTTACCATATAAAAGCGTAAAAGTCAAAGCTTTTTCACAGCAAAAAACTGCCGGTGAAAACACCGGCAGTTTGCGCTTACTTTTCTTCTATCGAATCGGTTTTGAAAATGAAATTGACCTTGCCGTCCATGCTGTCGGTCTTGCCGCTGAAGGTGCGGTAGTTCTTTGCCGCCTGCACCATCGCCTTGAAGCGTTGGGTAAGGGAGGAAAGGTCGCCGTCAACCGCGTCGGTGATTTTATCGACGCCTTCCTTTTGGAGCTTTTGCATTCCTTCGCTGAGCTGCATTCCGCCGTCGTGCAGCTGCGATACACCGTCAATCAGCGCACCGGTGCCTTCGCGCAGAGAGGCAATACCGCTGAAAAGCTGATGGGCGCCGTCGTGCAGCTGTACGGTGCCGTCCTTGAGGGTAACGGTGCCGTCTTTGAGCTGTGAGGAGCCGTCAGCAAGCTGTTCGGTACCGTCCTTCAGGGTGCCGGTGCCTTCCTTGAGCTGCTCCGCGCCGCCGGCAAGCTGTCGGGTACCATCGCGCAGGGTGACGGCGCCTCCCATAAGCTGACGGGCGCCGCTGCTTGCTTCGTCCACACCGTTTGTATAGCCGATGATTCCCTGATAAAAGGCATTGTAGCTGTCTAACTGCGCCTTGAGGGCTTGGAGGGACTGCTTGCCGGAGGAAGCCTTGGCGACAGCTTCCTCAATCTGCGCCTGCACCTCGTCGCTCTGCATATTGGTTTCAATCAGAGAAGCGATTTGCGCTTCGGTCTGCGCATCGACCGTATCGGACATTCCCGCCATCTGCGCGGCGATGCCGCCGCAGATTTGCTGAAATACATCCTCGGGAATCTGACCTGCCGCCGCGGCTGCTTCATAATTGTCAGCGGTGAGCGGCAATCCTGCCGCGGCGAGTACGCCGTTGGTCACCTGCTTTTTCACTTCGGCTTCAACCGCCTGACGAATGACCTCGCGCTGGCTGTTGACGGTTGCGCTGACGGTATTTTGAGCGGTCTCCGTCGCAAGCCGGCGGACAGCATCCTCGGAAAGCTGTCCGATTAAGCCGTCGAGCACGGCGTTGTAGTTTTCAATTGTCAGGGAAGGAGCGGACAGTCCTGCCGCGGCAATTTGGGTATCGGCGGTAGACAGAAGGGTGTCAAACACCTGCTCGGCGCCGCCGACCAACTGACCGCTGTTGGCGGAAATGGTGGAGAGTCCGTTGGAGAGCGAGGCGATATAGCCCTGCAGCTGCGCCGCGCCGTTATCCACGGCATACGCGCCGTCGCTGAGACTGCCGGCGCCGTCATTCAGATCACCCGCGCCGCTCTTGACGGCACCGAGTCCGGCGTCAAGCTGCTCCGCGCCGTTTTTCAGGTCACCTGCGCCGCTGTCCAGCGCGGAAGCGCCGTCCTCTAATTGTGCCGCGCCGTCATACAGGCGGTTGACGCCGGCGACCAGCTCATCCGATTTGCTCAGCAGGGTGCCGAGACCGGTGTAGAGCTGTGAGGAACCATCCGCCAGCTGCTCCACGCCGTCGGTCAGCTCCCGAAGCTTATCCTTTAATTCATCCACCTTTTTGTCCGCTTTGGCGGTGTCGATGTCCGCAAACAAATCGTCCGTCGCGACGGTGAGGGTGGTGCTGAGCGAGAAGTCCGTGACGTCCGCCGTTACCTCTACCGTTGAAGGCAGCTCCCAATCGCTCTTTTTGACGCCGAGACTGTCCTGCATACCGGGCAGGGCGAAGCCGGCGACGTAGGTATGGGTGCCGTCGTTGATGACCTTGCCGTTGGAGACGGTGACGTTGGAAAACTTCGTGTTGTCGAGCATCATGCCGGTCATCATGATAAAGGGCACGTAGATTTTTTCTTTTTTGCCGTTGATTTCCGCTTCCTCAAACTGGCGGTTGTCGTAGGTAAAGACCATTTTCACCTTGCCGCTTTTACCGACAAGCGCGTCCGGCGCGACCGCCGCGCCGTCGAGAAAATACTGAATAGAAACGCCTACCGGCAGCTTTTGCGCGGAGGTGCCGCGATAATAGATATCATTGCCGTCAGCTTTCCATTCCAGCTGCTTTTTCTCGTTGATGGTGTAGGTTTCGTCACCCTTCACATTTTCAATGTCCGTCAGATCCGAGCTGTCCGTAATGGTGTCCGCCTTGTCGGGATTTTTAATCCAGTTGCTGACGATAATCTTTTGCGGAGCGCCCTTGGCGTCGGCAATCACATAGACGGTCTCTTCCTTGGAAAGCATTTTGCTTTCGTCCGATTTTGCGCCGACGGATGACGTCACGGTGTTCTCCGCGCCTGCCGAGTACGCGGTGGTGCCGACAATGCCGCAGAGAATGGCGACGCTCATTGCCGCGGAAAGCAGCTTGGGCAAGTGGTGACGGATGAATGTATGTTTACGCATGATAATGTCCCTCCAGAGTTTTCTTTGGTTTGAATCCGATGGTCGTGACGCCGATGATTTTGTCACACAACATAAACATCGCCGGCAAAATAAACACTACACAGAGCATACTGATGATCGCGCCTCTTGCCATCAGCGCGCACAGCGATCCGATCATGTCTACATCGGAATAGATTGCCACGCCGACGGTGGCGGCGAACAGTCCCATCGCGCTGACGATGACGGACGGAATGGATGTGCTCAGGGCGGTTGTCACCGCCGTCCGCTTGTCGTTGCCGAGAGAACGTTCTTTTTTATAGCGCGTCGTCATCAGTATCGCGTAATCCACGGTCGCGCCGAGCTGGATGGTGCTGATGCAAATCGGCGCGATAAACGGCAGCGACTCGCCCAAAAAGTGCGGCAGACCTAAATTGATAAAAATGGCAAGCTCGATTACCGCCACTAAAATCACCGGCAGCGAGATGCTCTTTTCCACCAGCGCGATGATGACGAAAATCGCGATAATGGAGATGGCGTTGACGGTCGCGAAATCGACGGAGGTGATGTTGATCAGGTCATTTGTGCACGCCGCCTCGCCGACAAGCAAGCCGTCCGGATCATAACGCTTGATGATGGTATTGAGAGAGTTGATTTGCTCGCCCATTTCCGGCGTGGCGGTGCCGTATTCCGAGCTGACGAGCATCATTTCCCAATGCTCGCTTTTGAGCACAGAGGTGACGGAATCCGGAAGCATTTCCTCCGGAATGGACGAACCAATCAGGCTTTCGAGTCCTATGGCGAACTTGACGCCGTCCACCTGCCCCATCTCCTCCTGCAGCTTCTGCGCGTCCTTGGCGGAAATAGCGGAATTGACTAAAATCATGTGCGTTGAGCCCATGCCAAACTCCTCCTTGAGCTTGGTGTTGGCGATGACGTTGGACATATCCCTCGGCAAGCTGCGCGAGAGGTCGTAATACACCTCGTCGTTGGTCTTGGCGTAGCCATAATACGCCGGCACAGCCAGCGCGGCGAACAGGATGATAAATACCGGAAAAATTCTGACAACCACGCCTGCTAATTTTTTGGCAGGCGGAATCAGCGATCGGTGCATGGTTTTTGACAGCGGTTTATCGAGAATCAAAATCATCGCCGGCAGCACCGTGACGCAGCCGATGACGCCGAGGATGACGCCCTTCGCCATGACGATGCCCAAATCGCGTCCGAGCGTGAAGGTCATGAAGCACAGGGCGATAAAGCCCGCCACGGTGGTAATGGAGCTTCCCAGCACGGAAACGAAGGTGTCCTTAATCGCGTAAGCCATCGCCTCGTGATGGTCGTCATATTGCTGCTTGTACTCGCCGTAGCTGTGCCAGAGAAAAATGGAGTAATCCATCGTGACCGCTAACTGCAGCACGGCGGACAGCGCCTTGGTAATGTAGGAAATCTCGCCCAAAAAGTAGTTGGAGCCGAGGTTGAGCAGAATGGAGATGCCGATGCCGGCCAAAAAGACGAACGGAATCAGCCAGTTGTCCAAAAACAGCAGCATTGCCGCCATCGCTAACACCACCGCGATGGCGACATAGACAGCCTCCTCGCGTTCACACAAGTCGCGCAAATCGGTTACCATTGCCGAAATGCCCGATACCAGACATTTTTCTCCGGCAATTCCGCGAATTGCGGTAATCGCTTCCATGGTTTCGTCCGAGGAGCTTGAGGTGTCGAAAAAAACCGCCACCAGCGTATCCTCGCCGGCATTGAAGGCGTTGTAGATATCGTCGGGCAGCAGCTGCGCCGGAATCATGCCTTGCGAAAGGTCGCTGAAGCTGAGTACGCTTGCGACGTGATCGACCTGCTTGATTTCTTCGGTGGTCTCGCGGATATGCTTGTCGTCCATATCCTCAAAAATCAAAAAAGAAAAGGCGCCCTTGCCGAAATCCTTCAGCATATATTCCTGTCCCTTGACGGTATCAAGACTGTCGGGGAGATAATTGAGCATATCGTAGTTGACGCGTGTAAAAATCATTCCGAAAACGGAGGGAATGAGCAGCAACAGCGCGACAATCAGGATGACCACGCGGCTTTTGACCACCGCTTTTCCTAATTTCATGGATATTACTCCCTTCCAAAAATTCTTCATTTTTATATTATAGCGGTGAAGGGCAAAAATAAAACGGGCACTTTGGCGTGAGTGCTCGTTTTTTAGGCAAATGATTCAATTTATCTAACAGATTGTTTTTTTCAGGTTGTTTTTTTGCGGCTGCGCTCCACAGCGGTTTCGGTGCTGCCCTCAAACAGCTCGCAAAGGCGCTGCAGCTGTTCGCGCAGGTCGTAATTCATACCGCTGCGCATCCACGCGATGACAAAGCCAATCAAAAGGCTTTTGTAGTACATCACAATCGCCTGCTTGTCCTCGTCGCAAACATCCTCGTCACGGAAATACACATCAAAATAACCGTTGACCGTCCGGTTCGCCACACGGTCAAGATAGCGGTCAAGCATATCCCTGTTGGCGGAATTGAAAATGTGCATCATCGCGGTCTTGTTTTCCAGCGCGAAATTCATGGCACGCATAATACACTCATAGATGCTCATGTCCTTGGTTACATTCAAGAGCATATCCGCCTGCTCGTTGAGGATTTCCTCCATCAAAGAGGGGATGTCGCTGTAGTGATAATAAAAGGAATTTCGATTGATGCCGCAGGTCTCCACGATTTCCTTGACAGTGATTTTGCTGACAGGCTTTTCATTGAGAAGCTGCATAAAGGACTTCCGGATAGCCTCCTTTGTTAAGGTCGTCATGATTTGCTCCTTCCATAGACAATATAAAAATTATATCACTCCGGAAAGAAAAAATCAACAACATCAAATGCTTTTCTTGATGGAATTAAGCGCGCCTTTTTCAATACGGCTGACCTGCGCCTGCGAAATGCCGATTTCCGCGGCAACCTCCATCTGCGTTTTGCCCTTGAAAAACCGCAGCCCGAGAATCCTTTTTTCGCGGTCGGACAGCGCCTTGATGGCGTCCTTGATTGCCAGCTCCTCCAGCCATGCCGCGTCGTCTCCGCTGTCGCCGATCTGATCCATCACATAAACCGTGTCGGCGCCGTCGGAAAACACCGGCTCATACAGCGATACCGGCTCGACGATTGCCTCGAGCGCAAGCACGACGTCCTCCTTTGGCACTCCCATGACGCGTGCGATTTCCTCTACACTCGGCTCGCGGTCGCCCTCGGCGGTGAGCCGTTCCTTGACCTGCATCGCCTTGTAGGCGGTGTCACGCATGGAGCGCGACACACGCACGCTGTTGTTGTCACGCAAGTACCGCCGCAGCTCGCCGAGAATCATCGGTACGCCGTAGGTGCTGAATTTAACGTCCAGATTGGGATCAAAGTTGTTGATTGCCTTCATCAGCCCGATGACGCCGACCTGAAACAAATCGTCAAGCTCCTCGCCGCGGTTGCGAAAGCGGTGGATGACGCTGAGCACCAACCGCAGGTTGCCTTCAATCATCTCGTCACGCGCGCGTTTGGCTGCCGCCGCGTCGCCGCCGCGGATGATGCGCATGAGCTCGCGCTTGCGGCTCTCGCTGAGCACCTTTAACTCAGAAGTATTGACGCCGCAGATTTCAACTTTGCCATACTGCAAATAATCACCTCCGCATTATATATATGTTATTGCCGGAAGGCGACAGGAATATGCACCGCAGCTGACGGTGCGCGGTACAGTAACGGCATTCGGATTTCTCGTCACAGCCGGAAAAACAAACAGCAAAACGAGCGGCTGAAAAAATCGCTGTAATCTTTTGCTTTTTGAAAACAGATATGGTACAATAAGAAAAAACAATCAGGAGGAAATTATGAAACGCATTTCGGCAATTTTTCTTTCTTTCATCATCATTTGCGTCAGCGTGCTTTCTGCCTCAGCTGTCGATTACGGATTTCGTGAGGAAACCGTTTCGGACGCGATATATCTTGAGAATCTGGACAGCGGAACGGTTGTTTATGAAAAAAACGCAGACCGTCGCAGCTATCCTGCCTCGACGACCAAAATCATGACGTTTGTCATTACGGCGGAGAATGTCAGCGATTGGGACGCCACCAAGATTACCATCAAGCCGGAGCTGCTCGACGGGCTAGATCCGGAAAGCACCGTCATGGGACTGAGCGAGCATATCGGCGAACAGGTTTCGGTCAGAGATTTGCTGTATGGTCTGATGCTTCCATCCGGCAATGACGCGGCGCTAATCTTAGCGGACTATGTCGGCGGCAGTATCTCCGGATTTGCCGAGAAGATGAACGCCAAAGCGGCGGAGCTGGGCTGTACCAATACACATTTTGCCAATCCGCACGGGCTTTATGACCCTGAGCACTATACCACCGCTCATGATATGGCGCTGATTGCGCGGTACGCCATGCAGCTTTCCGGCTTCATGGAAATTTGCAATACCGTGTCCTATACGCCAGAGGGCTTCAGCACCCTGCACAACACCAACTATATGATTGATCAGACAAACGGCGGTATGTACTACTATCCGTACACCAAGGGCATCAAAACCGGCTATCTGGACGAGGCGGGAAAATGCCTTGTCTCCTCGGCTGAGAAAGAAGGCAGCCAATATCTCTGCGTTTGTTTCGGCGCGGACTTCTCCTATGAGGAAAACATCAACTACGCCATGCTGGATACCGCAAAGCTCTATGAATGGTCATATGAAAACCTCGGTGTGCAGACGCTGTACAGCCCTTCGGACAGTCTTGCCGGCGTTGACGTCAAGTATGTCCGCAACGGAAAAACGCTGGACGCGGTTGTGGAAAAGGATATTACCGCCTTCTTGCCGAACAATTACGATAAAAGCCTGTTGAAAACGGACGTCAACTGCGTGGAACAGGTGGAAGCGCCTGTCAAAAAAGGCGATGTCCTTGGAACCGTCACCGTCACCTATGAGGACTTGGATCTGGGCGTTACCAATTTGGTTGCCGCCGAGGATGTGGAGCGCGATATCTCGCCCCTTGAGGTGTTCGTCACGGAAAACTTCGTGCTCGTTGTTATCCTTGCGGCGGTGCTGTTGCTGTTGATTATTTTTATCATTGTGTTTGTCACCACACGTTCCTCACGCAAGCGCCGTCAATCACGCAGACGCACACAGGCAAAAGGCCGCCGATACAGATAATACTAATACCTAATAAAAAGTAGACAATCTTTGCGGTCTATTTTCCGCAATACTGCGTTGTCGATAAAAGCAAAAACCTCCTGTCCGACAGGAGGTTTTATACTTTATTCAGACCGCAGCGCCGCGACGGGATCGCTGTTGGCTGCCTTGCGCGACGGAATGATACCGCCGATTAAGGTGAGGATGACGCTGAGGAGAATGAGAATCAACGCCGCGACAGGCGGCAGGATGGCGTTGATATTCTCCTGACCGGTCACCGCGTGCAAAATCGGGTTGGCAAGCATAATCAGCAGCTCTGAAATGCCGATACCAATGAAGCCTGCCAAAGCGCCGATGATGAAGGTTTCGGCGTTGAACACCGTGGAAATATTATGCTTGGAAGCGCCGATGGCGCGGAGAATGCCGATTTCCTTGCGGCGCTCAAGGACGCTGATGTAGGTGATGACGCCAATCATGATGGATGAAACAATCAGCGAAATCGCGACAAACGCAATCAGAATATAGCTGATAGCGTCAATAATCGTGGTGACGGAACCCATCAGCGCATCAACAAGGTCGGTGTATTCAATCATCTTCCCCGTCTCACCGGCAGCCTGCATCCGCGCGTTGTAGTCCGCAATCGTTTTCTTGATATGGTTTTTGCTGTCGAAATCCAGCGGATAGATGGTGATTGCCGACGGCTTTGCGGCGTCCGCGTACCCTAACTTTTTGAGGTTGCTGTCATAGGTGGTCTTTTCGGTGGACAGCAGCGAGGTCATCAAATCCTTCAGCTCCTCGGCGGACATTTCGGTTTTGAACATTTCCGCAAGGGCGTCGGTGTTGAAGTTGAAGCCGCTGAGAAGGTTTTCGGACAAGCCCGACATCAGTTGTGACATCTGATTTTGCAGCACATCGGTCAGCTGCGTACCGACCGACGCGAAAATCTGCTGCATAACAGCGCCCATTTGCTGTGAAATGACGTCGGAATACCGCGAAAGGCTGTCTTGCAGCGCGGAGGCGTCCACGGAGGCGGCAACGGTTTTGCCGACAAGCGCCTGCGCTTCATCGGTGGCAAGATAATCGCCAAAGGCGGAAAGCAGATAGGACGCTGTAGGCAGCCCCTCTGTTTCAGCGTACTGTTGGTACCCTGCCGCCAGGGCGGTCACTAAGGCGTTGATTTCGTCATCGCTCAGGGTGACGGTCACCATTCTTTCGCGCAGAACCGCCATACCGTCCGCAAGGATTTTTTGCGCGTCGGGAGAGTTGACATAGTCGCTGACGCGGCTGAAATCATCCGCGCTGTGGCCGTTCTCCTGCAGCCACGCGGCGTAACCGGCAATATAATCTTCGGCAATCGACGCGACGTCTTCGGTGGTGATGACGCCGTCAAGCTTTTCGGAAAGCACCTGCTGCAGCTGTTCGCGGAGAATGGTACGCGCTTCGTCTGTCTGCAGATAGGCGCCGACGGCGTCGGACAAGGACGAAATGTCCGCGCGTTTGTCGTCCTTGGCATAGGTCTGAAAGCCGCTGAGAATATCGCCGAACAGTCCGCGCAGGGTTTCTTCCGTCATGTTCAGCCTGACGCCGCTGAGCAGGGAGGCAAGCTCCGCGTCACTCAGCGCTGGCATCATGCCGCTGAAAGCGTCCGGATTGACCGCTTCGCTCATGTCGATTGCCGAAAGGTCAAGGCTGCTGAAATCCAAACTCGACATATCAAGCTTGGCGCTGTCGAATTGAAACAGCTTTTTCACCGCGTCGGTATCGACGGAGAACAGCGACGATAAATCCGGCTTTTTGTTGTTTTGATTTTCGTCGTCGAAGCGCTTGCCGGTGAACACATTGGTATCAGGGTTTTGCAGCTGCGACTTGACAATCTCCGTTTTGCCTGCTGCCTCCATGATGTGCCGCGTGAGCTCGGGAGTGTATCCGATACCGATTTTCGGCGTCTGCGCGCCCTCGCCGCTCGGCTGGGCAATGCCGACAACCTTGATGGTCTCCGCGTCCCCGAGCAGGTTTTTGACGTATTTTTCATCGCCGCTGTGGTCTGTCCATACATTGTATTTTTTGTCGTAGGTATAAAAGGACGGCGACGGCACCAAACGGAATTCCGTGCCGAGAATTTCGTCATAGCCATAGCTTCTGCCGGACTCTACGGCAGCGGCTTCCTTTCCCTCGGCAAAGGACGACACAAGGCTGTCCAGCTCCTTAGGATCCTTCAGCCCCAGCGTATAGAGAGTGAGGTCGGAAATTTTGCCTGCCGAAGTCAGCGTCACCATACATTCGTTATAGGTTTCCGGCCATTTGCCGGCTTTCAGGGAATAATTTTTTCGGCAAATCGTCGGGTTTTCGGGCAGAGCAAAGAAGGTGTCCATGCTGGTAAAGGAAGAGTACAGCCCGTTGGTGGCGCCGTTCTCGGAGGAAAATCCCAGCGCGTTGAAAACCGTGCTCGGATTCACCTGACGATAGCTGTCGCCGCTGACCTTATAAATGCGCGGCGTGACGGTGTAGCTGTATTCGATCGCCTGCACGTAATCATCGACGTCGCAGTCGCTGCTCTCAAAATACGCTTTCAGGGATTTGAGGTCGTTGGTCGTCATGCCTGAGAGCATACCGGTGATGGCGTTCCATTCCCTGACCGAATTCTTATCCTCCACGGCGTTTGCATTTTCCGACTCCGTGTTCTGCCGTGCCGCAATCATGGACGTCAGATTGAGGTTGGTGTCGGTGATTTTCAGCGGATAATCCTGCAGACTGTCCTCCTCTACACTGCGGATATATTCATTCGCGCCGTGAGAGAGGGACAAAATCAGCGCGATGCCGATGATTCCGATGGAACCGGCAAAGGCGACCAGAATCGTCCGCGCCTTTTTTGTCCAGAGGTTACGAAAGGAAAGCGCAAGCGAGGTCAGCAGCGACATCGACGATCTGCCCATGTTTTTGTGCACGGTTTCCTGTGCTTCGGGGGTATAGGGGTTGGAGTCGGAGGTAATCCTGCCATCCTTCAAGGTCACAATGCGCGTGGCATATTGCTCGGCAAGCTCGGGGTTATGCGTTACCATCACCACAAGCCTGTCCTCGGCGACCTCCTTGAGCAAATCCATCACCTGCAGACTCGTGTCGCTGTCGAGCGCGCCGGTCGGCTCGTCCGCTAACAGAATCTTCGGGTCGTTGACAAGCGCACGCGCAATCGCGACGCGCTGCATCTGTCCGCCCGAAAGCTGCGAGGGCTTCTTGTGCAAATGCTCCCCCAAGCCCACCTTTTCAAGCGCCTCACGGGCACGCACGGATCGTTCGCGGCTGCTGACGCCGCTGATGGTCAGCGCCAGTTCCACATTCTTCAAAATGCTCTGGTGCGGAATCAGGTTGTAGCTCTGAAAAACAAAGCCGACCGTGTGGTTGCGGTAGCTGTCCCAGTCGCGGTCGTTATATTTTTTGGTGGAAATGCCGTCGATAATCAGGTCGCCTTCGTTGTACCGGTCCAGTCCGCCAATGATATTCAGCAGGGTGGTTTTGCCGGAGCCGCTCTGTCCGAGTATCGCGACAAATTCATTGTCGCGCAGGCTGAGCGTTACGCCCTTGAGCGCCTCCTGCACAAGAGAACCGGTTTTGTAGATTTTCCGTATCCCTTCTATTTGCAGCATAATAACTCCTCATAAAGGACATTTGTCCTGATTTATTCTGTCTGATACGGGCTGATTGTAGCATGAAGCACCAAAGAAGTCAATACGCTTCACATACTTTTCACGTTTTTCACCGCAAAAACCAAACCTTTTGTCTTATGGAAATCTCTGAAAATTTATGCGCAGCAAACTTTCGGAGTGGAAAAAACGACGGAATCGTGCTACAATAGAAGCAGAGGTGATGAAATGAAGCTTCTCTTTGCGTCCGACAGCTTCAAGGGAAGTCTGTCAAGCGGACAAACCATCGCACTGCTGACAAAAGCCGCCAAGGAGGTATTCGGCGACTGCGAATGTGTCGGCGTACCGGTAGCGGACGGCGGCGAAGGTACGGCGGAAGCGGTGATTGCCGCGACAAACGGCACAAGAATTTTTGCCGCCGTCCATAATCCGCTGATGCAGCCCATCGAGGCGAGCTACGGCATCTTTGAGGGCAAGGCGATTATTGAAATGGCAGCGGCGTCCGGTTTGCCGCTGATCCCCGAAGCACTGCGCAATCCGCTGCGCACCACCAGCTTCGGCACAGGCGAGCTGATTCGTGACGCCCTGCGGCGCGGATGCCGCGATATCACCGTCGCCATCGGCGGCTCCGCGACGAATGACGGCGGCATAGGCTGTCTGCGTGCGTTGGGCGCGCGGTTCTATGATAACCGCGGCAACGAGCTGGACGGCACCGGCGCGGATTTGGCAAGGGTGGCGGATATCGACCTGAGCGGACTGGACAAACGCATCCGCGAATCTGCGATTACCGTCCTGTGCGACGTCAAAAATCCGCTCTGCGGCGAAAATGGCGCGACAAGGATGTTTTCACGGCAAAAAGGCGCGACTGCGGAAATGACAGAGGCGTTGGAGAGCGGAATGTGCCGCTACCGCGACGTGATACAGGCAACAACCGGCATTGACTGCGACGCTGTGGAAGGCGCCGGCGCAGCAGGCGGTCTCGGCGCCGCTCTGAAGGTTTTTCTCGGAGGCGCCATGCGCTCGGGGATTGACGCCGTGCTGAACCTGATTCATTTTGACGAGTTGCTTGACGGCGTGGATTTAGTGGTGACAGGCGAGGGAAAAACCGATTGCCAAAGCGCCTGCGGCAAGGTGATGCAGGGCGTCGCCAAACGCGCGAAAGCCAAGGGGATTCCCGTAGCGGGACTGTCCGGCTCCCTCGGAGCAGGCGCGGAAGCGCTGTACTCCGACGGCGTCTGTTCGCTGATGACCACCGTCAGCGCTCCCGTAACGCTCGAAGAAGCGATGCAAAACGCCGAAACGCTCTACCGCGACGCCGCGGTCAGAATGTTCCGCCTGATTCAAATCGGAATGCGGATAAAAGTAGAAAACAGGTAAAAAAACAGCCGGCTCGTGTGAGTCGGCTGTCGGTTTATTTTTTATTTTTCTTTTCCAGCTCTTCCCTGCCAACCGCCAACATCAGCTTGATGCGGTTTTCCTGGTTGACCTTGGGTGCGCCGGGGTCGTAGTCGATGGTGACGATGTTGGCGTTGGGACGGATTTCCTTGATTTTGCGGATAGCTCCCTTGCCGTTGATGTGGTTGGGCAGACAGCCAAAGGGCTGTGTACAAACGATATTTTCGTAGCCGGTGTCTGCTAACTCAATCATCTCGGCGGTGAGCAGCCATCCCTCGCCCATCTTGCTGCCATAGCCGATGACGCCCTTGACCAGCTCCTTGGTGTGAGCATACTGGTGCGGCGGCACAAAATGGAAGCGCTTTGCCGCCTCAATCATCAGGGTTTCCAGCTTGGTGACATAATCCAGCAGCATTTTGCAGAATTCATATTTGACGCGGTTGCCGCCGAACATCTTGTAGTCCTCGATGCGGTTATCCACCTTGAACGCGGCAAAGCCCATCAAGCCCGGGACGCAGACCTCGCAGTCCTGCTCGGCAAGGAAATCCTCAAGGCCGTTGTTCGCCATCTTGGAGTATTTGACATATATTTCGCCAACGATGCCAACCTTGACCTTGGGGACGCGGTTGACGGGAATTTTGGAGAAATCCTTCGTCAGCTTGTGAAGATTTTCGTCAATTTCCTCAAGGGTGTAGCCCTTGCCCTCAATCAGCATGGCGGAAAGGCGGTCGCTCCATGTTTCGACAAGCGCCATCGTCTCGCCCTTGTTGACCTCATAGGGCTTAATCTGATTGGAAAGCAGCATGAGCTGGTCGCCGTAAACCAAACCGCCGACAAAGCGGCGAATCAGCGGCAGCGTCAGCGAAAAGCCGGGGTTTTTCTCCATACCGAATGACAGCGAAATGACGGGGACATACTCAAAGCCAGCCCTCTTGAGCGCCTTGCGCAGCAGGAAAATATAATTGGACGCGCGGCAGCCGCCGCCTGTCTGGGTAATCATCAAGGCGATTTTGTGCGTATCGTATTTGCCGCTTTGCAGGGCGTGAATAAACTGCCCGATGACCAACAGCGCCGGATAGCAGGTGTCGTTATGGACATATTTCAAGCCGGTCTGCGCGATTTCGGGGCCGGTGGTTTCCAGCAGCTCCGCCGTGTAGCCGTAATGCACAAAGACGTTTTTCAGCATCCGGAAATGAATCGGCGCCATGTTGGGCATGAGAATCGTATACTCACGCTTCATCTGTTTGGTAAACAGCAGCCGTCCGGTTTTTTTGTCATACTTTAATTCTGCCATAATTATTTCCCGTTATTCTTCAATCGCGGCGAGGAGGCTTCGGATACGAATCTTCACAGCGCCGAGATTGGTGATTTCATCAATCTTAATCTGCGTATAAATCTTGTTTTTTCGCTCTAAAATCTCACGCACCTCGTCGGTGGTGATGGCGTCCACGCCGCAGCCGAAGGACACTAACTGCACCAGCTCCATGTCCTTGCGCGTCGTGACGTACTTCGCCGCCGCGTACAAGCGTGAATGATAGGTCCACTGATTGAGCACGCCGGTATTGAAGCGTGACACACGCGACGAGACAACATCCTCACTGACAATCGCCACGTTAAAGCCGGCAATCAGCTTGTCGATGCCATGGTTGATTTCCGGATCGATGTGATACGGTCTGCCGGCAAGGACAAAGATTTTTTTGCCCTGCTCCTCCGCCTTGCGGATGATTTCGTCGCCCATGGACTGCACCTTGGCGCGGTACAGCTCCTGCTCCTCATATGCGCGCTTGGCGGCTACGCGCACCTCGTTGAGTGTGAGGTCGGGGAAATAAAAGCTCAGACGCTCATACGCCTTTTTGGGGAAGTCCTTGGGACGGTGGATGCCGAAGTATTCCTTGATGAAGTTAACCTTTTTGATGTCCTTCATGTTATTGCGGATAACCTCGGGGTAGTAGGCAACCACGGGACAGTTGTAGTGGTTGTCGCCGAGGTGCTCGTCAAAGTTATAGGAAAGACAGGGATAGAAGATGATCTCCACCCCGTTATCAATCAGGGTTTGCACATGGCCGTGCATCAGCTTTGCCGGAAAACAGACCGTGTCGCTCGGAATCGTCTGCTGACCGCGCTGGTACAGCTTGCGGTTGGAGAACGGCGAATGCACGACCTCGAATTTCAGCTCGGTAAAGAAGCGGTACCAGAACGGATACAACTCAAACATATTGAGTCCCATCGGAATGCCGAGCTTGCCGCGCAGTCCCTCGACCGGACGGTAGGTTTCGAGCAGACGGAGCTTATATTCATACATATTCATGCCGGTTGCCGGCGCCTTCTTGGTAATCGGTCGCTCACAGCGGTTGCCGGCAATGAATTTTCTGCCGCCGCCGAAGGAATTGATGGTCAGGCGGCAGTTGTTGTTGCACAAGCCGCAGTTGGTGACCTTGATTTCGTGCACAAAGTCACGCAGCGCCTGCGCGTCGGCAAGCTTGCTCTTACCCTTTCCTCCGCATTTTTTCATGGCGTAGAGCGCCGCGCCGTAGGCGCCCATCAGTCCGGCGATGTTCGGACGGACAACCTCGACGCCCATTTCCATTTCAAAGGCGCGGAGCACCGCGTCGTTGAGGAAGGTGCCGCCCTGCACGACAATACGCTTGCCCAGCTCGTCGGGGCCGGAGGCGCGGATGACCTTGTAGAGCGCGTTTTTGACGACGCTCAGCGACAGACCGGCGGAGATATCCTCAATGGTCGCGCCGTCCTTCTGCGCCTGCTTGACGCTGGAATTCATAAAGACAGTGCAGCGCGAGCCGAGGTCAACCGGACGCTTGGCGAACAGCCCGAGCTTGGAGAACTTCTCGATATCATAGCCGAGGGCGTTGGCAAAGGTCTGCAAAAAGCTGCCGCAGCCGGAGGAACAGGCTTCGTTGAGAAAGATATTATCAATCGCGCCGTTGTGAATCTTGAAGCACTTGATATCCTGACCGCCGATGTCGATAATAAACTCAACATCGGGCATGAAATATTTTGCCGCCGTGAAGTGGGCGATGGTTTCCACAATGCCGTAATCGACGTCAAAGGCATTCTTGATGATATCCTCACCGTAGCCGGTGACAGCGGAGGAAGCGATGTCGATAGCGGGATTGATGGTGTAGACCTCCTCGAGGAACTCCTTGATGATGTCCACGGGATTGCCCTTGGAGGGCAGGTATTTGGAATAGAGCATTTCTCCGTCGGCGTTGAGTACGACGCCCTTGACCGTGGTAGAGCCGGCGTCCATACCGACGTAGGCTCTGCCGGTGTAGCCCTTCAGCTCCTTTTGCCTGACGTCCGCCTTGGCATGACGCGCTTTGAAGCTTTCGTATTCGCCTTTGCTGATAAAGAGCGGCTGATTGAAGGCAAAGTTGCCGGAGCCGCGGTAGTTTCTGACCGCGTTGATAACCGCGTCGAAGTCGATGGGCTTATCGGCGCAAAGAGCGGCGCCGCAGGCGACGTAGTACAGCGAGTTTTCGGGACAGATGCCTTTGGTGCCGAGTGTGCGGTCAAAGCAGCTGCGCAGCTCACTCATAAAGGTGAGCGGACCGCCGAGGTAGACAACCTGTCCGGCAATCTCTCTGCCCTGCGCGAGACCGGCAACCGTCTGGCTGACGACGGCGTTAAAAATGCTTTCGGCGATATCGCTTTTGCGCGCGCCCTGGTTGAGAAGCGGCTGTATATCGGTTTTCGCGAACACGCCGCAGCGTGACGCGATGGTATAGGTTTTTTCGTATTGCTTGGCAAGGTTATCAAGCTCCTCGAGAGGCACGTTGAGCAGCGTTGCCATCTGGTCGATAAACGCGCCGGTACCGCCGGCACAGGTGCCGTTCATGCGCACTTCGAGACCGTTGGTGAGAAACAAAATCTTCGCGTCCTCGCCGCCGAGCTCGATGACCACATCGGTGCCCGGGATAACGGTGTTCGCCGCGACACGGGTGGCATAGACCTCCTGCACGAAGTCAATGCCGCAATCCTGCGCGACGCCCATGCCTGCCGAACCGGAGAGCGCGACAAGGGCGTTTTCGGCGCCGTCGATTTCACGGCGCACCCGTTCGAGCAGCTCCGCGATTTTTTCGGTAATCTGCGAATAATGGCGCTCATATGTGCTGTAAACCAGCTTGTTATCCTCATCCAGCACCACACATTTGATGGTGGTGGAGCCGATGTCAAGTCCTAATTTCAAAAGACCGCCTCCGAAATAAACTGTCCGCCGTCCGTGCCGGACGACAAAATTCGACAGAAAAACTCATTCTAAAATTCCATATTCATTTTATTATAATCTTTTTTTATATGATTATAATTCTTTTTTCGCATTATACAACAGTTTTCAAATTTTGTCAAAAAAGAGGTCTGACATTTCATCAGACCTCTTGGTGTTGCAAGGGCGTCAGCCCTCTTTGCCTTTTTGTCGCAGAATCACGGAGCCGTGTGCCGGCAGCTTGAGCGTTCCGCCGTTGAGAGTGGCGTTTTCATCACCGGTGACCAGATTGGCGGCAAGCTCGGGATTGGCGAATTTGTCAGACGGAATGGTGAGTTCCTTGGCATTTTCGTTATCGAAATTGTGAATCACCATCACCTGCTTGCCCTCATAGGCGGTAATAAACGCGCCGACCGTGTCATCACCCATATCCACAATCTCCTGAATTTGTCCGCGTGAAATTTCGGGATTTTGCAGCTTTGCCCTGATGACCTTGCGATAGAAATTGAGCAGCGATTTCTTGTCGGAGACCTGCTGCTTGACGCCGCCGTTTGCGGGCGGATCAAAGGTGTCGCCGAGCGTATCGACGGTTATCTTCTGCGGATTTTCGCTATCAAAGACCATCGGTGTGCGGTAGTTCGCGTCACCGGTGGGACTCGGCGCTGTCATGCCGATTTCCTCACCGTAATAGATGAAGGAATTGCCCGGGAAGAGCATATAGACAGACGCGGCAAACTTTTCGTAATCAAGTCCCTTGGACGCAAGCGCGTTGGCGATGCGCGTTTGATCGTGGTTCGAGAGAAACATGGCGTTAATCTCGTCAGGATTCGCCTCACGCATTTTCTTGTCGTAGTTGCTGACCTTGGTGACCAGCGACTTGCCCTTCTGCGTGTTGAGCATTTCCACAATGGAGCCGGAGGTCGTGGCGTATTTGAACGCGAACTGGCTGTCGATGCCGCTTTTGTACAGCTCCTCTATGTCCGCGTCACCCGACCATGTCTCGCCGACGATATAGACGTCAGACTTGATATCGCGGCAGGTCTTGACAAACCATTCTAAAAACTCCTTGCCGTCGGTCTCCTTGTTTTTGTAGTAAAGGCAGGCGTCAAGGCGGAAGCCGTCTACACCGCGGTCGAGCCAGAACTTGGCGATTTTGGTGAATTCCTCGCGCGTCGCCTCGGAATTGAGGTTCCACTCGGGCATATTAAGCGAAAAATTCGCTTCACAGGCATAATCGCCGAGCGAAACCACCTGCGTTGATTCGCTGAAATAATCCTTGGGGTGAATCTCAAAATACTTGGCGGCGCCGTCAAGCTTGCCCTCCGCCGCCTCCAACGCCGCCTGCGTGAACAGCGGATGCTTCGCGGAAATGTGATTGAGCACCAGGTCGATAATCAGCCTGATACCGCGCTTATGGCACTGCTCCACTAACTCGTCAAAGGTTTCGAGCGTTCCAAAAGCAGGGTCAATATTGTAGTAGTCCTCTACGTCGTACTTGTGATAGGAGCTTGAGGGCATGATGGGCGTCAGCCAGATGCCGTCGATGCCGAGGTCGTCGCCCTGATTGGGATCGCCGTCGTTGAGATAGTCAAGCTGCGAAATGATGCCCTTCAAATCGCCCGTTCCGTCGTTGTCGGAATCACAGTACGACTGTGTGAAAATTTCATAGTAATTGCGGTATTTATCCTCGGATGCGGTTGCCGGACGGTTGTCCGTATTGCCGCCGCAGCCGGTGAGCAAGACGCTGCCGAGCAGCGCCGCGCATAATGTCAGAGATAAGATTTTTTTCATAGAGTACCTCGTGGGGCAGTGATGAGTTGGGTTGTGAAAAAAGGGCGGCAGCTTGAGACTGCCGCCCTTTGAGAGCATTTGCAATAGGATTGTGAGGGAATTAACCCTTAACGCCGCCGGCGGTGACGCCCTCAACATAATAGCGCTGCATGATGAGGAAGAGCGTGGTAATATGGACGGCTACGAGTACGGATGCGGAAAGGAACTGCTTGTAGTAATCATTGATGAATTCGGCGCTAACCATGGACTGCAGACCGATCGCAACGGTGTACAGCTCACGCTTATCACCCATGATAATCTTCGCCAAGATGAAGTCGCACCACGGACCGATGAAGGAGGTCAGAACGGTGTAAACAACAATCGGCTTGGACATCGGGAGAATAATTTTCCAGAAAATCTGGTGCTTGGTGGCGCCGTCGATGGTCGCCGCTTCGTCGAGCGCACGGGGAATGGTGTCGAAGAAGCCCTTGGAAATCTGGAAGCCGAGGCCTGCGCCGGAGCTGTAGCAGATAACCAGTGCAATCAGAGTCTGGTTAAGACCCATCGCTTTGAGCAGGTAGTAAATCGCAATCATGGTCATGAAGCCGGGGAACATACCGAGAATCATGGCGACGTTCATGAACTTTTTACGGGCGCTGAATCTCAGACGGCTGAAGGTATAGGAAACAGCCAGAACGGAGATGGTGGAAATGATGCAGC
>JAFUUV010000169.1 GCA_017471345.1 Ruminococcus sp.
CCCGCGTCCAGCTCCTTGAAACGGTAGTAGTCGCAGTCGAGCACATCGGGATTGACCGCGAGGGCGTTATAGCTGCGTACTACCGCGTCCTCTGCGCCGACAGCCTTCAGGCTCTTTATTATAGCATAGATATAGGTTTGAAGGAGATTTTGCAGCTTTTTTTCATAAGGTTCATCCTCAAAGATCGTGGCGAATATCTCTCTCGTGGTACAGGAGCTGCCCTGTTTATGAACGAGATACGCAAAGACCTCCTTAGCCTTGCTGCGCTCAAAGCGAACGTGCGCGCCGTCCGGTGTGAAAACATCAAAGTTGCCGAAGCACTGTACGCGTAGCAGAGCGTTGCTTTTCGGCGTGATCGGAAAGCGCAGATCCTCCAGTTCCGCCTTGACTTCCTCGGCGGTTACGGGCTTCATAATGTAGCCGCTCGCGTGCAGGCTCATAGCGTCACCCGTGTAGTCCGAAAAGCCTGTTACAAAGATAATGTTCATTTTGGGGTTGACGGTTTTCAGCTCCTTTGCAAGCTCCACACCGTTCATGCCGCGCATATGGATATCGAGAAAGGCTATGTCGCATCCGCCGTTCTGAGCCGCCTCGAGCAGCTCCTTCGGCTTTCTGAAAGCGGAAACCTCCGCGTCGGGCTTGGCTTTTTTTACCGACATTTCAAGCATTTGCAGTGCCAGCGGTTCGTCGTCAACGCAAAGTATTCTCATCAATTTGTCCCTTCTTTGGCAAAATAACTCTTGCTGTTGTTCCTTTTCCGATTTCGCTTGTAATTATAACCTCACCGCCGCACATATCGTGCAGGCGTTTTTTGTGTTTTCCATTCCTACATGAGAGCGTCCGTCGTTCTTTTTCTCGTTTACGTCAAAGCCCACGCCGTCGTCCTCAACAATTACCTCATAGGCTTTTTCTGTTTCACGCGTAGAGATTTTCACCGTGCCGCCGTCCTCCGCCATACCAACGCCGTGCTTAAAGGCTAATTCTCATAAGGATGATTTAAAAACACAAGAGCAACAGCCGATTGGGAGTCTAAACCAAGACATCGTACAGAACGAATGAGTCTGTACGGTGTCTTTTTATGTGCCAATACACTTAATTCTCTTAGTAATAATATAAAACTTTTTAGTAAATCGTTGGAATAACGAACAATAAATGTGTAAGGAGATAAATATTAAGATTTATTAATCAAAAAAAGAAACGCTCAAAGAACGAGAACAACACTATTCGGGAACACAGTATAGTTTATAATATACTTGAAAGGTTTTTATGAGTGCTACATTAGTCAATTGTTAGTCGTAGGGATGTATAATTTACAAACAGTATTTTATATTGTTGCGAATAAGAGTGATAAAAGCAAAGTGCTGAATTAGGATATAAGTGTAAATAAATGTTGATTTATACGTAAAAAAGAATATGGTAATAAAGCGTGATGACGTTAGCGGAAAAATAAAAATCGAATAGGATGCGAAAAGCTATCTTGATTACGGTTGTCAAGACAGCTTTTATATTATCAAAGTGAATTTATGCTAAACATAAAAGACGAGAGAATCCCGACTCAGATTATTTATACTAAATTGACAAATTACCAAATCACGCTTGCTATTTGAACGAGCAGGGGGATTGTGACGATACACAGCAGAGTGGATACCGCGACCGTTTCCACCGCATAGGTATAGTCCTTGTTGTGCAGTTGAGCATACACCGCAAGGTTAGAGCCAACAGGGCACGCGGCGGCGATCAGCACTGCATAACGGATATCGTTGTTGATTCCGGGGATGACCGTGATCAGAGCCAGCACAATCAACGGGATCAACAGCAAGCGAACAGCGGAGATTGCATACAGCTTTCCTTTTTTCAGCATTTTACCGAACCGGCACTGAGCGAGATATACGCCTACGGCGAACATGGCAAGCGGCGTATTGAGTCCCGCGCAGAAATCAAGCGTTTTGGCAAAAATCGCAGGAAGCTGCATCTGAGAAAAAAACAACACCAGTCCTGCGGCTATTGCAATCATAAACGGCGCTGTCAGGACGGTTTTTATTTTCAAGCCGGTTTTCTTTCCTGTCAGCAGGGAAACGCCGTATGACCACTGCAAAAGATTAAGAAACGCGATAAACGGCGCGATATAAAAGACGGCTCCTTCATCCAATATGGCGGTAATCAGCGGAATCCCGAAGAAGCCGGGATTGGAAAACGCTGCGCCGAAGGAAGCGATTGGATCTTTTCTGAAGCACAGTCGTGACACGACAACGCATATCGTGAGTGTTACCGCGGCAGCAGCCATGCTGATAAGCAGACCAACCATTCTTTCCTCGGTTCGCTCAACCATAAAACCCTTGACGATGACCGCAGGCAGTGAAATATATATCAGAAGATTGCCGATTGTTTTACTGCCCTCGTTGGATATTTTTCCTGTGCGAAAAGCGATAAAGCCTATAGCGGCAATCAGAAACATGATAAGAACCTGCTGTAAAAGAATCAGTGATGTTTCCATAATCGTTTTCCTTTCTATATAAAATGCGCTTCGGAGAAATGCACCCCGAAGCGCAGTAATATCAATCGTTATCAGAGCCTGAGTGTTTGTGTGGAAATGTTCGGGTCGGTGTGCTCGATTTCTCCAACATGGCTCTCAACATCAATGAACATCGCAAGCCGCGAGTCCTTGTCATACTTCGGCCATTCGGGCAGCTCGGGAACATTCGGATTCTGATTCAGAATAAACGAATTCCACATCGCCGCCGTCTGACGATATACAACATCATAGTTCGGATAAGAGGTGACCCTCGGATCCATCACGGCTGTGCAGCCTGTGGCGATGCCCGAACACAGGGTATGTCCCGCGCCGTTGCCGCCGCAGTCCCAGTCAAAGCGGTACAGATACATCGCGTTGCCTTTATCCGCCTGAGCGAACGCGTCGAACATATCAATACAGGGGAAACCGTAAAAATAACGTGAGATGATATCGACAAGCCGCTTCATATCTCCCTGAATATGATACTTTTCAAGAACACTCAGGATATACGGTGTGTTTCTGCCAAAGAATCCAGCTACGTCGTCAATGCTCTTCATCGGATAGTACGCCATCAGGCTGGAATACTCGTCGCGGTTGTAGCCGCCGAGGATAGTCACATAGTTTGCCTTACCCGAGCGGATAATCTCCAACGCATCTGTACCGTCAAAATTGACGCCGTCAAATACGGGACCGAGATTTTGCAGAGAAGGTCCTGCAAACAATACACCCTGACACTCCATTAGTTTCTCCCACGGAGCTTCAAGCAGTTTTTCTTTCGCGTTTTCTTTTGTCAGATCGTAGGCAACCGCATATTTCTCAGCAATCTCCTGTGCCGTATGAAGGTCGCGGATTGCGCTGGCCGCGCCGCTGTCCATCATCACCGCGCTGAACAGTCCTTTTGCCTTGTGGGTGCAAAGCAATGCGCTTGCCATCTTTGCTCCTGCGGACTGTCCCGCAACCGTGATTCTTTCTGGATCGCCGCCGAAGCCTTCGATGTTCGAGTGGACCCACTCCAACGCCTTGATGATATCAAGCATACCGGAGTTGCCGGACTGGATATATTCATCGCCGAGATAGCGGTCAAGCTGTAAGAAGCCCAGCACGCCGAGACGGTAGCTTGCCGTTACGAGAACGCAGTCCATGCCGGTCGTACCCGCAGGGTCAGAGTTGAGCGTATGGTCGCCTGTCTGGAACGCACCGCCATGGATATTGAACAGCACCGGACGCTTTTTGCCGTCAGGAGCGGGTGTGTAAACATTCAGATAAAGGCAATCCTCAGAGCAGGGATTATCCGAACCGCCGCCGACAACGCCTCCGATAGAATTGACCGGACGCGGCTCGATCGGGCCGTAGGTATCACATACCCGAACATCGTCCCAACCTTCGGGGTCAACAGGCGGCTTGAAGCGCAACTCGCCGACGGGCGGCTTTGCAAAGGGGATTCCCTTAAAAGCGACATAGTTATTTTCTTTTACGCCCTGAACAGAGCCGTATGCGGTTGAAACAATGTATTCAGCCATATTTCCTCCGTATTATAATTGCCTGATCAGCCAGTTTTGCTTACCAATCATCTCAATCAGCTCCAACTGCTGTTCTCCCCAGTGTAAATCCTCTTCTTCATCTTTGTAGTAAGCGACCAGAATTTCAAAGGTTACGGGATCCTTTACCGCTGCTTCAATCAGTTTGGCAAGGCCCGCTAAACCGGTCTTGGAAACTTCAAGGTCATATTTGACCCATTCGATGGGATCTTTATAGGTAGGGGCGGCTTCCTTGGCTTCGTTTTTCACTTCTCCGCCGAGATCAAGAATACGGTCGATACACTGATCTACATAGCCTCTTTCCTCAGTCGCATGCTCCGCATACTTATCGGCAAGCTTTGTAAAGCCTAAACTGGCAAATATCTTTGACTGAATGACATGACCATCAGCCTGCTGTGAAAGTCCTGTCACAATTCCCTGTAATCCTGCAATGATCATTTCTTTATTATCCATCATAATTACCTCCTGATAAAATTAGTCATTCTCTTTAATCTTTGCGTATTCTTCTTCCGCCTGCTTCTCAAATTCTTTAAACACGCTAATCAGCTCATTGGCAATGAGCTCTCCGGCAATGACGCGGGCATATATCGCTGCTCCGAGTTCAATAAATCTTTCCTCAACGGCTCTGCCGAAAAAGGCGGCTATTGGCATATCGTCGCCGTCGTCGTAGAATTGAACCGTATCGATAATACCATTTCCGTCAGCGTCGCCTACATAAAGGTTGAAGTCGCCGTTGCAGGTAGTGTCTACCGCAATCATATCGATATCGCCGTCGTGATTATTATCGATCAGAGCAATGTCCGCGACCTTGTCGCCGTCAAGGTCGATCAATACCTCATGTAGCATAGAGCGTACCAGCATCGGGCGAAGCTCCTTATCCATACGCATTGCGTTTTTAACCTGTCTTTAAGTTCCCATTTTGTTACCTCCGTTCTTTTAATTAAATGTATATATATAATTAAATGTATATATATTATCTTTTTGAGGGTGTTAATGCCAGTGTAAGCATATTTGCGCCCGCGACAATAATGCCCAGTCCGATGAAGATACCGATAGACGTAATCACAATACCGGGATGGATGAAGCACAGCACGGAGACAGCGACAAGCAGGATACCCATAATCAGACCGACCCACCAGTGCTTGCCGAGATACATGCTGTCGAGCGCCTTATGGAATTTGCGGATTCTTAGCGCGCGAATGATGGTGATAATCGCCTGAACCATAATCCAGCATGCAGCAAAATACGCGATGAACATATCCATATACAGCTTAACCGCAACATCGGCAATCAGCGCGATGCCGAATACGAGGGAAATAATACCGCTTGCCAACAACCAACCATCAGTCTGACCTGTCTTTTTCAATTGAGACCATGCGTAGATACGACCAAACGCGTCAACAATCATGCTGACGCCGACAACGTAACCAATACCGAGTCCGGTAACGTCGGGATTGATGATACAGTAAATACCCGCGGCGATCATGAGAATACCGATAATCACGTTGCAAATTTTCATAAATTTCATTCTCTGTTCCTACTAATATTTCTGCTTGACAAGTGAATTTCTTGGTGCTACACTTGTAACATCAAGTCAATTGTACATTCTTTTAAAAGCCGTGTCAATACGGCAAACATCGGACTTGACAAAAAGCGTTTATTTGTAACGCCGCGACGAGGTGTCATATGAAAACAGAACTTGAAAAAAAGGAAATACTGAGACTTTCCAACGAAGAATCAAACAAGGTCACCAGAGAGTGTTTGCGGATAGCGATGTTCAAGCTCATGGGTAAAAAAGATTTTGAGAAAATATCCATCACGGAGATTACAAAGTACGCCGGTGTGTCACGTACCGCCTTCTACCGTAATTATGAAACGAAAGAGGCGCTGGTGGAGGACATTTGCCAAAGCTTGCTCTCTGAGCTGAAAGCCTCTGTCAGCAGCGAGCAGTACCGGACCGACAGAAAAGAATGGTATACCATCTTCTTCAAAACCATCAAAGAGAACAGCGACTACTTTCGCATTTATCTCGATGCGCATCTTCAATTTGGGAATATATTTATTCTGGAATCGGTTTTTCCCTCCGCCAATCCGATGGAGCGTTACAAAAATTCCGCCAAAGAAGGCGCGTTTCTCCGCGTCCTGACAGATTGGTTCAGGAACGGGATGAGGGAAAGTCCTGAAGAAATGGGAGAAATCTGCGAACAGATTATCCACCGAGCTTTTGAGTAACACGAAAAGAAAGAGGTGAATTCACTTGCAGAAATTCTTTACATTTCTTGTAAAGCGCAAGAAATTTGTTTTGATTTTTTATCTGGTTTTGATTATTCTCTCCGCGTTACTTTCTACGAAGGTCAAGGTCAATTCCAATCTTGCGGACTATTTGCCGCCTGACTCCGATTCCACAATCGCTTTGTCTGAAATGGAAGCAGAGTTTACCGGAGATATCCCGAACGCGAGTATGATGGTAACAGACATCACTATGGAAGAAGCGGATAAGCTGCAAGCTATAATTCAGAAAGTTGACGGCGTTAAAGCGGTAAGCGGAATAGCGGACGCGAATGCTTTCAATGTGCCGTATGAGTTTTTGGGAGAAGAAGCCGTTTCGGGATATTATAAGGACGGTCACGCGCTCTATACCCTGACGCTCGACACCGAAAAGAAGATTGATTTGCTCGACGATTTGCGCGCCTTGACGGACAAAAAAACGTATTTTTCGGGCTCTTTTGTCACCGGAAAAACCTCTCAAAAAACCAGCGGCCCTGAAATTTTTACCACGGTAGGCATCGTGATTGTATTTGCTATTATCCTATTTATGTTTACAATGGACTCATGGATTACGCCGTTTTTGTTGGTTGGAACGCTGCTTGCCGCCGTTGTAATCAACTCGGGAACCAATCTTGTGTTCGGAACGATATCATCCGTTACCAATACCGCCGCAAGCGTTTTGCAAATGGGCGTTTCGGTCGATTATTTCATCTTTATACTGCATCGGTACAGAGAGTACAAGAATCAGGGTTATGATTCCGACAGCGCAATGGTTCAGGCGCTGACGCATTCAAAAACCTCTGTGCTTTCAAGCTCGCTGACGACGGTCATTGGCTTTGCGGCGCTGGTTTTTATGCGATACCGCATCGGTATGGATATGGGAATCGTACTGTCAAAGGGCGTTTTTATCAGTCTGATATGCGCTTTTACGCTTTTGCCGTGCCTGATACTTACTCTCGAAAAGTTGATGACCAAAACATCTCATAAGCCTTTGGTATCAACTGCTTATACATTGTCAAAGGTTAGCAGGCGTGTGCGTTATCCCGCTATGATTATTTTTGCCGTTATCCTGATTCCCGCTTTGTTTTTGCAGTCGCAAAACCACTATTACTACGGGTCCTCACATTTCTACAGCGACAGTCATGTGATTATGCAGGAAAAGGCGAAGATTGACGAGGTGTTTGGTCAAAAAAACACGATGGTACTGCTTGTTCCAAAGGGTAATACCGCAAGTGAAGCGCAGCTTACAAAAGAATTAAAGGAGATGCCTGAAATAATCGGCGTAACCTCCTATACAGGCACGCTCGGCGTTCGGATACCGTATGAGTTTCTTCCCGAAGAAACAACCTCTTTGCTCGTGTCGGAAAATTACAGCCGTATGGTACTAACGCTTGACGCGGACGACGAGAGCGAAACGACCTTTGCTCTGCTTGACAGAATAAAAAATACTGCGCAAGGCTATTATGATGAAAAGGTTCATCTTGCCGGCAACAGTGCAACAACAGAAGATTTGAAAAGCGTCATATCCGAGGATAACATAAAAGTCAACCTGATTGCAGTTGTCGCTATCTTTTTAGTTCTGTTGATTTCCATGCGCTCGCTGAAGCTCCCAATTCTTCTGACGCTGTGTATTGAGGGCGCTATATGGGTCAGTATGTCGATATCCACCCTCACAGGCGACCCACTGTTCTATATCGGATACCTTATCGTCAATTCTATTCTGCTTGGCTCAACCGTTGATTACGCAATCCTCGTAACAAACCGTTTTCTGGAATTCAAAGAGCAAATGGACGTAAATAAAGCACTTGAAGAAAGTATCGCTCATTCTGCGGTATCCGTCCTCACTTCAGCTTTGATTTTGATAACAGCAGGTGTGCTGCTCGGAATCATCTGTACCGACCAGCTGATGGCACAGCTCGGCAGTTTGCTTGCGCGAGGAACGCTGACCGCCGTAATCGTTGTATTATTCGTTCTTCCCGGATTTCTCCGTATATTCTTTGGAAAAAGGAAACACAGGAAGAATCAGTCTTAACTTCTGAAAGGAATCGCTATGATAAAATTCGACATCGAAAAGGCTGTAAGAGAAAGAAAAAGCGCCCGCAGCTATAAAAGCCGGACGCTGAATGACAGAGACAGAGAGAGGATAAAGGAATGGATCGCCGAGATCACTGAAACGACAGAGTCATCTGAACCGTTTTCCGCTCCCATGAGAATCCGTCTGCTGACCGTTGCAAAGGGAACGGATACGGAAAAGCTCGGCACCTACGGTGTGATCCGCGGAGTAAAGGAATTTCTCGCCGTTACCGTAAAAAATACAGAAAACGCTCCCGAAGCAGTCGGGTATCATTTTGAAAGGCTGGTGCTTGCCGCGACATCTATCGGGCTGGGCACCTGCTGGCTCGCCGGTACCTTTAACAGAGAGCAATTCACCGAAGCTTTGGATTTAAAAGACGATGAACTCTTTCCAATCGTTTGTCCTATCGGTTATCCGATGAATAAACAGACCGTCATCAACCGTGTGTTCAGGAAAGCAAGCAAATCGGATCAGCGCAGAGAATGGAGTGAACTGTTTTTTGAAAACGAATTCGGCACGCCCCTATCAAAGGAGCATGCCGGTGAATATGCATTTCCTTTGGAAATGCTGCGGCTCGCTCCCTCTGCCGCCAATCGTCAGCCGTGGCGGATTGTAATGAAGGACAATCACTTTCACTTCTATAGGATGGAGAATCCCAGAAGCAAGTACAGCTACGACCTACCGAGACTCGACGTCGGCATCGGCGCTTGCCATTTTCATATGGCGGCACAGGAAAGGTCGCTTGACGGAGAATTTACCGTGCTGTCAGATACCGGTATCGCAGAACCGTCCGATATGAAGTATCTGTTTACATGGATATCAAGGTAATGCTTATGAAGAAAGAAAAGAAGAAGTCTAAAAAAGCAATCAAAGTCGTCGGTATCATTCTGGCGGTGATCCTTGTATTTACCGCAGGCTTTACGATTGTATCGCACGCGGTATGGCATCGCTCCGATATGGCGACGATCGTAGAGCTGTATTTCCGTATTTCGGGGACTAAAAACAAGTTTGCGAACGCTGACGAATGCCAAAGCTATATTGAGCAGAGAAAAACTGCCGGTGAATATCAGCTCGACCCCTCTACCGTAAAATCGGATGTTACAGAAACAACCGTAGACGGCAACAGAGTCTACACGCTCGCTGCGTCGGATACGCCTGAATGTATGGTGCTTTATCTCCACGGCGGCGCTTATATCAACGACGCGTCTGTATATCACTGGAGGATCTGCGACAAACTGGCTCAGAAAGCAAACGCCGATGTTGTCTTTCCAATTTATCCGCTGACACCGAACCACACTTGGGATGAGACCTTTGACATGGTCACAAAGGTATATCGGGACATGCTCGATACCGCCGATGTTCCCGTGATCATCATGGGCGATTCCGCAGGAGGCGGTCTGTCCGTTGCCTTCTGCGAATACCTGAGTGAGATCGGCTTACAGCAGCCGGATAAAATGATCTTGTTCTCTCCGTGGATGGATATCTCTATGTCAAACCCGGACGCGGCAGATTATGAAAGCGCCGATCCGATGCTCTCCGCTTATGGGCTAATCGAAATGGGCAAATGCTGGGCAGGAGATCTGGATTTGAAGGACTATAAAGTCAGTCCCATTTTTGGAGATATATCCAATCTGAGAAACGTGTATCTGTTCGTCGGAACAAGAGAGATTTTCTATCCCGATGTGACAAAGTTTTATTCTATGCTGAATGAGCAAGGTGTAAACTCAGAAATATATATAGGAGAAGGCATGAACCATGTCTATCCGCTGTATCCCATCCCCGAAGCAAATGAGGCGTTTAAACAGATATGTGATATTTTGCAAAAGCAATAATTTCGACTAAATCAGATGCAAAGCACTTATGCTCTTTGTTTGATGTTGAGAACTTCACTGTAGAAGGCTTGTCGTCGGATTATAAATCCGAAGTAACATCAAAGAGCATAACCGTAACGGTTGTTGGTCCCAAGTCCGATATTGACGCGCTTACAGCGGATAAAATTACCGCCGTAATTGACACAAAGGAAGCAAAGGGTAAAACAGGTTCGGTTCAAATGCCTGTATCGTTCAAGTTCAGTTCAACAACAAAATGCTGGGCGTACGGCAAGTATCAGGCAAACCTGACAATTTCACAATCAGAATAAGAAACAAGGAGTATCCGCAAAAGGGCTGATACTCATAAGGATGATTTATAAACAACAGAGAATAGCTGATTGGGAGATTAAAACAGGACACCGCACAGACCAATTTATTCTGTGCGGTGTTTTTATATACCAAAATGTACTAAAATACCCCGATACATATTTTGAGTCCCCTGTTTCTGCGGAATATTTAAGAAGATAAAAGCACCACCCTGTTGAGTAATCGACAGGGTGGTGCTGCATATGTTATGTAATTTAATAGTCTGAATAATCGTCATATAGGAAGTCAGCCCAATAATACTGGCTCATATACTCATTTTGATACGCGTTGACCGCGCCCGCGTCAAGCTCCTTGAAACGGTAGTAGTCGCAGTCTAGCACATCGGGATTGACCGCGAGGGCGTTATAGCTGCGTACTACCGCGTCCTCTGCGCCGACAGCCTTCAGGCTCTTTATCATAGCATAGATATAGGTTTGAAGGAGATTTTGCAGCTTTTTTTCATAAGGTTCATCCTCAAAGATCGCGGCGAATATCTCTCTCGTGGTACAGGAGCTGCCCTGTTTATGAACGAGATACGCAAAGACCTCCTTAGCCTTGCTGCGCTCAAAGCGAACGTGAGCGCCGTCCGGCGTGAAAACATCAAAGTTGCCGAAGCACTGTACGCGTAGCAGAGCGTTGCTTTTCGGTGTGATCGGAAAGCGCAGATCCTCCAGTTCCGCCTTGACTTCCTCGGCGGTTACGGGCTTCATAATGTAGCCGGACGCTTTCATGTCCATCGCGTCGCCTTTGTACTCGGAAAAGCCCGTAACAAAGATTATATTCATTTTTCGGTTGATTTCCTTTAGCTTTTTGGCAAGCTCCACGCCGTTCATGCCTCGCATATGGATATCCAGAAAGGCGACGTCACAGCCGTTTTGTTTGGCGTCCTCCAACAGATCTGCCTGCTTACGGAACGCCGTGACTTCAGCGTCGGACTTTGCTTCGCGGATTGCCGCTTCCAGCATTTTCAAAGCCAAAGGCTCGTCGTCAAGACAAAGTATCCTCATTTGGTTGACCCTCCTTAGGTAATATTACGATCGCTGTGGTGCCCTTGCCGACAACACTTTCGA
>JAFUUV010000170.1 GCA_017471345.1 Ruminococcus sp.
TATAATACTAATACCTAATAAAAAGTAGACAATCTTTGCGGTCTATTTTCCGCAATACTGCGTTGTCGTCCTTGCAAGGCGTCTCCGTTGTATGGGTGCGGTGCCCAAAATCAAAGATTTTGACCGCACCTCAAGCCTTGCTGCGTCCTTCGCCTTGTCTTGCGAAAAATATCCTCGCAAAGTATTAGTCTACTTTCTATCAGGAATTAGTATAAAACGCGAAACCAAGCTGACTTCCAAGCCGTGATAAAAAACTCTTGCAAAAACAGTCCTTCTTTGCTATAATCAATATATATGTGCCAAATGGGGTATGAATATGAAACGAAAAATGACTTGGATGCCACTTGCGGCTTTGCTGTGCGGCTTGTTGCTGGTCATCACCGGCATGACTGCCGCCTTTGCCGAAAATATACCCGAGGTTCCCGAGGAGCCGGTCGTGACGGAGCCCGTCATCACTGAGCCTGTCACCGAGCCTGTCGTTACCGACCCTGTCATCACTGAGCCTGTCACCGAGCCCGTGACGGAGCCGGTGACAGAACCTGTGACCGAGCCGCCCACCGAGGCGGCGACCACTGCCCAGCAGACTACCGCCGCCCAACAGACAGAGCCGAGCACTGCCTACAGCGGCATCATTGATAACAATCCGCAACCCACCGAGTTTGTACCGCCGACCATTCCCAAAACCGTCAGCCAGAAGAGCTACACCACGAACTACGCCTTCGGTATTGTATCGTGGATTTGCGTGCTGGTCGGATTGGTCGTTATTTTCGTGGTCGCCGTCAGCACCAAAATCAGCGGCTACCGCGCGAACCGCGGCGTATGACCGAGCCGCGAATCGGCGGAGTCAAGCTCCGCTCACACGTCCTTTTAGCGCCGATGGCAGGCGTCAGCGACCGCGCCTACCGCGAGCTGTGCATGGCGCACGGCGCGGCGTACTGCGTCAGTGAAATGGTCAGCTCCAAGGCGCTGTCCTTTCACAGCAAAAAAAGCGAGGAGCTGATGGTCATCTCGGACGCGGAGCGTCCCTGCGGCATCCAGATTTTCGGGGACGAGCCGTCCTGCATGGCGGATGCGGCGCGTCACGCGCTGCAAAATCACCCCGATATCATTGATATCAACATGGGCTGTCCCGCGCCGAAAATCAGCGGCAACGGCAGCGGCAGCGCATTGATGCGCAAGCCGGCGCTGTGCGGCGACATCGTCCGCGCGGTGGCGGCGGTCAGCGACGTGCCGGTCACGGTCAAAATCCGCAAGGGCTGGGACGACCAAAGCGTCAACGCCGTTGAAATCGCTCAAATCTGCGAACGCGCCGGCGCGGCGGCAATCACCGTCCACGGCAGAACGCGGATGCAATACTACAAGCCGCCTGTTGACGCGGAAATCATCCGTCAGGTGCGGCAGTCCGTGCAGATTCCCGTCATCGCCAACGGCGACATCGACTCGCCGCAAAGCGCGATGGAGATGATGGAGCGGACAGGCTGCGACCTTGTGATGGTCGGCAGAGCCAGCCTCGGCAATCCGTGGCTGTTCGGGCAAATCAACGCCGTCCTTGCCGGTGAGCTGCCGTATACGCCGACGCTTCACGAAAAGCTCGATACCATGGTCGCGCACGTGGAACAGATGGTGGCGTACAAGGGCGAATATATCGCCATGCGCCAGGCGCGCAAGCTGGTGGTCGGCTACTTCAAGGGGATGAGAGGCGCCGCCGCCCTGCGCAACGAAGCCGGCAGGCTGAGCACGCTCGAGGATTTATACCTTCTGCGCCAAAAGATAACAAGCGGCTGAATCCGCTTTTCTATATATATATGGAAGTAATCAAGAAAAAACCAAGAGAAAACAAAAAGGGGAAGTGCAACATGAGTGAATTAACCAACATTGCGGCTTTACGGTATCTTCAGGAATACGATCCCGCTGTCGGCAACGCGATGAATGACGAGCTGAAAAGACAGCGCCGCAACCTTGAGCTGATTGCCAGCGAAAACATTGTTTCGCCTGCCGTCATGGCGGCGATGGGCAGCCACCTCACCAACAAGTACGCCGAGGGCTACCCCGGCAAGCGCTACTACGGCGGCTGCGAGTGCGTTGACGTGGTAGAGGAAATCGCGCGTCAGCGCGCCTGTGAGCTGTTCGGCGCGGAGCACGCCAACGTCCAGCCCCATTCCGGCGCCCAGGCAAATACCGCCGTGTATTTTGCCATGCTCGAGCCGGGCGACACGGTGATGGGCATGAATCTCAACGAGGGCGGTCACCTCACCCACGGCTCACCTGTCAATATTTCCGGTAAATATTTCAACTTTGTGCCCTACGGCGTGGACAGCGAAACCCACCGCATCGACTATGACAAGGTGCTCGCTATCGCCAAGGAATGCAAGCCCAAGCTGATTGTCGCGGGAGCGTCCGCCTATCCGCGCATCATTGATTTTGCCAAGCTCAGAGAGATTGCCGACGCTGTCGGCGCGTATCTGATGGTCGATATGGCGCACATCGCCGGTCTGGTCGCCGCGGGCGTACATCCCAACCCCGTGCCGTACTGCGAGTTCGTCACCACCACCACCCACAAAACCCTTCGCGGTCCGAGAGGCGGTCTCATTCTCTGCCGCGCCGAGTTCGCCAAGCAGATTGACAAGGCGATTTTCCCCGGCACACA
>JAFUUV010000171.1 GCA_017471345.1 Ruminococcus sp.
GGCCTGTCCGGCACCGGCAAGACCACTCTCTCCACCGACCCCAAGCGTCTGCTGATCGGTGACGACGAGCACGGCTGGGATGACAACGGCGTGTTCAACTTTGAGGGAGGCTGCTACGCGAAGGTCATCGGCCTTGACAAGGACAGCGAGCCTGATATCTATAACGCGATCCGCAGAGACGCGCTGCTCGAAAACGCCACCGTTGACGCCGAGGGCAAGATTGACTTTGATGACAAGAGCGTGACCGAAAACACCCGTGTTTCTTATCCCATCGAGCACATCGAGAAGATTGTCAAGAATGTCAATCAGATTTCCTCCGGTCCCGCCGCGGAAAATGTGATTTTCCTCTCTGCCGACGCGTTCGGCGTACTGCCGCCTGTTTCCATCCTCACCCCCGAGCAGACGCAGTATTATTTCCTCTCCGGCTTCACCGCCAAGCTCGCCGGTACCGAGCGCGGCATCACCGAGCCGACTCCCACCTTCTCTGCCTGCTTCGGTCAGGCGTTCCTCGAGCTGCACCCCACCAAGTACGCTGAGGAGCTTGTCAAGAGAATGGAGAAAAGCGGCGCCAAGGCGTACCTTGTCAACACCGGCTGGAACGGCACCGGCAAGCGTATCACCATCAAGGATACCCGCGGCATCATTGACGCTATCCTCGGCGGCGATATCAAGAACGCTCCCACCAAGAAAATTCCGTTCTTTGATTTTGAAGTTCCCACCGAGCTGCCCGGCGTGGATACCGGCATCCTCGATCCGAGAGATACCTACGCAAACCCTGCCGAATGGGACGAAAAGGCAAAGGATCTTGCCGCAAGATTCATCAAGAATTTCGACAAGTACACCACCAACGAGGCAGGCAAAGCCCTCGTCGCTGCCGGTCCGCAGCTTTAATCACAGCACCAGCGGGACTCCCTTCGGGGAGTCCTTTTTTGTATTGCTTTTTCGGGGCAAGCCTGTTATAATAAAAGATAAAAGATAAAATAGGGTTAAACACCGGAAATATGGGCTGATAACAGGAGAATCTATATGAACGCAATATCCATCTATCATTTGATAGCCGAAGCTTTGCCTGATGATATCCACAGCGCGGAGTCACAGCTTTCCGAAATTGAGGTGCCTGCCGAAACACCGGCGGTGGAGCCTGGTGATAACGAAACGAGCGAAAGCTCCGCCGCGTCCTCACAGTTGGTGACCGAGGCGGTGGTTCCCGACAGGGAAGAGGAGTACCGCGAAAGCGAGAGCAGCCGCGAGGATTTCTATCAGAGCGAGGAGGAGCGCGACGACGAACGCGAGGAAGCCACCGAACCGCAGACCGAAGCAACCACACAACGGGCAACACAAAAGGCGACCGAAAAGCCAACCGAAAAGCCTACCGTTGCCGCCACCACCGCGCCGCATACCACTGTGACGGCGACAACGGTGCAGCCGACAACGCGCGCGGCAACCGTCGATTCCGCCGGCGGAATTTCTCCGATACTGCCGCTGTTAGCGGTGGGAATTTCCTTGCTGCTTGCCGCCGTCGGAACGGCAGTCTTTTTCATCCTTCGCAAAAGAAAAATCCAACGGCTGCAGCAGGAAAATTCCCCTACACAGCCAATTTTGCTGGACGAGCTTTAACTGAATTGGAAAAAAACAACCGGAAGGGCTCAGCCCTTCCGGTTGCGTTTGTCATATAGGGGAGAAATCCGCACACGCATTTCCCAAATTTGAAATGCGTATCATACCAATCTTCATTAAAAAGTAGACTTTCTACTTTTTAATAGCGCCGTAGGCGCGTCAAGATTGTATAAGACGGCAATTGCGCTTTTGCGCAAGTGGAAAACGCGCCAAGCGTTTTCTCTCTGATAGAAAGTTGTCTACTTTCTATCAGAGAATAGTATCAGTCCTTCCAGACGATTTCGTCCTCGGTGTAGCCCTTCTTCTTCATACGGGCGATGACGATTTTGGCGATGAAGCCGCTCGCGAATACCAGCACGGATACCGCCCAGCCGGCAACCACCTGTGCCCAGATGGGATAGCCGCCGTAGTTGCCGCCGTTGACGCCGAAGAGGGTGATCATGTTCCAGATGAACAGACCAACGAGCAGCAGCGGCGCGATAAATTAATCGAGCTCGCGAACCACCAGTAGGGCATCTTAAAGCGCTTGGCGTTTTTGTTGACCTCGCCCAGCACCTTGCGCAGACTGAAGGTCCAGCCAATCGCGATGCACTCCAGTACGCCGATCAGAATCAGGTTGATTTGGTTTGTCCAGTTGTCAACAATATCGAGCCATGCCAAGCCTGCCTCGGTGATGAATACCAGCGAAATGATGCCGCAAATCGCGCAGACGGCGATGGTCACGGTCTTGGGCTTGAGGTGGAACTTATCCGCAATCGCCGCCGAAATACCCTCGACGATAGAGAACGCCGAGTCGATGGCGAGGGTGATGAGCATTAAGTAGAAAATCGCGCCGAAAATCGCGTTGACAACGCCGTTGCCGGTCAGGTTGACAATGGCGGTGGGATAGACGAAGAACGCGGTGCTGATGCCGCTGGCGGTGATTTCGCCGAGCATACCGGTGCCGCCCATGGTGGAGAACATCACGATACCCGACAGCACGCTGACCGCCATGTCGGAGAAGGCGATAATCATCGCGTCTGCCGCGATATCCGCGTCGTTGCCGACATAGGAGCCGTAGGCGAACATGATCGCCATCATGATGGACAGGCTGTAGAACACCTGACCAATCGCGTCAACCCAGAGCGACGGATCGGAAAACGCCGAGATATCCGGCACAAACAGCATTTTGATGCCTTCCATGGCGCCGGGCATTGTGCAGCCCTTGACCGCCATAATCAGCAGCAGCACAACCGGAGCAAATACGGTGAATTTGACCACCTTGCCCACAGAGCTCGCGCCGTTGCGGATGCAGTAGAAAATCAGTCCCCACGAGATCAGCAGGCACACCAGCACAATGCCGGGGATGTTGGTGCCTTCAATCGCGCCGGTTGTCTGTGTCAGCTGTAAAAACAAACCGGAAGCCGCCTCGTTGTCGCCGGTCATGTTCGCGAACTGCCACGAGTTGATGAACATCAGGATAACCCATGCGAATACCACCGCGTAATAGCACACGATGACAAACGCGTTGGAGGTCGCTGCCCAGCCGACAGGCTCCCATTTTTTGCCGATGCCGCGCATGGACTCAATTGCGCCGCGGCGGAATTTGCGCGCGATGGCAATTTCCATCATCAGCAGCGGAATACCCATCAGCAGCATCGCCAGCAGGTACACCACCAAGAAGGTACCGCCGCCATGCTTTGCGGCGAGACCCGGGAAGCGCCACGCGTTGCCCAATCCGACCGCGGAACCTATCGCGGCGAGGATAAAGGTGAGGCGTGAGCTCCACATACCTCTTTTTTCCATTTCTTATCAATCTCCTTTATTTGCCATTTGGCAGAGGTTAAAAATCATTATACCATAGAAAACAGTAATTATGCAATATCTATTGCATAATTTGTTTGATAAGTTTATAATAGGAGAGAAGAAGGAGGGCTTTCCATTGAAACGCAGCATTGCTTACAATTCTTTTGTCAATAGATTTCTCAGGGGGCTGCAAGTCATATGAAGCAGCTTGATTTGATTACCGGTTTTCTCGGCGCCGGAAAAACCACCTTTATCAAGCGTTACGCCGACTACCTGCTGCGGCAGGGCAGGCGCTTGGGTATCTTGGAAAACGACTATGGCGCGGTTAATGTGGACGTCATGCTCCTGCAGGAGCTCGAACAGGCAGGCTGCGGTCTGGAATCCGTTGCCGGCGGCTGCTGTGAGGACTGCCACCGCCGCCGCTTCAAAACCAAGCTGATAGCGCTCGGTATGAGCGCTTACGACCGTGTGCTCATCGAGCCGTCCGGCGTGTTTGACGTCGATGAATTTTACGACGCGCTCGGCGAATCGCCGCTCGATCAATGGTATACGCTCGGCAGCGTGATTGCCATCGTGGACGCCACCCTCACCGGTGAGCTCAGCGACGGCGCGGCTTATCTTTTAGCGTCGCAGGTCGCCGGCGCCGGTGTGGTTGTGCTCAGCAAAACGCAGGAGGTTTCAGACGGACAAACCGCCGCTGTCATCGACCGCCTCAATGCCCTGATGGAGCGCTTCGGCTGTCCGCGCCGCTTCGGCGACGATGTGCTCACCAAGCCGTGGGACGAGTGGACTGACGAGGATTTTGCCGCCGTCGCAGCGGCAGGCAGCAGCGGCGACAGCATTGTCCGCCGTTTCAATACGGAGGGCTTTTCGTCGCTCTACTTCATGGGCGGCAGCTACACGGCGGAGGAGCTTCGCGGCAAGGTGCAGGCGATTTTTGCCGACAAGGCCTGCGGCGGCGTGTTCCGCGTCAAGGGCTTTTTTCAGGATAACGGCTGGCAGGAGCTCAATGCCACAAGCGAGCAGTTCAGTCTATCGCCTGTTCCCAACGGGCAGGAAATCATCATCGTTATCGGTGAGCACCTCCAAAAAGACGCTATCGAGCGATATTTTCAGTGAAGGTAACATAAAAACCAACCGGCGCAGCCAAAACGGCTGCGCCGGTTTTTCAAAACAGCGTGATTCCGAACAGGTGCAGTATCCAGAGTATCGCGCCGTACAGCGTAGCGGCGGCGGTTCCCCAGACAATGACGGGACCCGCAATGATAAACATCTTGGTGCCGATGCCCGTAACATAGCCCTCGGTTTTGAATTCGAGCGCGGCGGCGGACATGGCGTTGGCAAAGCCCGTGATGGGCACCAGCGTGCCGGCGCCGGCGTGACGCGCCAGGCGGTCGTACACCCCGAGGAAGGTCAGCAGCACCCCGAGGAAAATCAGCGACACCGAGGTCAGCAGCCGCGCGTCGTCCTCCTGCGCGCCGAGTGCCTGATATATTTCGAGGATGCCCTGTCCCAGCGCACAGATGCCGCCGCCGGTACAAAAGGCGGTCAGACAGTTGGTATAAGTTTTTGATTTCGGTGAATTTCGCTTCACCATCACGGCGTAATCCTTCGCGGTCACTGTGTTCACTCTCCAAATCACTAATCTGTACCTTTATTATTTGTCCAAGTCCCCGAATTATGTTAAAAATATCACTTTATTTTTTTGTCGTATTGATGTATAATAATTTATATATGTATAAGGAGGAGTGGGAGTGCATTATCTGGATAACAGCGCGACGACTGCGGTATCACCGGCGGCGGCGCAGGCGGCGCTGCGGCTGATGACGGTCAAGTTCTGCAATCCCTCCTCGCTCCATGCCCTTGGCGTCGCGGCGGAGCACGAGCTGACCGCGGCGCGTGAAGCCGTGGCGCGTGCCCTCGGCGCGAACGCCGTTGAGCTGACCTTTACAAGCGGCGGCACCGAGGCGAACAATCTTGCGGTATTCGGCGCGGCGGCGGCAAAACGGCGCACACGCAAGCGGATTGTGATTTCCGCGACTGAGCACAGCAGTGTGATGGAAGCGGCGCGGCAGCTTGCGGACGAGGGCTGGGAGATGGTGCGGATTTCCCCTGCGGAGGACGGCACGGTGCATCCCGAGGACGTCGCCGGCGTTGTCACCGCCGACACCGCGCTGGTGTCGGTCATGCTGGTCAACAATGAAACCGGCGCCATCAACCCCGTCGCGGATATTTTTGAAGCGGCGCGGCTGCGCTGCCGCGATGTCATCTGCCATACCGACGCGGTACAGGCGTTCGGCAAGCTGCCGGTGCGTGTCAAATCGCTCGGCGCGGATTTGCTGACCGTCAGTGCCCACAAGGTGCACGCCCCCAAGGGCTGCGGCGCGCTGTATGTCAAAAAGGGTGTGCGGATTCTGCCGCGCCAGTTCGGCGGCGAACAGGAAAAGCGTCTGCGCGGCGGCACGGAAGCCCTGCCGTCCATCGCGGCGTTCGGCGTCGCCTGCGGCGAATTTGCCATTGCGGAGAATTTAGAAAAGGTCGCCGCCCTCCATGCCTACGCCAAGGAAAAATTGCTTTCGATTGACGGCGTGGTGCTCAATTCACCCGAAAACGCGCTGCCGTATGTGCTCAATATCTCGGCAGGAAGGGTGCGCAGTGAAACCATACTCCACTTTCTGGAGGAGCGCGAAATTTACGTGTCCTCTGGCAGCGCCTGTGCCAAGGGAAAGCCCAGCCACGTGCTCAGCGCCATGGGAATCGACAAAAAACGGGCTGACAGCGCTCTGCGCATCAGCTTTTCCAAATATAACACCCGAGACGATGTTGACGCATTAGCCAACGCCATTGCCTTCGGTCTCAAAACGCTTGCCTATCGGTAAAGGAATTCATATGAAAGAAATACTGCTTTTAAAAGACGGTGAGATTGTTCTGAAGGGACAAAACCGCCGTCAGTTTGAGGATATTCTCAAGCGCAACCTCCGCCACGCGCTGGAGGATTTGGGTCGCTTTGAAATTACCTCCGCGCAATCGACCATCTACATCCGTCCGCTTTCGGACGATGTCGATTTTGACGAGGCGTGCGACCGCGTTTCGCGCGTGTTCGGCATCGTTTCGTTTTCGCGCGCCGCGATGTGCGAGGAAAAGACCATGGAGTCTGTGCTTGCCACCGCGCCGGTGTATCTCGAAAAAATCCTGCGCGGCGCCAAAACCTTCAAGGTGGAGGCAAAGCGCAGCGACAAGAAGTTTCCGCTGCGTTCTCCCGACATTTGCCGCGAGACAGGCGGCTTGCTGCTCTCCAAATTTCCGCACCTGCGCGTCGATGTGCACAACCCCGACGTGACGGTTTATGTGGAAATCCGCGACTTCGGCGCGTACATTCACGCCGATCCCATCCGCGGAGCAGGCGGTATTCCCGTCGGCACCGGCGGCCGCGCGGCAATTCTCATCAGCGGCGGCATCGACTCTCCCGTCGCTGCCTACATGATGGCGAAGCGCGGCATCAAGCTCACCGCCATTCATTTTGCCAGTCCGCCCTACACCAGCCGGCGCGCTGAGGAAAAGGTGGTGCGCCTGCTCGAAAAGGTCAGCCGCTACGCCGGTCCCATCCGGATGTATACGGTGCCGTTCACCAAATTGCAGGAGAAGCTCCGCGACGATTGTCCCGAGGAGCTGTTCACGATTATCATGCGCCGCCTGATGATGCAGATTTCCGAGCGTATCGCCAAGCAGCGCGAATGTGCCGCGCTGATTACCGGCGAAAGCCTCGGTCAGGTCGCCAGCCAGACCATCGGCGCCTTAGGCTGTACCGACGAGGCGACAAGCATGGTGGTGTTCCGTCCGCTGATTGGCATGGACAAGCAGGAAATCATCAATATCGCCTACAAAATTGATACCTACGAAACCTCGATTGAGCCTTACGAGGACTGCTGCACGGTCTTTACGCCGCGTCATCCGCGCACCAAGCCGATTCTCAAATTCGTCAAGCGGGCGCAGGAGCAGGCAGGCTTTGAGCCGTTGGTCGAGGAAGCTTTGCAAAACCTGAAAATCACCGAAATCAACGCGTGATTGTCTGCTGTATTTCATAACCACTCTGATATAAAGGAAGGGAAGTGCTTGCGTGTATATTGAAATTTTATCCGTAAGCAAAAAGCGCGAGGAAGACCTCCTGCCCGACCGCGAGGACGAGCTGCGGCTTCATCTTGCGCAGTACGGCTATACGCTGAACGCCGTCAAAAAAACGCTGCTGCATCCCACGCTGATCAACAGCACCCTCAATGCCATTGCCGCATCCGACGATAAACCCGACGTGGTGATTATAGCCAACGCTCTGCGGACACAGGATGACAGCTCTTTCAAAAAGTATTTTGTCGAGACCGTCGCCGCCGCCGAACGCGCCGAAAACGAGCCGGTTCCCAAGAACTACTGGAAAACGCGCGACAAGGCGTTTGCCGAGGCGAAGCGCGAGGGAGCGGACGAGGAAAAGCTGCACGCGCTCGAGGAAGAATACATCATCCACCGCAAAAAGGCGAAGGTGTTCTCGCTGGGCGATTTCGGCGAAGGCTACAAGGGCTATTGCTTTGTCTATAAGGGAATCCGCGTCGCGGCGGTTCCCAAGGCGGAGCTGACCGGTCAGGATTTCGGCATGGTCGCCGCGCTTGCCGCCGTGCGGACGACGGAAATCTACGAGAATTCCGCCGCCGATTTCCCCGACGGCTTCGGCACGGAGGACTATGTGCCGCCGCGTACCGACTTCAAGAGCCGCTACATTCCGCTGCCGCGCGACAGCAAAAAGGAAATTCTGCGCAAGCTCTCCGTCATCGCCATGGTGCTGGTGTTTCTCGGCGCGCTGGGAATGCTGCTGTACAACATGGTGTTCCTCAGCATCAAAAACGAACAGCTCAATGACGAAATTCAGAAAATCGCTCACCGCGAGGAAAAATCCGACGACCACGCTCCCGAAAAGGACGACGAGGGCAGCGGTATCGACTGGGACGAGCTGCTGGAGATTAACCCCGAAATCGTCGGCTGGATATATATCAACGACACCA
>JAFUUV010000172.1 GCA_017471345.1 Ruminococcus sp.
AAAGCAAAAGCCAAAACGAAAGTGGAGGAGGTTCCTGCCGCAAACGACGCGGCGGCAGCGCCTGCCAAAGACGTCAACATTGACATCATGGTCGAAGACTGATGAAAATTACCGCTATCAAGCCGCGTCGCAAGGCTCTCAGCGCGGTGTATATTGACGGTGAATTCGCCGTCAATCTCGATACGCAGGCGCTGTTAGAGAACCGTGTGAACGTCGGCATGGAGCTGAATGACGAGGAACTGCATGAGCTGATTGTCCGCAGCAATGACCGCCGTGCCAAAGAAAAGGCGCTGTGGCTGATTTCCTACCGCAACCACTCCAAAAAGGAGCTGCGGGACAAAATTCGCCGCACCTGTGACGCTGACGCTGCCGAACACGCGGTAGAACGCATGGAGGAGCTGGGGTTGGTCAACGACCGCGACTTTGCCGAGAGCTACGCGCGCAAGCTGTTGTACACAAAGCGTATGTCCAAGCGTGCCGCCGCTATCGAACTGCGGCGCAAGGGCATTGACCGCGAAATCATTGACGAGGTGCTCGACAGCATGGAAATTGACGAGCAGGAGCAGATTCGTCAGGTGATTGCACGCAAATACCCCAACGTTTCCGATGAAAAAATCCGCCGACGCGCGGTTGCCGCCTTGCAGCGGCTGGGCTACGGCTGGGAGGATATCAAAGCGGCTTTGCAAGATTTAGACGAATAACAACGCAGCATCCATGCTTACAAAACTGATTTCACATAAAATGACTACATAGAAGGAATGACGCATATGAATGAAAAGGTTGGCATTGTCTCTCTCGGCTGCGCGAAAAACCAGGTTGACGCGGAAATGCTGCTGTATTCTCTGCGTGAGCACGGCTTTCAAATTGTGAATGATCCTGCCGACGCAGACGCGGTGATTGTGAACACCTGCGGCTTTATCGAATCAGCCAAGCAGGAAAGCATCGACGAAATCATCGAGCTGGGCGCACTCAAGCGCGAGGGAAAAATTCGGGCGATTATCGTCACCGGCTGCCTCGCGGAGCGCTATCAGAACGAGTTGACCAAGCAGCTCTACGAGGTAGACGCCGCTATCGGTATCGGTGCGAACGCCAAAATTGCCGAGGTGGTGCGCCAGGCGCTCGGCGGCGAGAAGGTAGAGCTGTTCCCCGACAAGCTGGAGCTGCCGCTCAACGGTGGAAGGGTGCAGTCCACACCGTTTTATACCGCTTATCTTAAAATTGCCGAGGGCTGCGACAACCGATGTACCTACTGCGCCATTCCCCTGATTCGCGGCGGCTTTCGCAGCCGTCAGCCGGAGGAAGTGATTGCGGAAGCAGCCATACTCGCTCAAAAAGGCGTCAAAGAGCTGAATGTGATTGCGCAGGATACCACACGCTACGGCGAGGATTTGACCGGCAAACCGCAATTAGCCTCGCTGCTGAGGGAACTGTGCAAAATCGACGGGCTGCGCTGGATTCGTGTACTGTACTGCTACCCCGACCGCGTAACCGACGAACTGATTGACACCATCGCTTCCGAAGAAAAAATCGTAAAATATATTGATTTGCCGTTGCAACACTGTAACGGCGAGGTACTGCGGCGTATGAACCGCCGCGGCGACCGCGCGAGCCTGACAGCGCTTCTGAAAAAAATCAGGAAACGCATCCCGAATGTCACGCTGCGCACGACCTTTATCACCGGTTTCCCCGGTGAAACCGAGGAACAGTTTGAGGAATTAGCGGCGTTTGCCGATGAAATCCGCTTTGAGCGCATGGGATGCTTTGCCTACTCGCAGGAGGAGGATACGCCGGCAGCGGAATTCCCCGACCAGCTGGATGAGGAAACCAAGCAAAACCGTGCCGACATCATGATGGAACAACAGCAGACCGTCATGGCGGAGAATTGCGAAAAACTGATTGGCACGGAAATCGAAGTGCTGTGCGAGGGCTATGACCGTCTTGCCGCGTGTTTCTTCGGCAGGAGCGCAGCCGACGCTCCGGAGGTGGATGGCTGCGTCTTCTTCACCTGCGGTAAAAGAAAGCCCGCCGCCGGAGAATTTGTAATGGTAAAGGTGGAGGATTATCTCGGCTGCGATCCGGTTGGAACCATGATAGAGTAATGGCAGGTAACACATATGAATTTACCGAATAAACTGACAATGGGAAGAATTTTGCTGGTACCGCTGTTTGTAGCGGCGCTGCTGATTCCCTTCCCTATGCACACCCTCGTTGCGCTGGTGCTGTTTGTCGCGGCATCCATCACCGATATGCTCGACGGAAAAATCGCGCGCCGAAAAAACCTTATCACCGATTTCGGCAAATTTGCCGACCCGTTGGCGGATAAAATTCTCGTGCTTGCCGCGCTCCTCTGCTTTGTGCAGAACGGCTGGTGCGATTGTGTGGCAGTGATTATTGTGATTTTCCGTGAGTTTACCGTCACCTCCATCCGGCTGATTGCCGCCGCCAAGGGCGAGGTTATCGCCGCGAATATGTGGGGCAAAGTGAAAACCACCACACAGATGGTCGCGATTATCGTGATTTTGATGATGTATGCCCTGATTGGAATTTTAGCCGCTGTGCTTCCTCCAAGCGCCATATATGATTTGGCGGCAATGCGTATCTGGCTGTTCGTCATCGGCGAAGTGCTGATTTGGATTTCCACTGTTTTTGCCATCATCTCCGGCGTGATTTATGTTGTGCAGAATTATCACTTTATCGCAGATAAGTAGGATGTGATTATTTGTTTAATACGCTGAAATCAGATATTAACGCGGTGTTGGAACGCGACCCTGCCGCCCGCAGTAAATGGGAGGTATTCTTCCTCTATTCGGGCTTTAAGGCAATCCGTTCTCACCGCCGTGCGCATTGGTTTTTGAAGCACGGACATCCGTTTATCGCTCGCTGGATTTCTCAGCGCAGCCGCCATAAAACAGGCATCGAAATCCACCCTGCCGCGCAAATCGGCAGCGGTGTGTTTATCGACCACGGCATGGGCGTCGTCATCGGCGAAACCACGATTATCGGCGACAACTGTACCATCTATCAAAACGTCACCCTTGGCGGTACCGGCAAGGATACCGGAAAGCGTCACCCGACGCTCGGCAAAAACGTGTTGGTCGGCTCAGGCGCAAAGGTGCTCGGACCGTTTAC
>JAFUUV010000173.1 GCA_017471345.1 Ruminococcus sp.
CCGGCGCGCTCTATCACGATACGGGCGTTGTCGAAGAGTCAGCGAGCCAGTATACGCTCGAGGGCTGGTATCCGAACCCTGACTTCACAGGTACAAAGCTCAATACAACCGACCCTGTAACTGGGGACAAGACTTACTACGCCCACTGGGTGAAGAATATCGTTACCAGTGAGAACGGCTACAAGTACTCCATGTACTGGAAGAACTCTACCGCGTCGGTGGTAACGAATGTTGACGACCGTCTGACCTTCCACCCGAACACAAAGAATGATATCAGCGCGATCCTCTATGTATCCTTTGACAGCGGCAATCTGGAGCTTGATACCGGTACCGTAAAGATCAGTATCCCTAAATATGCCTTTAAGGATTGGAACGGTAACCTGATTGGCGAGGCTAACGTCAAAAGCAGTAATATTCAGCCGTACGACCCCGAGTCGGTCTCATCTACAGATGATTTCTATTTTGGATATGTAGAGTATGACGATCACTACGAGCTGATCAACAACCGTCCGCTCAGAAAAAATGACCAATCCTACGCGAATATCTATTATACGGTTTCTCCCATTAATGTTCCCGGCGGAGCAATCGACGAGGACGGCAACTATGTCAGAAGTATCCCGTATTATGACAACAGTTCTTCTGAGTATAATGTGCCGATCACGCCTACAATTACAGTCGATACAAATAAAGACGACACGGCTGAGTACACCGAATCCAAAGATCTTTATATCGAGGTTCACACAAGGGTCGCGACCTCTCAGTCAAAGACGGCTGCTAATGTTTCGTTCAAGTGGAACAACGCGTGGGGCGAGGAACCCGCGGACTCGGACGAATACATCTATATCACGTGGGACCTCGCCGAGCGCTTCACAGCCGCCACAAACCAGCCGTTCAGCTTTGAATGGACAGAGGAAACGGTGCATGACGGCTCTGTCGTGGTGAATCCTCCCGCAGAAACGCAGGTCGACATCACCAAACGAGATCAAATCGTTCAGCAGGTCGTCACCAAGCACAGCAAGGCGGAGGTATTCGACAATCTGCAGGGCAGCTGGGCGACCGTAGACAACGAGGCGGTCGTAACCGAGAACTGGCAGTCGGGCTACTCCACTTATCACCGTGTTTCCGCTACCGCAGAGATATACTGGCCCGGTGAAGACCCCGACGGCTTAAACAGCTTTAACAAGCGCGTTCCGAACTATACCAACACCTCCGCTCATGTGATCACGGGCGGTCAGGAGGATATTATCGACGATAGTAAAAGCGTCAAGCTGACATATAATATCGTCTATTCCGAGTCGACAGCTCCAGCGGGAAGAGTGACTCAAGCGGAAAACGATCTCGGCTATACCGCCAAAGCAAGGAAGTATACCATCACCGACGGCTATAACGGCAGCGTCAGCATATCCGAGGGCAAGGGCACCAATACCAACTACAGCTGGTCGGATCCCAGCGTGATTCTCGGCGAGAACGACTATTACTTTACCGGGTTGAATATCACGCTCAGGGAGTATGACTCGACCTATCTGGGCGATAACTGGATGAATCCCTTTGAGCACACCGACTACGACGCTTATCAGGATATCGCTGTATATTACCGTATCAAGGGCGAACCGTCTTTCAGCTTGCTGAAAAGCTTTAAGCCGACTCAGGTCATCTCCCATGTAGATTTGCCCGCGAATACCGTTGAATTCAAGATAGAGCACACAAGTTCCTTCTTTGCGACAGGTATCACCGTGACCCCCGAAATGTATCTGAACGCTTCGGATAAGGTGAAAACACTCGTCAGCGATCATTTGGACGACGGTTATTCGACCATCATTAAAAACAAATCTACGCTGACGATCGACGAGGATAATACACAGACAACATATACAACCGATACCGGCGACGCTTATCCGAGCGTTTACGAGCTGAACATCAGCAGTACGAATCTTTATGTTGAAAAGAACTGCGCCTCGAGAGAGTACGTTAAAATGGATTCCAACTCCAACACGGAAAAGATGGCGGCAGTTATAAGCAGCTGGAACCGTAATGACTCCGGCAGATTCCGCAGGCTGCGTTCGGGAGTGTTCTATGATCTGCTGCCCGTTGGCTATTCGGTTGACAGAAACAGCGTGTTCGTTGTACCGAGAATGATTACCGCCACCACAGAAAAGAGCAGTAAAAAGGCGGACAGCTACGATACGGTGCTCACTTCCAATGAGGCGCTCTACCAAAAGCTCGACAGCTCGCATTATGACGTTGAGCTTGTGAACAATTACCAAGGCTCGGGACAGACGATGATGATCGTATCGGTCAGCCTGCCCGATGACCTGACAATTAATGATAAATATCCCAACGGCGTTGACGTTTATTATATGATGAGTACCTCGTACGAAAATGTATTCGCGCGCGGTGAACAAATCGGTAACTCCGTTGCCTTTATCAACACCTCCTCGGCTCAGGCTAAGCCCGATCTCTGCTATGGTCCGCTGAATGTTATCCCGACTCCTTACCGCAACTACTACGAAACGCTGGAAGCGGAATATAAAGACCATATCGCTTATGCCTATGAGCTGACGCACGCCAAAGAACCTACCGCATATTCTGTCAGCTTCAGAACAGCGGTCAAAACCGACGCCAAGTATTCCTCGAGCGAGATCGTCGGTATCAACAGCCCGTATACATATCGAATCACGTATATGCAGAGCAGCGATACGACCGCAAAGAACCTTGTGTTCTATAATGTCCTTGAAAACGGTACAGATGAGCTGACCCCCGAGTGGGAGGGTACGTTCGCCGGAGTGGATACCTCGGCGGTGAGCCTCTATGAGTTTAACGGCGAACACTGCGCTCCCGTAGTATATTATTCGACGAAACCGAAGGACAGCTTATCCAACGAGGATATGGATATTTCAAATACCCAAATCTGGACGACGGTTCGTCCCGAGAACGACAAAGACGTCACGGCGATCGCGGTAGACTGTTCAAAGTCAGCGAGCGGCAGCCCGTTTGAGTTCACAGGCTCGCTGATTATGAATATCTATGTGAATATGCTCTCGCCTGCCGATACCGACAAAAACGACCAGGTGACCTTCAACAGCGTCAGCTACAGAGGCGTGTCGGGAGACAACCAGATTCTGAGCGGTGATAAGGCGGTTTCGAGCGTCGTTCTGCACAAGCAGCTCCCGCGATTTACAAAAACCTCGCTTCCCGAAAGCGGAACACGGAATAACCCGATGGGCGTTGTATATCAGAGCGTTCTTACCTATGACCTGACCGTGACAAATCCCGACCCGAATATGACGCTGAATAATATCGTGGTCAAGGATACCCTTCCCGCGGGTCTCGTTGTCAATAACGCGATTCAGGTTAAAATCGGGGATAACGCCCCGGTTAATTTGGATTCCTCACCGCGTGTGGATTATACTCTCAGCAATAACGAGTTCACTGCGACGATCCACAACCTCAGCCCGAATGAGACCATTACACTCTCCATTCCCGCTACTGTCAATGTGGATAACGGCACATTCGAGAATACGGCGCAGATTACCACGGTGAACGGTGCGACGCTGGAAAAACCAATCTTAAGCGAAACGACCTATCATGACGTCGAGAATATGCAGGTGAGAATACTCAAGGTCGATTCTCACCATGAGCCGCTTGCCGGAGCAACGCTCAGACTTCTCAGAGTGAACAACGACAATACCACAACTCAGATAGGTCAAGATTTTGTCTCGACAGATTCAGCAATTATATTTGAGGAAGGCATCGTTGCCGGTACCTACAGATTGGAAGAGGTTACTCCGCCGGCTGACTATAAAGCAACCGAGCCGATTACCTTTACGATCGACAGCGAGGGCTTGACGAAAATCGGCGACGAGTACGTCACCTATGTCGAAATGGTAGACGAGCCGCGGTTTAAGGTTATCTTCCATGGAATCAGCCGGAGCATGACGACGCGATTTTCAAAATCTATGAGCCGAAGGATCTGAACGCGAACAAAACTATCACCCATTTCTATGACATTCCCGAATGGGCGGGCGACGAGTACGTCTTCGCCGGCTGGTATCATAATAACGACTATTCCGAAAGCGATACGCCGAACAACGATGTAAATACAGCGGCGAATTTTGAAAGTGATACCTATGGAGAGCGTGATACAGACTATCACCTCTACGCAAAGTGGATCAAGGTCGGAACGGTTGCGAAGTCTGACGAGGATACAAATATCATCAGCGGCTACCGCGGCTTCGGTCTGGCAGGCGTACAGATTCGCGAACCGCAGATGTATGATGATAACTATACCGAGATAACACCCGGCGGCTTGCGCTTTGTCACCTCGCTGAGCGAAGAGCTCCTGAGCAAAATCGACGCGCTGTCCACAACACAGGTCAGCACACCCGAAGGCAATGTCGATGTAGAATACGGCTATGCAGTGGGTACCGAAGCCAATATCAATGCGTTTATCAACAACTATAAAGTTGTGGATACCACGGCATACACCCTGCAATACAAGGGTGAGAATGTAAACGGAAAGAATACCACTGTCAAAGGTAGCGGGGCAAACACCGACTACCGTTACATTACCAACGTAAACTGCACCAAGGGTACCGGAAAAATCGCAAAGGATCACCGCAACTTCACCGATTACAGGCTGTATACGCTGGTTGTAACCTACGATGACGCTGCTTCGGCTGATAAGAAAGCGGAGAAAATCGACGCGAGATCGTATATCCGCTACTACGACGCAAACGGTAAGCTGAGAGTATTCTACAACACCTACAGGGCAAACACCTACTACGGCGGCTGTATGTGCAGCTACAATCAGGTAAGCTCCATGGCGCTGCCCAGTAACAAAGCTGAAACGGAGGAGAATCCGTGATGGCTGAAAAATAAAAACAAGGCCGTTATACGAGCGTGAGAAGCTGATCATCAACGAGTTTGACGCCTACGGTTCTTTCGACAGTTTTAACCAAGCTCCAGGCTCTCGGTTCTGATACGTTTGAAAAAGACGTTACGGAACTTCAATGACAAATTGATAAATTGAAAATTTATCAACAGAAAAAACAAACACAAACACACAGAGTTGAAAAACCTCGGCGAACGCGACGCGTTTAGCCGAGGTTTTTCATTGTTGTTCGATTGACGGTCGAAGCGATTAACGAAAAAGCTAACGTGCATAATTTCACCCTGCATTTTTGCAAATTGCAATAGCAAGTTGCGTGAATAATACAACATTACTTGCGAAAGCATAAAAATTCTGTTATACTATAATTACCTTAAACGGAAAGGACGTTAAAAAATGCGTAAGGACATCCGCACCAAAATTTTGGACACATTAAGCGAAAAACAGCTGACGCAAAAAGACCTTGCCGGATATATCGGTGCTTCCCCCAGCACCGTTAATAAAATCTTAGGACGCTTCATTGAAAATCCCAAAAAAGAAACGCTCATGACAATGTGCGACAAGCTTCACTTAACATACAATCCCAATGAAATCGGAAGATTTGAATACTCTGCCGCCTCTTTTTCAGAGGATGAGCTTGCTGCGTTTAATGACGCGCTGGAGACAAAGCTCAGAGAAGGTAAAACGGCGGAAGAAATTATCAAAGCGATTAAAGAATTATGATATAAACCGGAGCAAAAGAAATGATTACTAACGGATTGGCGATATTGATTGGAGCGGTTATCTTAGCTGTATATTTAATTTACGCAATCATCAGAAAACGACCTGTTAAAAGAATCGTTGTCACCTGCATTTTTATTATCTATTTGGTTGCCATTGCGATTGTCACCTTATTCCCAATCGTGTACGATGATGTAACGGAATATACGGATACCATCACATGGTATAATTTCATACCGTTTAAAACAATTATATCGGCATTTCAAAACGGAGTCACCGCAACTGCTATTTCTCAGATTATCGGTAATATTGCACTGTCCGTTCCTTTCGGCATAATGGTATTAATGCTGTTTAAGTTGCCGCATTGGTGGCAAAAGCTGCTCATTGCACTATCGTTTACAGCAGCGATTGAATTTTCACAATTATGCATCGGCTTATCCATCGGCAATATGTACCGGAACATTGACATTGATGATGTTATCCTTAATCTCTTGGGCGCATATATAGGCTATGGTATATATGCCATTCTTCCGAAAAAAATAAAAAAATAATAAAAATTTTTAGACAACAAAAGCCACAGATTCCGATCACTCAAAGACAGCGCCGAAGCACACATGGCTCACTCTTGTCGCTGCGCAAAAAAGTTTTTATCGAATTTTCCTGCAGCACCTATATGATAGCATTACAAGCAAAATATCTAAAGGGATTTGTTTGTATGATACGGTAAACCATGAAAACAAAAGAAAGCTATTTTACATTTACAGTTGAGATTTGCTGACGATTATGGTATAATTATTTTTGATATGTAAAAAAGGAGCGAGCAAAATGAAATTAGGAATCGTTATAAATTGACGATTTTCCATATCTTCACATAAGTGATACATTGATTGTCATTTTATGAACATCTCTGAGAAAACCTGAAGTTTTAATGATACATAAGTGTCCTTAAGCGTTTATATCTGTACACCAAAATGGCGTAACAAATGGCGTAGACTATTAACAAGTAAACAGCGGTCATTTATCACCGATTGACAGTTGATAGATGACCGCTGTATTTATTTGCAGATATTATTTCTGCGCTTCAACAATGCGTATATACTTAAATATTGTAGGATATGAGAGTGAGCAGATTTTAGCGAATTCTACCTTGTTGATTTCACCATTCTTGTATTTAGGATAGTGCTTGTAGAATACGTTGGGTATATCGTCAGCCGTTGTCGTGGGTCTGCCTATCTTACACCCCTTGGCTTTGGCGTTCCTCATACCGCTTTTAACTCGTTGACTTATCATATTTCTTTCAAGCTCGCTGAATACACCCATCATTTTCAGCATACCCTCTGTCATTGGGTCAAGTTCTTTGGTGCAGTCAACAACAAATGTACCGAGTACCAATTTTATATGCGTATCTTTGGCAAATTCAATTATCTCACATAGTTGTTTGGTGCTTCGGGTAATTCTACTTACTTCCGTAGAAATAATCGTATCACCCGATTTAATGGCGTTTAACAGGTTGTTGAATTGAGAGCGATTTGTCTTGGTGCCGCTTTCATACTCAAAGTAGATTGTTTCATCAGTTGCGCCGAGTTGTTTTAACTCTCTGATTTGTCGATTGATGTCTTGTAATTCTTCGTTGGTTGAACACCTTGCATAGCCGTAAATCATAATCAAACCCACCTACTAAAATATGATGTTGCGTATTATAAGATATAAACAAAAAGAAGTCAACTTTTTCTTTTATATTTTTGAAGTATTTTTTGTTGAATTGCAGAAGTCTTTGGCAGATGAAAAATAATAAATAAAATGAGTTGTTTGTTTTTATACAGAGAACAACCCACGCAGGAGTTGATTCTCTATTGCGTGAGTTGTATTAGTTTTCTGATATTTACTTTATTACTTCACCTATTCCCTCTGAACAAGGCAGTTGGGCTAGATAGCGTTGTATCATGGTTACATCAATGATTGATACTTGACCGTCGCCGTCTGTATCAGCCGCTTCTTCAATATATTCATACACAGGAATTTCTGCAAGGTGTCGTTGTATGCAAGTAGCGTCTGTGATATTAAGGTCGCCGTCACCGTCAGCGTCACCGAGTATGATAGGCTTATCTTCAATCAATGCAAAACTTCTGTTGTAGTTTCCTGCGTATATTTGAGCCGTTGAATTGTCGTAGCCGTGAATAGTAGCTGATCCAGAAATTGTTTCATAGGTATTGGGGATATTGCTGTCGGGATTGTAGATGTATATATCCTTTAGCTTGGAGCAATTCCAAAAGGATTTACTGCCGATTCTATTTACATTCTTCTTTAGCTTGACTTCTTGCAGATTGGAACAGCCGAAGAAAGCGTAGTCACCTATTTCTGAAACATTTCCGTTGATGATTACTGTTTTCAAACTCTTGCAGTTATAGAATGTGTATATGTCAATAGCTTCAATATTACTGATTACTATATCAGTTTGAAGAAATCCATTAACATATAAATCAGCGCCGTAATAAAGCGGATTGCAAGTGAAGCTTCTATGGCTTGACCAATCGGAATAAAGAACATATCCAAAATGGATTTTACACCATAAAGCGATACTTGGAATGTCAACTTTTTCTATGTTGCTACAACCATTGAAAGCGCTATCATACACATCTGTTATACCCTTACCAAACTTAACTGCTTTCAACCCTGAGCAGTTATTAAAAGCGTATATACCTATTGTTGAAACACTATCTGGAATTACTATTGATTCTAATTCTTCACAACCGCTGAATGCGTATGAAAGAATCTTATTTGTACCATTTTTGATACGGCAGACATTTGAAATATCTTCCTTTGCCTTAACAACATTGTTGCTGATGTATAAAATACCGTCTTCCCAATTATTTTCATCATTGACAAATGCAGTATTCTCAATAGATGAATAAGTTATGTTTTCAAAATCACTTGGCAGAGAGATTACAGCTAAGGCAGTGCAATTAGAAAAAGCATACTCACCTAATCTATCAAGCGAATTATCAAAACTACCGACTGTAAAGAAGTACAGTTAGAGAATGCGTACTTACCAATATTATCAACATCATTCTTAAACTCTATGCTTTCAATAGAAGAACAGTTTTGAAACGCGTATGCTCCTATCACTGATACGTTATTCGTTGATTGTAGTTTAAGATTAGTACAGTTTCTGAAAGCTGATTGACCGATTCTTACAAGGGAATCAGGCAGATTTATTTCAGATAGATTTTCACAACCTAAAAAAATTGCATCATCTATAAATGTGATATTCTTTCCAAGTGTAACCGATTTCAGATTAGTACATTGTGCAAATGTTAAAGGAGCTATTGTATATGTTGCCTCTCCATGAAATTCATATTCATTTCTTCCCAATGAAGTGATTTTATCTCCAATTATTACACTCTCAAGATTTGGATATGAGGTAAAAGCATTGCACGGAACATTATCAACTCCCTCAACAAATACTGATTTTATGCTTTCATGATACTTATACCAAGGGTATAAGTTGTTGCGAAATTCATCATCAATATATCCTACCCCGTGAATAATCAATCTACCGTCATTATAGTAATCCCAATATACATTTGCGTTTGAATTACATTCACCTCTATCATCAGAATCGGGGTACTCATAATTTTCATAAGGTAGTGTAGATGATGTTGTAGGTTCAACATATGGTTCGGTTGGCGGTTCTGTAAACTCAGGCGCACAGCTTGGTTCTATGTATGGTTCTGTAAATTCTTCCGGCGGAGCTGTTTCTTCTGTGTTGTTACCTGTCTGTACAACATCAGCAGAAGCCGCAAGTACTACCGCAGACATTGACAGTAGTATTGCAATAGTCAGTATGATACATACTATTTTCTTCATTTCTTACACCCTTTCAATATGACAGATAGCAGTATAGCTAACTCACAGATTTAACCTCAATAAACAATTCGGGGCTGACCTGCAATGCTATACAGATTGCTTTTAAGTCGTCTGCGTATAATGTTCTCTTGCCATTCATAATTGCGTTGAAAGTTACATTGGGTATGCCTGCTTTCTCGGCGATTGTTTTTTGCTTCAATCCCTGTTCGTCGATATAGGCGCGTACCTTTTCATAAACTCTCACTTGTTATCACTCCTTTACAGAATTTCTGTATTTAATTTAATTATAGTGGTGTTATTCTGTAAAGTCAATATATTTATACAGAAATTCTTGATTTTTTGTTGCTTTTTCTTGCAGGAAGGGTATAATACATAGTGAGGTGAGTAACGTGAGCAATTCTAAATATGAGATTGGCGCAAGAATTAAGAAATTCCGTGAAGATAGGGGTTATAGTCAACGAGAATTTGGCGAGATGATAGGCGTAAGTAATAGCAGGGTATCTAACTGGGAACAGGGGGTAAACCGTCCAGACGCAGATATTCTGGCAGATATTTGTATAGCGTTGAATGTCTCTCCGAGTGAGTTGCTTAATGTGCGTTTAGCTTCTGATGAGTTGAATGATAAAGAGAGAAGAATCATCATTGCGTACCGTGATAAGACAGATTTACAGAAAGCAGTTGATATACTGCTTGGAGTAGAGGATTAGGCATAGTTATTTTTCATTATCACCTCAAAATCCTGTGAAACCTTGTATATTATTGGACAAACAAAATCCGTGTATTGCAGATAGTCAAATCAACTACAAGGAGTAACAGGCAATGAAACGAGTTGTTTACAGTTCATTGAACATACAAAATGCAGAGGAATTTTATATCACTCTGTCCGAAGTAGCAGATTTTCTGTCACAAATTCCCGAATTACAGAAGTATGAAATTGATTTTACACAAGAGCCTGACCGTATTAACATTACAGTCGGTGACGATATTTACACCCTCGTAGGTGCGCTCTAAAGAAGTAATCTCTTTGGTACTGCCTACTTTCAATATGATTAAAAGCCGTTGGAGCGTTATTAGTTCCAGCGGCTTTTACTATAGTCAGTATTCAGATTTACGGAAAGGAAGCGGTTGAAATGTAAACCTTTGAAAAAATCAAGGGTAGTTTTACACTCTCACTATGGCTTGCGATAACTAACTCTATACAAAGCAGGCGTTATTTCTCCGATTTTTTAGAGCGTTGCTTTTTCAAAATATGCTCTGGCATTATGTAATCAGGGAAATCGGGGATATGCTTATACTTCTCTGCAAGGTGTTCAAGCAGCTTGCCAGCCATTTCAACACCTGAATCATTTGAATTTACATCCTTAAATTCTTGTACTACCATATACTCTTTTATAAACTTCTTGATTTCAGTTGAGGAATACCCTGCTTCATCATGGGGCATAGACAATATTATGTCACCGTTATCTGTAAGCTGAATGTGAAACCTAAACAGACGAATAACAGTGAGGATAGCTTGAATAGGGTTATCCTCTAATTTTTTTATATAGCGAGTATCAGCACTTTCACCGCATAATTCATCTATTGATACATCTAATGCAGTTGCTAATTTTTTAGCGTAAAGTGCACTTGCGAGCTTTTTCTTGTTTTCATAATTGGAAACAACAGATAGTGATATACCAGCCATGTCGGCAAGCTTCTCTTGCGATAATTCTCTTTCTGAGCGAATTCTGCCGAGATTATTAGCAAAAGTCTCCATAAACTTTGCTTTTACTATCTGTGTTTCTTCCTTGATTTCATCTTTTGTCATGGCTTCACACTTCCTTTAACAGAGTACTATCACATTATACTTTACTATAGAGAAGATGTCAATATTTTAGTAATAATATTTCTCTATAATATCAATTCTTTTCGACAGTAGACTTCACTCGGTTGACCGTCTATAATAAATGTGTAAGCTGAAACAATCACGAAAGGGGGGCAAGAAATTGAAACAAAAAAATTACTGTTTGAGTATTCGCAGTACTCAAACAGTATGAAATCAGCTTTACCGCAGTTCATTCAAAAGCAGTTCAGCCATTGCTATGTATTTATTATATAGTATTTGGTTTAGAATTGCAACTATTACTTTTGGAGGTGTTAAAAAGTGAATCTAATCCAAATACATAATCTTATCTTTACAGATTCCGCTGTACAGAGTATTCAGTTTGTCCCTTTTGGAGATAATACTATCTTAAACCTGAATGTCGGAAAATCAGATACAGATGTAAGTATTACTATTTTTTCACCCGATTTCAGAAGTGTTATCCATAGCACGAGCTATCAGAAAGGAGTCTGTCAATGACGTTAAATAAAATCCTATCACACTTCAAAGGTGTTGAGCAAAAATCAAGAAACCGTTATGAAGCGCATTGTCCTGCTCACGATGATAAACACCCAAGTTTTTCTATCTATGTGAATAACGATTGGGTCAATCTTCGTTGTTTTGCAGGGTGTTCAGAAAATGAAATACTGCAAGCCGTTGGTCTTTCCAAGAAAGATTTATTCATTGGTAAGAGGAAATCAAACAATCCGTCTGTAAACAGTATTGTATATAACTACTGTGATGAAAACGGAGAGATGAGTTATCAGAAACAGCGTTTGGAATATGCCGACGGCAGTAAAAAGCTATTCTTCTTTCAGCCTGACGGAACACCAAATATTAAGGGAATACGCCACCTGATTTATAATCTTCCCGAAGTAATAAAATCAGAAAGGGTTTACTTTGTTGAGGGTGAGAAGTGCGCCGACTGCTTAATCAAACAAGGTTTAACAGCTACCACACTCGATTGCGGGGCAAATTCGAGTCTTGCTGATGAATGGATTGAAATATTCAAAGGCAAGGCAGTTATTATAATACCCGATAATGATAGTGTAGGGCGTAACTACGCAAGAAGAATCAAGCGTAAAATCCCTTGGGCTGTCATTAAGGAGTTGCCAGAATTAGCAGAAAAAGAGGATATATACGATTGGTTGTCAAAAGGTCATTCTGTGACGGAGATTGATAGTCTGCCTGAAACAGAATATCCCGAGAGAGAACACCCTGAAACAGAACAAAAAGCGGATCAGGACAAAATATCCACATACAAGAAATCGCAGGGCAAGCTGATGTTGGAGTTGTTTGAGAAAGAAGGCATAGAAATCTTCTTTAATGAGAACAACACACCGTTTGTAGAATTCCCTGTAGGCGAACACTCCGAAGTTTATCCACTGGATAGCTCAACATTCAGACAATGGGCAGAGATGATTTTCAATCAGTACACCGATAAAACAATTAAGCGTGACGGATTGAACGAAGCTCTGAGCATTATATCTGCTAAATCACAGTTCAGCGATACACCCATACATACAGTACATAATCGTGTTGCTGATTACAACAGCGATTTTTGGTATGATTTATCCAACAAATCATGGACAGCAGTAAGAACAAATACCGAAGGCTGGATTATAGAGAAAGCTATCCCAAAATTCTATAGATATTCTCATCAAAAACCACAGGTTGCTCCTGTTGAACGTGGCAATATTGAGGATATATTTCAGTTCATCAATCTGACGAAGCATAAGACTTTGTTCTTGTGTTGGTTGGTATCTTGCTTTGTTCCCGATATACCTCACCCTATGCCAATCATATTTGGTGAAAAGGGAGCAGCGAAGAGTACAGCGTGTATGTTGCTGAAAGAGTTGATAGACCCCTCTGTAATGGAAACCCTGTCTTTGAGTAAAGACGAGCGTTCGTTGATTGTTAGCTTGCAACAGCATTACTATTTGCCGTTTGATAATGTATCATCAATCAGTAATGATATGAGCGATACCCTTTGTAGGGCGATAACAGGCGGAGCAATCCAACAGAGGAAGTTGTTCACCAACAGCGAAGATTGTATTTTTACATTCAAGCGTTGCCTTACAATCAATGGTATAAACAATGTAGCTAACAAGTCAGATTTACTTGACCGTTCAATTTTGTTTGAGTTAGAGCGAGTAAGTGAGGAAAACAGGATTGAGGCGCAGACAATTTACCGTGATTTCAAGAAAAGATGTCCGTATATTCTCGGAGCAATCTTCACGCTGCTATCCTCTGCTATGAAAATCTATCCGACAGTTAAACTTAACAAGCTATCGAGAATGGCAGATTTCAGCCGGTGGGGATATGCGATAGGTGAAGCTCTTGGAAGCAAGGGCGAGGAATTCCTCTCAGAGTATAACAGTAATCGACAGATTCAAAATCAAGAAGCAATCAACGCAGATAGCGTAGCTTCTTTGGTTGTTGATTACATGGAACACAAAACTACTTGGAGCGGTAGAATATCTGATTTATTCAGAGAATTAAAACAAATAGCAGAAGGCTTGGGAATCAATCCCACTAACAAGAGTTTACCGCAAGCGCCGAATCATCTGTCGAGGAGAATTAAATCTGTAAGAAGTAATCTTGAGCAGGTTGGAATCACCTTTGACATTGAACAAAAATCTGACGGGAGTTATATTACGTTGAGTAATAATTTTTTATCGAAATTACCAGCATATCACATTAACCCCGTTGATATTTTGAATAAAGGAAATGGTGACACAGGTGATAATGGTGATAATTCTTGTAATGATGAAGATGTTGAATTTTGAGTTAGGAGGTTGAAATAGTTAATGGAAAACAACAATATCCCTGTATATCGGAAAGCTGTATTATCAGCGCAGGAGGCTTCGGAATATTCAAACATTGGTATTAACAAAATCAAAGAGATGTTGCGAACACCGAATTGTCCGTTTGTTCTTTATGTAGGAACAAAAAAGTTGGTGAAGCGGAAGCTGTTTGAGGATTTCATCAACAATCAGCTTGTTATCTAATTCTATAGTTTTCAACAGAAATCAAAAATAGGTATTGAGAGAAAAGAGTTTTTGTGGTATAATTTTTAAGTTATCTTAACTCTTTTCTCTCTTTCTCACAGGAAGGAGTATTTAGTGGGAAAGGATTTGAAAGGCAGAGAGATAGGCAGAGGACTGTCACAGCGTAAGGATAAGAAATACTCTGCAAGGTATGTCAGCAAGAGCGGAAAGCGAATTGAGAAATACTTTAACACCTTGCCCGAAGCAAGAAACTGGCTCGCAGATGCGAAGTATGAGGATAGTCATAACAATACGGAGATTACTTCAACCGTGACCGTTGATACTTGGTTTAACTATTGGTATGATAACCTGATTGTAGATTTATCCCCGAATACACGCAGAAACTACAAGGAGCGTTACACTATCAATATCAAACCGAGCATTGGCAAGATGTGTATCTCAGATGTCAAGCCTATGCACTGTAAGCTGATATTAAACAAGATGATTGATACCTACGCAGGCTCTACAATCAAGCAGACATTCATAGCTATGGGTACAATGTTTCGTGCCGCAGTGATGAATGATGTCATATCTAAACACCCAATGGATGGTGTGCGATATACAAAACCAGTTAAAGCAGCGAGCGACCACAGGGTATTGACGGTTGACGAGCAGAAGATATTTCTTAAAGTAGCGAAATCATCACACAATTATTATCAATATGCGTTTATCCTTGAAACAGGATTGAGAACAGGCGAATTGATAGGCTTAACATGGGACGCTATTGATTGGGACAATCACACGCTGACAGTCAATAAAACATTGGAGTTCAGACACAAGCAGAAGTTTTGGCGAGCAGGACCGCCGAAAACACAGACGAGTTACAGAACAATACCGCTGACAGCACAGGCTTACAATATCCTGTTGGAACTGAAAGAGAAGCGGAAAACACAGAAGCTGTCAGAGGAATTGTCTCAGGTGCTGACATTCACCGATAGAAAGACAGGACAGACATCAAGCCTTGTTATGAGCGATTTGGTGTTCATTAACTTTCGGACAGGAATGCCCGCGAAAAACAGCTCATATGACACACACCTCTATAAGCTGTGTGAAACAGCGGGTATTCCGCCGTTCTCTATGCACACACTTCGGCATACATACGCAACAAGAGCGATAGAAAGCGGTATGCAACCGAAGATATTACAAAAGCTATTAGGTCACGCAAGTATCACAACTACAATGGACACCTATGTTCATGTAACAGATGATTCAATGACTAAGGCAATACAACAATTTGAAGCTGCTAATACAGCAGTAACAAAAACACAGTAGAATATACCTCGTTTCCAAACAAAATGGCGTAGAAATGGCGTAAAATGAAGTTTGGAAACCTGAAAAACCCCAGTAATAAAGGAGAAGTGAAGATATATGAAATTAGGAATCGTCGGATTGCCGAACGTCGGCAAAAGCACACTCTTTAACGCGATTACAAACGCGGGAGCGCAGAGCGCCAACTACCCGTTCTGCACCATCGAGCCGAACGTCGGCGTGGTAGCGGTGCCGGACAAGCGGCTGGATGTGCTTGCCGAAATGTACAACCCCGATAAATATACACCTGCTTCGATTGAGTTTGTCGATATTGCCGGTCTGGTAAAGGGCGCTTCCAAGGGCGAGGGCTTGGGCAACAAATTCCTCTCCAATATTCGCGAGTGCGACGCGATTGTCCACGTGGTGCGCTGCTTTGAAAACGACGACATTATCCACGTTGAGGGCAGCATCGATCCGGCGCGTGACATCGAAACCATCAACTTAGAGCTGATTCTCTCCGACCTGGAGATGATGGAGCGCCGCATTGACAAAACCAAAAAGATGCTCAAGGGCAACAAGAAATTTCAGCGCGACATCGACTTCTATCAGCGTGTGATTGACGCGTTGGAGCAGGGAAAGCCGGCACGCTCGGTGGAATGTGACGAGGAAGAGAAGCTGCTGCTCGCCGACATCGCCCTGCTGACAAGCAAACCGGTGATTTACGCGGCAAACATGAGCGAGGACGATTTCTCAAACGGCATTGACTCAAACGAAGGCTTTCGTGAGGTCAGGAAAATCGCCGCCGCAGAGCACGCCGGCGTACTGCCGATTTGCGCGCAGATTGAAGAGGAAATCGTCGAGATGGACAACGAGGAAAAAGCGATGTTCCTCTCGGATATGGGACTGGAGGAAAGCGGACTTGACCGCCTGATCAAGGAGTGCTACGCGCTGCTGGGCTTGATTTCCTTCCTCACCGCCGGCAAGCAGGAGGTGCGCGCCTGGACCATTCAGAACGGCACCAAGGCGCCGCAGGCGGCCGGCAAAATCCACTCGGACTTTGAACGCGGCTTTATCCGCGCGGAGGTCATCGCCTATGACGACCTGATTGCCTGCGGCAGCATGACCGCCGCCAAGGAAAAAGGGCTTGTCCGCAGCGAGGGCAAGGAGTACGTCATGAAAGACGGCGACGTGGTGCTCTTCCGCTTCAATGTATAACGCGTTTTACCGCTCTGCATACGCAGGGCGGTTTTTTTGTCACCAAAATTCCTTTCGGCAATAGTATGTAGTGTAAACGAAAGGAGGCAAACGTATGAATCTCTTCGGTAACAACAGCTGCTGCGGCATCATCATTCTCATCCTCATTCTGAGCTGCTGCTGCGGTAACAACAACGGCGGCTGCGGCTGCGGTAACAACGACGGCTGCGGCTGCGGCTGCTAAAGTCAAAACACGCCGGCTCAAACCGAGCCGGCGTGCCTTTTTTACATAATTTTGCCTTCAAAAAATTCGGGGATATACTGCTTGATTTTCGGAAGCATTCCGATGCCGTCGGGGGTGTGCGGCGGCAATTGCCAGAAATCGTGAGCGCAGTAGGTGTTGCCCTCGATGATGGCGGGACCGTTGGGCGTCGTGGCGACGTCCCAGCCGACGTAGCGAATCTGCGGCGTGATTTTTGCCGCTTCCAGCACCATCTTGACCGCTTCTTTGACAAACGGAATTTTGTAGCCCTGAATTTTGACGTGAGTATCGGGGTGCTCCTCGTAAATGATACCCTTGAGGGTGTCGCCGGAGTGTGCCGGATACATCATCTCTCCTGTTTCGGGGTCAACCGGCGTAAAGAGGCAGTTGTTGTCGATGATGCTGCCGCCGAGTCCCATTTTCTGAACAATATAGAGCAAATGCGGCTCGCCCTTGCTGTCAAGCACGGTGATGAAGCGCATGGAGTTAACCGCGTTGGGATAGAGCTTCTTGACGTCGGGATGCTGCTCGATGTTTTCCTCTAAGATACAGAAATCCTTCTCCTTGAGATAGGCGTACAGCTGATCGAAGTTCTCGTAATACTTGACGCGGATGCGTTCGCAGCCGTGGCCGCACTCCAAATCCTGCATTTTGCAGAAAAGCGTGTCGTGCTTGGCGCAGAATTCCCTGACCTCCTCCTTGGAAGCCTCCTGAAACTGGATGAAATCTCTGCCGATATAATCTTTGTACAGCTTGTTGAATTCATCCTTGTTTTCAAGGAAATGCGCGTAATCATAGTTGTTCATGAAGGTATTGAACTTCTTGCTGATGAGACGCGTCACATAGGTCGCGCGCTGTTCCTCGGTGAGGTTGTAAAAGGCGAAAATCTGGTAGTCGTAATAGCCCGCGCCGTACTTTTTGGCGCAGTGGAGCATATCAAAGAAAATGCGGTTGCGGTTTTTACCGCAGCGCTCATGCACGGTATCTACCGCCGCGCGCATTTTGCCGAGGCTGGCATGGGCAACAATTTTGTAAACATAATTAGCCATGATAATTCTCCTTAATACTCATAAATTCTCGGCACCCGTTTGGAGATGCCGCAGACAATTTCATCCACGTTGCAGCCGAGCAAATCCGCCATCCAGAGGACGCTGAGCTTGTCATCGAGCAGGCTGACGGTGTCGCCGCGCCTGACTTCGCCGATGTCGGTGACGTCAACCATGAACTGATCCATACACACTCTGCCGATAATCGGCGCTTCCTGACCATTGATACGCACCTTGCCGCGGTTGGACAGGGAACGGCTGTAGCCGTCCGCGAAGCCAACGGGGATGGTGGCGATTTTGGTAGGACGCTTGGCAACGAAGGTGCCGCCGTACCCGACCTCGGTGCCTGCCGGAACCTCCTTGACCATCACAACATAGGTGTACCAGCTCATGACCTGCATGAAGTCCTGCCGCTCCCACAGCTCTTCGTCAACGGGACACAAGCCAAAGAGAATGTCACCGGCGCGCACCGCGTCCAGACGGGTTTCGGGACGGAGCAGAATGGCGGGGCTGTTGGCGACGTGCCGCAGCGGAATGTGGATGCCGGCGTCCTCGAGCCGCTCGATCATGCGGATGTAGGCTTCAAACTGGGCTTTGGCGCTTTTGCCGTCCGGCTCGTCCGCGCGCGAAAAATGCGTGAAGGCGCCGGTGACGCGCAGATGGGACATTTCGCTGATGCGGCGGATTGCCTCGACGGCGGTGTCGTCCGCCGGAAATCCGATGCGGCTCATACCGGTATCAATCTTGATGTGAACAGGCTGTGTCACACCGCCCCATTTGGCGAGGGTGTTGAGCTTTTCGGCGGTATCAAGCGAAAAAATCGCCGGAGTGAGGTTGTATTTAATCAGGTTTTCAAGCTGGCCGTCGCAGGTGTCGCCGAGCAGCAAAATCGGCTCGGTACAGCCTGCCTCGCGCAGGGAGGCGCCTTCCTCCCATACCGCAACGGCATAGCGCTCGATGCCGCAGCTTTTGAGGGTGGGATAGATTCCCTTTTCTCCGTGACCGTAACCGTCACCCTTGAGCACCGCCATAATTTCCACGCCGCTGCCGATGCGCTCACGGATATTCCGGACATTATGCTCCAGCGCGCGGAGGTTAATGACCGCTTCGGTTCTCTGCGTCAGCTTTCTCACACACACGACCTCTTCTCATTGTTTTTTCATCAGTGTAGTATACCATATCTTTTCCGGATTTACAACATTTCGCGGAAGATTCGACTTTATATACAAAAACAATCCTCCCAAAGCCTTGGGAGGATTGCAAAAATCAATTATTTATCGGGTTTAGCCGCTGTAGCTGCTCCAGTTGCCGTTGTTGTAAATCTGTCCGGCTCCCGGGAGATCCAAATCGCCCGTCTTGTTGTTGCCGTTGTTGCTGAAGATAATCTTGTTCATGCCGGAGGGAATCTCGATGCGGAACACGCCGTTGCCGATGTTCTCCATCGAACGGCCGGGCCATGCCTGCGCTTCGCCGCTGCCGCTCCACATATAGGCATTGACATTGCCCCAGTTGTTGGTGTCCTGATAGTAGACATAGTTGCCGGAAACAGGCGGATTGACGATGGTGCCACCGCCGCCGGAATAGGAGCTCCAGCTGCCGTTGTTATAAATCTGACCGGCGCCGGGGAGATCCAAATTGCCCGTCTGGTTGTTGCCATTGTTGCTGAAGATAATCTTGTCCACACCGGACGGAATCTTAATGCGGAACACGCCGTTGCCGATATTCTCCATGGATTGACCGGGCCACGCCTGCGCTTCGCCGCTGTCGCTCCACATATAGGCATTGACATTGCCCCAGCTGTTGGTGTCCTGATAGTAGACATAATCGCCGTCGGGTACATACGCGGTAGTCGGCTCGACATATTGCGTCGGATCCTCATAAGAACCGCCGCCGGTGTAGGTACCGCAGTAGTTGCCGGAGGTGCGGACATATACAAGGTAGAGCTGGATGAGGGTTGCGTCGTTGATATCCACTCTGCCGCTCTTGTCAACATCCGCCGCGGTCAGACGGTCACCGCTGAGGGTGGACTGACCGCTGATGTGCAGCTGAACATAGGTCGCGTCAGATATCGTAATTCTGTTGTCGCCGGAGGTATCGCCGATCAGGACGTTGCCGACGGGCGGATCGGTGGGCTTCTGGGTAACCGGCTGTGTCGGGGTTGTGCCGCCGCCGGAGTAATCCTCCCAGCTGTGGTTCGCCTTCAGAATCTTTGAAGCGCCGCTGAGCGGAAGTCCCGGCTCCATATCCGCCGGATAGCGGTGGTCGGTCGCGGTTTCGCTCTCGGTGAAGATGACCAGTCCGTTTTCAAAGCCCTTGGGGACGTTGAGAGAGTAGATGTTGTTGGCGCCCTTGTTCATAGCGGTACCCGGCCATGTGGGATTACCGGAGGTCGCGCCGTCATTGTAGATGTAGGCGTAGACATTCGACCAGTTATAAGCGGAGTTGTCAAAGTTGACGGTCTGCACCGCGTTGGGATCCGCCTTGGTGTAGGTGTAGGTTTCGGGATCGGAGGTTGTACCGTTGCCGGAAGCCTTGACAACAACAGTGGTCTGTGTGCCGTAGGGCTTGCCGGAGCCGATGGTGATGGTCTGTCCGTTTGAGAAGCTCTGGAAGCTGCCGCCGTCAACGGAATACTGACCGGAGGTCGCGTTCTCGTAGGAAAGCTTCAGGGAAAGGGTATCGGTGGTGTAGGAGGTAGAGCCGGGCTCGACAGAAGCGGAGGGACCGGCGGGCTTCGCGCTGTAGATTACCGCGATACCGGAGCTGCCGATATGACCGCTGATGTTGCTGCCGCTGACATTCCAGGTGCCGCCGGAAACCTCGTCCTTGTAGCTGCCCTGCTTGACAATACCGCCGCCGTTGGGGACAGTGACGTCAAAGTTGGAGCCTCTTGCCGCGACGATTACCGCGCCGCCCTCACGGCAGACAACAAAGCAGTTGTTGCCGGTGGTGTAATACTCCTTGGTGCCGACCATCGCGTTGTGGAAGTGGTTGACAGCCGCGACCTCGGTGGAGGTGAAGTGGGTGCTGCCCTTCTTGCCGTACATGATGCTTTCGTGGTTTTTCTCAAACGGTCTGGAAAGGTACAGCGCCTGAGAATTGGCTTTCGCGCCGAGAACGGCGTAGGCACGGTCCATGGTGTTTTCGCTCAGACCGTTTGTCCAGCCGTTGTTGCAGTAGGTATCATGGCTTTCCGCCCAGTAGACAACGCGGTTGGCAGGAACGCCTCTGTTTACCCAGTTGCCGTTTGACTGAGCGGTACTGCCGTCGCGGATTGCGCCGGTGATGGTGCCGCTGTAGGTGGCGTCGGTGACGCCGATGTACTTGCCGTACTCCGCCATCAGGCTGCTGTTGTAGCTGTCGCCGCTGTTGCCGGCGGGATTGTCAAGAATTTCGCCGTAGTTATATACGCCGAGTGACGCCATCTTTGACCAGAAGCCGCAGCCCTCGGAGGGCAGACCGATATGCTTGGCGGCGTCCCAGCGGATGCCGTCCACGCCCGCGCTCTTCATCTTGTTAATCATGGCAGCGACAATGTTCTGCACATCGCCGTGCTCGGAGTTGAGGTCGGGCATACCGATGTTTTTATGGGTGACGTCGTAACGGTTGTCCCAGTTGCTGCACGCGCCCATGTTGTGGAAATATTCGGATTTTTTCATGTTGGACTCGATAGAATCCGCCCATCTGCCGTCGTTCCAGCCGGCGAGGTGGTTGGCGACCACGTCCACGACAACCTTGATGCCGTACTTATCCGCCTCGGAGCAGAGGGACTGCAGGTCGGAATAGGAACCGAGTTCGTTGCCGATGGAGAAGCCGTTGGGCTGATAGAGCCAGTACCATGTGCCGGAAGCGTTATGCGCCTGCAGCGGCGAGGTCTGGACACTGGTGAAGCCTGCCTTGGCGATGTTGGGAAGCTCCTGCTTGATTTGCGCGAGCGTCCAGTTGAAGCAGTGGAGGATGTTGCCGTCTTCCACCTTGCTTGCTAAGCCGTAGCTTGCGGCGACGTCATCGTCAGCCTGCGCGGATACGGCGGCGTCGGTTGTACTTGCGTTGGCTGTGAAGCTGCCCACCGCCAGGCAGGAAAGCAGCATACAGACCGCAAGCACAAGGCTTGTCACTTTCTTGTTCAAATTTCTCACTCCTAAATAAAATTACTCCGAGCAGAATTGCGTATTCTGCTTTCATTTTAATCATATCAAAAAATACAGATTTATTCAATTTGCTAACTGCACAATAAAGGAAATATTTTTTGTAGATAATGACAAAATGGCTTTTTTCGATATACAATTGTACAAAAATGCGGCGGTTATTTTTCCTTATTATAAACAAAAAAGCCGCAGTCACCTGTGCGTCGGTGCTTTTTTATTCATCCGCGGCAAAACAGGACAAGAAGCCACTATTTAAAAGGTATATAAGGCAATCTCAAATCATTTCTTGCTCTATGATACTATTTTGCTTGTTCCAAACTGGAACATTTAAATTTTTTCGCTAAAAAAGATTGATAACCGCATAGTTTTATGCTATAATCATCTTCAATTAAATAATTAAGAGGTGATATCAATTATGAGCAAAGTTACAGGATTAAACACAAGTAAAATCGAGCGCAAATTTCCCGAATGGGCAAAGGTTGACCGCGTGATTAACGGACTTGAGATTTACAACATGAATATTTTTGACAATATCATGACGTTCAATCAGGACAACCTTGACGGCGAAGCCATTCATTATTACGGTACCAGCATTACTTACGGAGAGCTCCCTGCGCTTCGTGATGCTTACGCGCGAGGACTGAAGCTTGCAGGCGTTAAAGAAGGAGACGTCGTCACTCTCTGTATGCCTGTCAGCATCGAAAACACCATGCTTTTGTTTGCTGTTAATTTTCTGAACGCCATCAGCAACAATGTGAATTTCCTCTACCTGAAGCATGACTTTTTCACCTATACGCGAGATAAAAATTCGCACATTATCATTACACTTGACGCGTTTCTCCCCTATTTTGTCGATCATCTGAACGAAGGCGCGGTTGACAAGGTCATTGTGATGAGCCTTGACGACTATCTCCCCGAAAAGCGCAAGGGCTTGTTTATGGATACGTCCGAAATGCCCAAGAAGATGCAGGAGGTTTTTGATATTAATCAAATCATGAACTGCCTGATGAACCTTGATAAAATCAAGGGCGTTGAATTTATCAAGCTGGACGACCTGAAAAAAGCCGGAGAAAACAGCGACATTCCGCTTCCCTACGGTCCCACCAACCTCGACCGCGATATCAGCTACTACTACACCAGCGGCACAACGGGAAAGCCCAAGTGCGTTGTTTACAAGGAGTATTCGCTGAACGCTTATGTGGAGATGCACGCCGGTCTTGACACGCAGAACGTGGTAGGCGAGCGCAATTTCCAGTGTATTCCCCTGACGCATATGACCGGTGAGCGCGTTTGCACCGTCATGCCCCTCGCGAGAGGCGGCATTCTGGTACCGCAGCCGATTTATAACAACAAAACCTTCGCCCGTGATTTGGCGGCGTCCAAGTGCAACTGCGTTGTCGCGACCGCAAGCTTCTACATGAAGGCAGTCAAGCAGGGCGTTTTGGGACCGGAGGCGCTGAAGCACCTCACACGTCCCGGCTCGGGCGGCGAACCGATTACCAAGAGCGCCGTGGAAAAGGTGGATAAGTGGCTGAAAGCCAACGGCTGTCATGTTCGCTACTCCCTCGGCGGCGGCGCCAGCGAGGAAGGCGGCGTTACACTCGTCACCTACTTCATGGACGAGAAAACCAAGACCAACGAAACCGGTCTGCCGCTGGAGCCGCACGTTCACGTCAAATTGGTAGACGACGACGGCAACCTGATTACCGAGAACGAGGTGCTGGGCAACCTGCACGCCACCAGCCCTGCCGCTGCCGACCGTTATCTGGACAATCCCGAAGCGACAGCCGAGCGCTGGTATGTGGATGAAAACGGCACCAAATGGGGCGTCACCGGCGATATCGCCGTTCGCCACGCCGACGGCTCCTACAACATTTTAGGCCGCGCGTCGGATTCGTATGTCAATGAAAACGGCGAAAGAGTGTACCTCTTCCAGCTGGAATACGCGCTCGATAAGAACGATCCGATTTTAGAATGGGAAATCAGCGCCTTCAAAAACGAATGCGGCGGTTACGATGTGGTTGGTCAGATTATTCTGGATCCGAACTGCAAAACACCCAAAAACGAGCTTGTGGATTACTTCTGCAAAAAGTATAACCTTGCTGCCGTGAAGTTTTATCAGGAATTTGAGCTCGGTGAAATTACCAACAAGCGCGACTTTGTGCTTTTGGCGCATGACTACAACGGTTATGTCTCGCCGTGCGACGAAAACCACCACTATCTCGTCAACTACTCCGAGGACGGCACCACCCTCAGACGCAAGGTTGCCATCATTCACTATCGTTACTGATAATCTTTTTTTATATCAATTTTCAATCAATAAAGGAGGAATTAAGAAAAATGATAAAAAGAATCTTATCAATCATTCTTGCCGTCGCGATGCTTGGCAGCGTAGCAACCGTTATTGCTTCCGCTGAGGAAACAACGGAAAAAACCTACAAGTACGTTGCGCTCGGCGACAGCATCGCCGCCGGTTACGGCCTGACCGCTTCCGGCACGGCAAACGATCCCGCGCTGATTCTGAGCGAGGATTTGATTGCCAATCCGATTCAGGACGCGTATGCCCATGTATTTGGTGAGCGTCTGGCTGAAATCGGCGCGGAGTATGGCTACACCACCACCGCTACCAACCTTGCCACCACCGCTTACCGCGCGGAGGACGTGGCAAAGACCATCACCACAGAGGGCTATAAGGGCACTGTTGCCGCTCATATTCTGGAAGCCTTTGTCGGTCAGGGCGCCAGCGAGGCGTTGGTTCCCTATCACGATATCTTCAACAATTACCTGCCCGACGCCGACATGGTCAGCATCCAGCTCGGCGGCAACGATATCGTCATGGGTATCATCTACCCGATGATTCAGTCGGGCAACCCGATTCTCAACGACACCGCTACTGCGGTTGCCCTGCTGCTCTTCGGTCAGTCCCCGACAGTCGCCGTCGGTGCGGGCGTAAAGATGCTGATGAGAGATAAGGATCTCATCACCGCCGACCACATCGCCGAAGCGGTTGCCTATTTCGGCGCTATCACCGATAACGCTGATATGTACGTTCAGAACGCGGCGGACAATGTTGAAGAGGTCGTCAAGACCGTACAGGAAGTCAATCCCGACGCTGACATCGCGCTGATTGGTATGTACAACCCCTACGGCAACTCTCTGGAATATGAGGGTCAGGTACGCGACATCTGCACTGTCATGCAGAATATGTTTGTCAAGGCTGTTGACGAAGCTGTTGACATCGAGATTGCCATCGGTGAAAAAGCCGGGGATGAGACAAGCGATATTCCTGCCGAAGCCGCTGAGCAGGTGACAAAGGAGCTGGACGGCATCTCCATCTCTTTGAACAAGTACATCGTGGACAACTCCTACTTCGAGGAAATGCAGAAGGAAAGAGTGAAGGCGCTGCTGACCATCGCCGCGAACGAGCTGGCTTATCCGATTCAGTACCTTACCGCCGGCAAAAACGTTGAGCCCCAGATGCTCTCTCTGAACGAGAAGCTGACGGCTATCGCCGAAAGAAATAACGCGACTTATGTCAACGTTTATGACATCAGCAACGAATGCAACACCGACCCCCATCCGACCGCTGCCGGTCACAAGGAAATCGCGGATCGTCTCGAAGCGACCATGAACGAAATCATTCGCGCGAAAATGGCTGCCGCGGAGCCGGAGAAGCCCACCATCCTTCTCGGCGATGTGGACGGTGACGGTCAGGTATTGATTTCCGACGTGACCGCGCTGCAGCGTCATATTGCCGAAATCGAAGAAGAAGGCTTTGTGGAAGCAGCCGCTGACATTGACGGTGACGGCGAAATTACAATTAACGACGTCACGCAGATTCAGTATTATGTCGCGGAAATGCCCGTTGACTACCCCATCGGTGAACCGATTCAGTAAGCAAATAACAGAATTTTAAAGGGCGTCTGCCGTGCCAAACACGACAGACGCCCTGATTTTTTATTGACCGATTAACGGCAGCTCGTCTTCCTCCAATTCATAGTGGAGATCACTGGTGACAATGACGTCCGAGGTTTGAAACGTGATAATATCAAGCTCGGTACGCTCATAGGTTTCCTGCTTCAATTTCCATTTCCTCCTCTTTGCGAGAAATACGATCTTGCCGCCTCTGTGTAGAGATAGAACGCTCTGACAACGTTTTTCAGAGCGGTGTCGGCAACCGTGTCGTCGGCAGTCAGCACCTGATAACAGTAGTCCATCGGACTGTAGGTGACACTACCGACGCTTTCGCCGTTCCTTTTGACGAAAACAGTGTATGCCTCCTGCGCCTTATCCGAGGGAATGTTCCGAATACGGACAACCTGATAATCGCCGTTGGCAACGGTGTCCACCGTATTCGTCTCGCACGCAAACGTCAGCGGTTGGTCGCTGCGGAAATAAAGCGAAAGCGAGGTTTCGGACTTCATCGAAAGAGTGGAGCCGCAGAACTTCACAAGGTTGGGCGTTGTCAGATGATTCTGATAGCGGAGCTTATCTGACAGCATTTCAGGCTGAACGGAGCTGACGTCCTTTTCTTCATCGCTCAGCAAGCCGTCATCGGCAAGGTCATCGGCGTTTCTGTCAAAATGAAGCTGCGCGTAGGCGCCGTACCTGACCAGCGACCTGACCAGCGGTTCCGCCGCGGCAAATGCCGGATCGTCCGCCGTATGCGCAAGCAGATACGCCGCGTACTCCTTGACGGAATAGGTGTAAGTCTCTCCGGACCATTCGGTTGCCGGATCATAGAGCCGCGCGTGAATTTCAGAGGTCATTTCCTTCGCGGCTGTTCTGCACTTAAATACATAGCAGGTCTTGCCGTTGACGGACTTTTGGCCGGCATAGGGCAAGGAGGCATCCTCCTGCGGGTTGACGTAAACCCGTGAAACCGGCTGCGGCTCCACAGCAGGAATCCGGAATTCAATATACGCCGTTTTACTGTCGGCAAGCTCCCGGCTCAGCTCCATATAAAAATTGACGCCGATATCACCGTCAAGGCTGAGAGTATAGCCGACAAGCACGGAGTCGCGCTCGAATTCCGCCGTGACCAGCACATCGGAGGCAGGCATGGCGAAGGTACGGATATTGCCGGAGCCGCTGACAGCCGCGTCGCCGAGCGGTTGAACGGAGATGCTTTTGAGATGATAGTACAGATCGGGCTTGATGGTCAAAGTGACCGTCTCCCCTTCTTCGGCGGCTGCGCAAGAAGACGTAACCGTACCGTTGCGCATATTCTGATCGATTGTGACAGTGTACTGAGGGGAATCGTCGGGAACGATGGTTTTGCCGCCGATTTGCTCTGTGGAAGCCGCGCCTGCCCGAAAGATTTCACGGAGATTATCCTGATTATGAAAATTCTTTTCCAGTGTGACGGAAGCGCCGCTGTAGCTTTCGGCAAAAATGCTGTTGGCGGCGTTTGTCCAGCTCAGGCTGACAGCAGCTTGCTCGCCGCCGATTGCTCCAAGCGCGGTTACATTACCGCCGGAAATTCTGACGCTGCCGCCGAAGCTATTGCGTCCGCCGCCGATTGCCGCGCCGTTTTGTCCGCCCGCAGCGGTGATTTTGCCGCCGACAATGGTGATTTTGCCGCTGTTCTGTGCCTGCTCGCTGCCGATTGCGGCGTTGCCGGCCGCGACGGAACCGGCACAGCGGAGACCGCCGTTTCCGATTCTCTGGCAATACACCGTCAGACTGGCGCCCTCGGCAACCGTAATGCCGGCAGGAAGGCTCAGGGTGTTGAAATCACAGAGAATCAGCGATACATTGCCTGTGCAGGTGATACGATGATTGACAGTCGTCGTCGCGGGACCATCGACCGCCTCCTTGACAGCGTACCAGCCGCCGACAAATTCTGTCTGCTCGGTATTGACCGGTACGGCTTTCTCGGCATATCGCTCGCTTCCGTTTTCATCTATATAAGGCACCATGCTCAGCCATTCGGTGAAGGGCGGAACCAGTGTTTTGCCCTCGAGGGGATTTTTCATCGCGCCTTGCGCGCTGTATGTGCCCGGCGAGAAACGTTCCTGATGATTTTGATTGTTCATCAACTCCTTTTGCAGCCGCACGGTGGCGTTGATGATATAAAAATGAAAGCTGTCTCCCATGTTCGTCCAGCCAAGGTTGACGTCGTTTTCAGACGAAATACCGCCGCCCGATGCCTGAACGGCGCCGCCGGTGATGGAAATTTTGCAGGAATCGCCGCCGATATCCTGTTTGTTTCTTTCCGCTGCCGTCGGCTCCACCTCCGGTGTCAGTTGGTTGGCATACGCGGTGACAGTGCCGCCGGTAATGCTGACGGCGGACTCCATATTGCCCTCGGTCACAGGCGTCACATAGCCTTCGCCGATGCCTGCCGCTCCGTTGCCGCCTGTCGCGGTGACGGTGCCGCCGGAGATATACACACCGTCTCCCTCATCGCTGTCGCCGTTGCTTTCAAGCAGCGCGCCGGAGCCGATGCCGGCGCCGCCTTCGCCGCCGTTTGCCGTGACGTTGCCGCCGCTGACGGCGACCTTGCCGCCAAAGCCGTTTTTACCGCCGCCGATGCCGGCGGCGTGTGAGCCGCCTGCCACCTTGACGGTGCCGCCGCTGACGGTGAGAGAAGAAAGGCTCTCGTCTGCGTCACCGCCGATGCCGGCGGTGTTTTCGGCGGCGTTAATCATCAGCGTGCCGCTGCCGTCAATGGTCAGCGAAGCGCTGCCGGTGACGTGAATCCCCTTGGGAACGGTGAGCGTCACCCCCTCGGCAAGCGTAAGGTGAACATCGCCGCTGCATTGGATACGGCTGTGAATCGTCATATCCTGCAGCGCGGTGTAGTCGCCTTCGGAAAGCGCTGTGGTATTTTCCGTCAGAGACGTCGCCGCTTCCGCCGCAAAAGCAGAAGCAGGCAACAGGGTAAACAGGCTGCCCGTCACGGCTGCCGCAAGCAGGATACTCACGATTTTGTTGCGGATTTTCCCGAATCGCATCACAACATTTAGCCTCCTTGAAATATAATTATCGGTATTATATCATATTTTGCGATTGGCTAAACGCTCATAAAAGAATAATCACAAAAAAGCCATGTTAAATTTTGTGATGATGCACGATATCATGTATCATTATTCATCTTTTTTATGAAATTCTGATTTCTATCTGGACAATGAAGATGAAATTATGCTATACTGAGGTTAAATCATTTTGTCAGGGAGGAATTGTATGAAAAAGTGTTTGAAACCGGCAATAGCGCTGCTGCTGAGCGCGGTCATACTGCTCGGCACGGTGCCGACGGCATTCGCGGAGCAAACCGGCGGCAAGCGTCTGAGCATCCGTCCGGCGGAGCTCAGCGAGCTGGAAGAGCAGTATTTATCCGACAGCGAAGCACGCGCCGCCGAATATCCGAACGGCGCGATGATGCTTGTGGAAACATCCGCCGAAATGGATATGGGAAAAACCTACGCCATTGACATTTTCCGTCAGGGCGGCACCAAGGGAGAAGCGAAAATCAAGCTTTCAACCATTGATATGTCGGCTGGCTACAACGAAGCCTATCGCCTGCACCTTTCCGACGACCTGAACGACAGCGGCGTCAAAGGCGAGAAAAAGCTCTATTACTACGCAACCGGCGTTCCCTATATCGCGCGGATGGGCACACAGGAAACACAGGTGATGACACGCGACAACGTGGACGACGTGGATGAAGCCAAGCAGGACGCGTCTGAAATCAACGATATGTCCGCTGAGAATATGCCGCGTTCCACCGAAACCGTGCTCACCTTTGCGGAGGGCGAAAACAAAAAAACCGTTTTCATCGAAACCATGAAGCCGTCAGCCGTCACCGACGACCTTGAGTTTATGCTGGCGCTGTCAGAGCCGGAAAACTGCTCCATCAGCGCGAACACCTCCGGTATGTATAAAATCAAGGAAACGCGCGACAAGCCCGCGGCAAAGCTCACCATCACCTCCGAGGGCGCGCATCCGGACGATGAGGAGGCGTACATCTCTGTCAAGCGTTCCGGCAACCTCGGCGGCTACGACAGCTTTCACGTGGAAACCAAATCCGACACCGCCAAGGCAGGAGAGGATTATGTCGCGGTGGCACTGGATCTGCATTTCATTCCGAATCAAAGCGAAATCAAGGTGCCTGTCACCATTCTTGAGGGCGCCCGAAACGGCGAAAGCTTTCGGGCGGAGCTGTCAGAGCTTTCGGGCAACGCCGTCGCGGAGAACAGCTTTACCAATGTCATCTTTGACAGCGGCAAGGATGTGACCAACGCCTCTGTCGGCGACAGCAACGCAAAGCAGTGGGTGACCAATCTGACCTACAAAACCGGCAACCGTGACGACAGAAAATATGAGTTTGTCGAGCTGGAAAATACCATGTCCATCTGGGGCGTACTGGGTGACCGCGGGGACGCGACCGCTTCCTACGGCGACCACAAGTACCATGTCGGCTACAGCGTCGGCTTCTTCGGCGACAGCCATACCACCTACACGCGTTCCAACAAATCCATGGATATGTACGGCGTCAGCAAGGTACATATGTGCTATGACGTGAAGAGCGGCTCCTTGAAGGCGGATACGGGTGTTGTCTGCTTCGCAAACTCTGTTCCGTATTCCGGCAACGACAAGGGGATGAACAGCTGGCGGAACAGCCATTCCAACTGCAAGTCCATTGATTTATGGAATGTCGCCCCCAGCCACCTGACCACCGACTGGAACATTACCGACCACTCCGCGGATCAGTATCTCTTTATCTGCTGTTACCGCTCCGCCTGCTGGGGTCACGCCGGTATTCAGGTGCATAACTACAACGGCTCCAACGACTGCGCGCTGCGTCTGGAGCTGGAACAGTACAACGTCTATGTCAAGGATCCCGACAAGGTGATGATGTACAACAAGGGCAAGTTAGAACCGTTCAGCCTTGTTTCCAACGCCAAAATCACCAATCCTGACGATCCGAACGGCAGCACCACCAACCACGCGGAAAAATGCTACCGCTACGACAGCATGACGGTGTCGGCAAGCATTGACTCGCGCTTCGGTCAGAACCTGCCCCTGAGGGGAATTTACGTCATTGATTCCGACAATGACAGCCGCCGTTCCTCTCTTGTGTCCCTGAAAGAGCACGACACCTTTACCCTCGATCCGGATTTTCTCAGAACCTATTCGAGCTATATCCACAACAATACCATCAAAATAGAACCTTGCTACCAGTTTGACCCCGTGGAATTCACGGTGCAGGATTATGAGGATCCGGCAACCGGACTGAAATTCAAGGCGGACAACAGCGCCTGCACCGGCTACCTTACCGTCAACGGCAACGACTACGGCACCGTTACATGGAGCAACGACAGCCGGCGCGGCGGAAAGTACTACACGGGTGATGAGATTTGCTTTACCTATCATCCCGGCACACTCGGCGTCAGCAACACCATCAACTATGAGTACCGCGCGACGGACATTAAGTCCGAGCTGCCCTCGCAGCAAAAAATACAAGTCAGCAACGAAACAACGAACGAAATCAATCTGAAACTGGAAAAGAAATATATCGCCGTCACGCCCAAGCTTGTCAGCAAGGAAAGCAAAACCCGTTTGGTGGTCAGCCACCCCGACAACGGCAGCTTTACCTCCAAGGGCAGCAAATACGCGACGACAGACGCCGACGGCAGGGTGATTATCGCCGGCTGCTACGAAAAAACGCAGGACGGCGAAATTGACCGGAATTTTGACAGCTGCCGCAGCGGTCAGCGCATTGACCTGACCGCCGCGCCGAACGAGGGATATTACGCGATATGGAAGTACACCAATGCCGTTACCCACAAGGAGGAAACCTACTACGGCAACACCTTCCATTACATCGTGCAAAACCCCTCCTTCCCGACGGATAACCTTGTGTCCCTCTCCTTTGAGAAGGTGCAGGAAAATCTGCACAAGGCGGTTAAGGGCAAAATTTCAGTACCCGAAGGTACCGCGCTGCATCCTGCCACCTCCGCGTCCGCGAAAAACCTGCCTGCGGAGGGCGCCATGATTTATATGGACGGCTTTGTCGGCAAAGCGGACAAGAACGGTCAGTTTATGATGAATCAGGTCAATAAGGATGACTACGGGCTGCTGCAGCTCGGCGGCTATCACGACAATATGCGCAATTACACCCAGACCAACCGCGCGCTGATTATCTATAACAGCAACACCTATGTGTGCGACGTCACGCTCAAGCTCACCAACAGCTCCAAGCTCTGCGCCACCACCGAAATTGTGCTTGATTCCTCGACCACCAAGGGCGTCATTCCTACCGGCGCCAGCGCCTATAGCCCTGAGATTTCCGGCGTGTACGGCTCCACCATCACCCTGCACAGCGGCCGTGTTGTCAACTTCAAGGTCAGCTTTGACGCGAAGAATATTCCGGCTGACAGCCCCGTCAATTTCGCGCGCTTCACCTTTGAGAACGAAAAGGGCGTGCAGCACGGCTCCGGAGAAGCAAAAATCGAAAACGGCGCTTCCTACGTCACCTACGGCACTGTCCTCACCGAGAAAGCCAAGCAGGGCGACCGGATGTATGTGGAGTTTTACAATCAGACAGGCGATCGGAAAACACCCTACGGCCGCTTTGAGGTCGGCTACGATTTTGTCAACGCCAACATCGACAACGTCGTCAGCTATATGCCCGACATCGGCTACTATGACGACCCCTCTCCCGACAGAGCCAACGGCGAAATCAAGCTGCCCTCCGCGCCCGGCATCGGTCCTGTCAGTCCGATGTTTTCTATCTTCGGCTTCATGCCGATTTACTCCGACGCCAAGACCGGTCAGAAGGACAAGAAAACCGGCAAGGATCTCTATTGTCTCGAGGTCGGCGTTCAGTTCAGTATCGCCAAAAGCGACTCCGCCGACAAGGAAGGCAGCTGGGACGTTTCGAGCGTCGCCAAGCAGTACGACAAGCTTGCCAAGGTGCTGGACAAGTCCACTGCCGATCCCGCGCAGTCGCTGCACACCTCCACCACCATCTCGCTGAGCGTCACCTTTGCCTATCAGCTGGAGTACTATCAGACAGACAGCGGTGAACGCCACTACACCGCCAGTGTGTTCCTGCTCGGCGCGAAGGTCGGTGTCAAAATTTCCATTCCGTTTACCATCGTCGTGGTACCGTGCTTTGTCTATATCGACATTTCCGTCAACAACGTCGGCTATCTTGTCCATTCGCCCAACAAATTTACCGACGGCTACTGGACATCCAAAATGCTCGACAACAGCTACTACTACGAAACGCACGGCGCCTTTAAGCAGGACTTTGTGCTGAAATTCGGCGTCGGCGTCGGCTTTGACGGCATCGCCTCCATCGGCGGCCATATTGACTTTGACCTGAATTCCACCATCAACGGCTCCAACCACGGAAAGATGATATTCGGCATCAAGGGCGGTGTGTTCGCGGAGCTGCTGATTTTCAAGGTGGACTACACCTGGGATATCGACAAAAAGGTTCTTCTGGATACCGACGCGGACGTCAGCTCCGTCGGCGCGAATCTGCTCAGGGAATCCGGCGCCGATATCATGCAAACCAAGCTCTCCGACCTTGAGCTTGCCCGCGCGTCGGACGTTTATGACAACACCCTGCTTCGCGAAAAGGACATCGCGGAGGTCGGCGCGGAAGCTGCCGCAAGAGGAATTGCCGACACCTACGTACAGGAAACCGCCGATCAGATGAAGCCTGTCATCGCCCAAATTTCCGACGACCGCTACATGATTGCCACCTCGCTTGACGACGCGGACAACATGATTTGCCTGCACTGCTACATCTACGACGCGGCACAGCAAAAGGTTGTGGAGGACTTCAACCCCGTCAGAAAATTTGCGCACGCCGGTGAGCTTTCCGACTCGGAACAGTATTTGTTCCGCAAAAGTGATGATCTGGTCGCGAACATCCGGCTTGTGGACTGCGGCGAAAAGCTGCTGCTCCTCTGGGAGAGCGCAACGATGGACTACACCGACAACGTTTCGATGCCGCAATTCCTGAACTCCTTCAAGGTGATGGGAATGCTCTACGACAAGAGCACCGGCGAATTCACCGACTACAGCGTGATACATTCTGCGGAAAACAGACTTCCCGACAAAATTTCCGCTGTTTACAATCCTTCCTCCGACACCGTCAGTGTGTTCTTTGAGAGCATGGACATCTCCGGCGTCACCGGCGATACCACCATGGAGCAGCTCAACGACCTGCCGCTCACCCTCAGCACCACCGGCGCGAACATCAGCGACGGCAAGCTAACGTTCACAGAACCGCAGGAAATCAAGACATACGGCAAGACCATTTCGGACTACTCGGTTACCTCCTACGGCGACAAGCTGCTGCTCGCCTACATCTGCGCGGACGAAAACGGCAGAATTCTTGAGAAATCCCTGACCGAACAGAAATATGACGAAGCATATTACGGCACCGAGAACGCCATGTACCTCAACCGCTACACGGTTGCTCCGAACGGCACGCTGACAGAGGAAAGCTCCCTGCAGCTTGCCAATGAGGAGGCGGTCACGGCGAATCCCGAGTTTGTCAACGTCAGCTATCAGGGCGTTGACAACACCCTACTCTTCTACAAGTACGACGGCCGCTACGGCTATCAGAATATCAACAACCTCTATCTGCTCCACGAGCACTACGGCTTCATCGGCGACAACGCGGAGCCGGTGCTCATCACCGAGGATGAGGATCACACCGTCGGCGAGGACTTCAAGGTCTACTACGGCGGCGACGGCGAGCTGTACGCGCTCTGGACGCTTTCCGAGGGCGACCAGCAGCAGATTTGGGGCAGACAGTTTGAAATTGACAGCATCACCGACGAAACCGAGATTACCATGCTCAACGAAAACCATGAGGCAGTCCTTGACGAAAACGGCTCCGCCAAAACGGAATCGCTTCGCTCACCCGTGAAGATTCTCAACGGCTGCTGGGGCAACAAGGTGAACCTCACCACCGGCGGCATCCAAAAAGCCGGCGGCACCGGCTGCTACAAGGGCAACTTTGACGCTGCTGTCGTTGACAGCAACCATCTGCTTGCCGCCTACGAAGCGTTTGACTACGACTACAGCGGCACCTCCATGCGGCGCATCAACAACCGCTTCGTCATTTCCGAATTTGACATTCAGCCCTATTTCGAAAGCGGCGTTGAGGACGAGGAGGACGCGATGGAGGTTTCCAACCTCTATCCCAACCCCGGCGAAACGATTGCGGTAGATGTCAAGGCGGCAAACACCGGCTTTTCCAACGCTCACGACGTTACCCTCCGTCTGATGAGCAAGGTCAACGGCAATATCGAAACCGTTGATTCCGTGGATTATCCCGTCTGGCTCGCCGGCGAAGATATGGAGGAAAGCTTCATCTACACGGTTCCGCAGGAGGTTACGGACGGCTCCGTCGAGCTGTACTACGAAATTTCAGAGGGCGGCAGTGTTTGCTTCACCTCCACTCCCGAAAAGCTTCGCCACGCAGCCGTGCTGAGCATTGAGCTGGCGCACGCCGACCCCGAAAACGATTTTGACGAGGCGCACGACACCGTCACCTATCACGTTGTCGCGACCGTCGCCAACGTCGGCAACGCCGATTACGACCGCAAGGATGAGCTCACCTTCATCTTCAACGACCTCGCCGCGCAGGCGGACGTCATGAATCCCGATGTCAAGGACATCGATCCGTTCTACATCAACTACGGCGGTGTGGAGATTCCCGAAATGCCTGTTGGCGCTCAAATCACCCTCAGCTTCCTGAGCGATGAAATTCCCGAGAGCATCTTTGACAAATACGGCACCAACAGCGCCAACCTCAAGCTTGCCATCACACCTCACGACGGTATCGGCTGGAAGGAAGTCAAGGGAGAAGAGCCCTACAACTTCCTTGACGAGATGGGCATCGGTCAGTTCGAGAAGCCGGCGCCGACAGAAATCAGCGAAATCGCCGTCGAGGCAATCGACGTGCCGCTCGGCAAAACCGCATTCCTGCTCCCGACCGTCACTCCCGCGGACGTGGCAGACGCCGCCGTATTCACCTATTCCGCTGACGACAGCGGCGTAGTTGCTGTCAGTGATGACGGCGCCGTCACCGCGCTGAAAAGAGGAACCGCCACCGTCACCGTTTCCTGCGGCGACGTCAGCACCACAGTCAAGGTGACCGTCACACCGCCTGTCAGCTACCTGATTGGCGACGTGAACTTTGACGGCAAGGTTGACATTGCGGACGCGACCATGATTCAGAAATACGCTATTGAGCTGGAAGCGTTCAACGAGGATCAGAGAACGGTTGCCGACGTCAACGGCGACGGCAGAATCTCCGTGCTGGACACCACCTGTGTGCAAAAATACGCCGCCGGCTTTGCAAGCGGTCCGGGATATGCAGGTCAGATGATGACAGCGGCGGTATGAGCTGATTGTCTCATTTTTATCAGTTATCCATATAAATCATGCCTCCCGATGCTTTCGGGAGGCAATTTTTATCTCTCTTAGGGAAGTTGCACATAAATCCACATTGTTATTTATTCATTACAACTATTGCGCCAAAAAGGCGGTTATGGTACGATGAATAGGAAAGGATGATTGCTAAATGAAAAAACATTTTCCCGTAGTCGCCATGACTGCCGCAGCCGCGCTGCTCCTCACTTCCCTGCCGGCGGTCTCCGCGGCGGAATTGCCGCATGACGACATCTACGCCGCTGTCAACGGCATAGACGCACCGAGCGTCGGCAGCGCCGCTGACTTTGCCGCGCTGGACAGCAGCGACGAATACGAGCTGTATATCCGGCAAAAAGAGGTGCTGAGCGTCGGCGCTTCCGCCGCGTCACAGCGACGGTACCATGCCGAGTTTATGCTGCCCGACACCACCGACGAGGTGTACCTCACCGGTCTGTACGCCGACGACATAGAGGAAATCCAGCAATCGCTCATTGACAGCTACATCGACGGCCAACCGATGAATCTGGAAAACCTGCATTTTATCGACGCGGAAAAAACCAAGGAAGGCGATAACGACGACAATCTGTGTTGGGCGGCTTCCTGCGCCAACATCCTGACCTATACCGGTTGGGCGGAGCGAGCAGGCTTTCAGAATGAGGACGAGGTATTTAACGCGTACATCCAATCCTTTACGGACAACGGCGGCTTTCAGCGCAACGGCATCGCTTGGTTTTTCAACGGCACGGCGCTGGGCACCAACTCCGGACTGGTCAGCACAAAAATACGTGACTACCCCAATTCCGGCGGCTATTTTAACAACTACGCCTTCGACATGGTGTGCAATTACCTAAACATCCGCTCCGCAACCGAAATGAACGTGATGATTGACCTGCTGAAAAGCGGCTACGGCATCTCTCCCGGCGTTGGTATCAGCTCCGGAGGCGTCACAGGCGGCGGTCACGCGATTACCCTGTGGGGCGTCGTGACGGACACTTCGCTTCCAGAGGACGATCCCAACCATTTGCGCGCGGTGTTGATTACGGATTCCGATTCCGATATGACGGAGAAAACCGACCACGCCAAATCCAAAAATATCATGAATCTTTATCCCATATATCTGAACCAAGCCGGTCAGTTCAGCTTTGATTATGCCAATGACCTGACCGCGTCGTTTGAGGATTTCACCTATCTGGCTCCCTACAGCAGCAGTCTGCCGCGTGAGCGGGACTTAGCCACCATGCGCAACAAGGTGAAATATCCCGACCTCTGCTTCGATCAGGTGTATCTTTCCGACAACCGCTACAACGCGGAGCAAAAAAAGCTGTATGAAAGCGGCACCAAGCTGTACCTCAATTACAACGTCTTTAACGCGTCCGACAAGCTGTACCGCTACGCGGTATCGGTGGAACGCACGCTGACCGACGCGCAGGGTAAGCAGGTGTTTAACGACACCGTCACCGTTGCCAACCGGAGACTGGACATAGCGGCTGTCACTGATTTTTACAACGACCAGTTTACCAACCTGCCCGCGAACGATTATCAACTCACCCTCAAGGTCAACGAAAAGCATCAGGCGATGGAGGCGTACTACTATAACAACACCTACACGCTAAACTTCAAAATGCGCGACAGCTACCTGCTTGGTGACTGCGACGGTAACGGCACGATCAACGTCAATGATACCACCGCCATTCA
>JAFUUV010000174.1 GCA_017471345.1 Ruminococcus sp.
AGGCTGCGTGATATTCAAAGAGCTGTTCCTTTGGGGTAAGGGGAGGTGTGCGGTTTTTTCAACATTTTTCCACATAACTGCTGCAAAAAAGAGGGCGCTGTGAAGTCGGAAGCTTTTAGCTTCGTTTCTTCACAGCGCCTTGAAAAGCATGGTTTATTCCTCGGGAATGGTGATGGAAATGATAATCGGCTGTTTGTCGGAGGGGATGGTACCGTTGTCGTCCACCGGCTTCGCGTCGGTGGCGATTTTGTCCACGACGTTCATGCCGTCGGTCACCGCGCCGAAGGCGGCGTACTGACCGTCAAGGAAGGTGGAATCCTGATGCACAATGAAGAACTGCGAGCTTGCGCTGTTCATGTCCTGCGCTCTCGCCATGGAAATCACGCCTCTGGTATGGCTGAGATCATTTTTGAAGCCGTTCGCCTCAAACTCACCGACGATGTTTTCATCGCTGCCGCCGGTGCCGTTGCCCTTGGGATCGCCGCCCTGAATCATAAAGCCGTTCATGATTCTGTGGAAGGTCAGACCATCATAAAAGCCGCTCTTCGCAAGCTTGACGAAGTTCTCGACAGTCTTAGGCGCGATGTTGGGATAAAGCTCAAGCGTAATAACGCCGTAATCCTTGACGTCGATGACTGCCTTGACAGGCTTGTCGGAGGTAAGACCGGTATCGCCGGAATCAGCGGTTGCCATGGCAGTGGTTGCTTCCGCAGCGACGGTGGTTTCCGGAGCGGTAGTCGCGGCGGTGCCGGAGGTGGTGTTGCCGCCGCAGCCGGCAAGCAGCAGTAAGCCTGCCATCAGCACGACAAGCGTCAGACTGAGTAATCTGACAGTATTGTTTTTCATCATTGTATTCATCCTTTCAAATTTATATCTGCCAAACTATTGTATCACTAATTCAAAAACAAATCAACAGTAATTGACATAAAAATAAGTTTATGATATATTTTTATAGGAAAAAACAAATGGAAGTGATAGGGTGAAAAGTGAAAGCATTACCTATATTCAGGCGAAAAACAAGCTCCTCAGCTTTAATCTCGGGGAGCTGCTGCATTATCGCGATTTAATCTGGCTTTTTGTCAAACGCGATCTAGCAAATTCCTATAAGCAGACCATTCTCGGCCCCATCTGGATTATTATTAACCCCTTGCTCTCGACCGGCGTGTTTACCATTATTTTCAGCGTCATTGCCGGCATCTCTACCGATGGCGTGCCGCCGTTTTTGTTTTATATGTCGGGAAATGTGCTGTGGGGCTTTTTTTCCGCGAATCTCAACAAGGGAGCGGGTACCTTTATCGGAAACGCGCGGATTTTCGGCAAGGTCTATTTTCCGCGTCTTGTGATGCCGATTGCCAACATGATTTTTAATTTCATCAATTATCTGATGCAAACGGCGTTGTACGTCGTTCTTGTCGTTATCTTTGCGCTGACAGGCAACAGCGTGCATCCCAACTGGCTGATTCTCCTGACGCCGGTTTTAGTGCTGCAAACCGCCTTGCTCGGTATGGGAATCGGATTGATTGTTTCATCCATCACCACCAAGTACCGCGATCTCAACGTTCTTGTCGGTTTCGGCATTTCGCTGTTGATGTATATCACGCCGGTTGTGTATCCCATTTCCAAGGCGCCGCTTGGTCTTGGCTCATTGCTGCTGCTCAACCCCGTGGCTCCGATTGTTGAAACCTATCGCTACGCCTTCCTCGGCAGCGGCGCGTTTCACTGGGTATACTGGCTCGTCAGTGTTGCCGTGACGGCGCTGATTGTCTTTTTCGGACTGGTTGTCTTTCATAAGGTAGAAAAGAATTTTATAGATACGGTGTAAGTATGGACAAGGATTGCGTAATTAAAACCGAACATCTCACAAAAGAATATGAGCTCGGCGTGATCGGTTCCGGCACCTTGCGCCGCGATATCCAGAGCTGGGTTGCCAAAAAACGCGGTCAAGAGGATCCCAACCGCAAAATCGGCGCGAAGGATTATGAAAAAGGCGAACGCTTCACCGCCCTGAGCGATTTCAATGTCGAGATTAAACGCGGCGAACGTGTGGGTATCATCGGACCAAACGGCGCCGGAAAATCCACCTTTCTCAAGCTGCTCTCGCGCATCACAGGTCCGACAGAGGGCACCATCGCCTACCGCGGCAGAATTGCCAGTATGCTCGAGGTCGGCACCGGCTTCAGCGGTGAGCTGACAGGCAGAGAAAATATCTATCTCAACGGCGCCATTCTCGGTATGACAAAGGCGGAGGTTGACGCCAAGCTTGACGAAATCATCGCCTTTTCCGAGTGCGAAACCTTTATTGATACGCCGGTCAAGCGCTACTCCTCGGGTATGTTTGTCAAGTTAGCGTTTGCCGTGGCGGCGCATCTCGATGCGGAAATCCTGATTATGGACGAGGTGTTAGCGGTCGGCGACATGAAGTTCCAGAGAAAATGCATCAGCAAAATGCGCGACCTCGCCATTGACGAGAACCGCACGGTGCTCTATGTTTCGCACAATATGAGTACGATTCAGGAGCTGTGCGACCGCTGTCTGGTACTTGAACACGGAAAAAAGGTGTTCGACGGCGACGTGGACGAGGCGATTAAGCTGTATCTCGGCGGCGAGAAGGATGAGTTTTTGATGTATGAATACACGGATGATACCTACAAGGATTCCGTGCGTCACCATGATATCAACCTTACCTGCGCCAAGTATAACGGCGTTACCAGCAACCTGTTTGTGGATGACGCCAAAGTGCCGGTTGAGTTGACATGGACGTATAACGCGGATGTTGAACAGCTCGGCTTGCGAATTGAGGTGTACGATTACCGCCGTTATCCCATCACGTCGTTTGTGCTGAGCGATATCGGCGGCGGCAGCAAGGGGGAGAGCCGTTCTCTGCGTTTGCTGCTGGATGTTTCGGCGCTGGTGCAGGGAAGGTATTACACCCGGTATATTTTCACGACAAAACGAAACGCTGTTTCCGAACCCGAAACTGTTGAGAGCGCTGCCGGCATGATTTTCCGCCGCTGGCTCAACGGAACGGGAGCGGGTAAGTGGCAGAAGGCATGGGGCAGCGTGCGTTCCGACGGCGTTGAGATTGTTCGGAGCTGATTATCCGATTTGCCGCAGCGCGCGGCTGAGCGCTGCCACCGGCAGCCCGACGACGTTGAAGTAATCGCCGCGGATTCCCTTGACCAGCAGCGAGCCTTTTCCCTGAATTCCATAGGCGCCGGCTTTGTCGCGCGGTTCGCCCGTGGCGATATAAGCGCGGATTTCGTCGTCGCTCAGCGGATAAAATTCCACCTCTGTCGTTACGGAAAACGCGGTGGTTTCACCGTTGAGGCAAAGGGCGCAGCCGGTAATGACGCGATGCGTCCTGCCTGAGAGCAGCCGCAGCATTTCAAAAGCGGAGCTGTTGCTGCCGGGCTTGCCAATCATGTGATGATCGATAAAAACACCGGTGTCACAGCCAATCACTAAATCATTTGGATGCAGCGCGCTGACGTGCGCTGCTATTTTTTCGGCAAGAACCTGCGGCACGCGGTCAAGCGGTATATTTTTTTCCGTGATTTCCTCAATGTTGGCAGGCACAACCTTGAAGTCGTCTGTAATCAGCCGCAGCAGCTCCTGACGGCGCGGCGAAGCGGAAGCGAGAATCAGCATAGTACCATTCCTTTCTTAATTTAGAGCTTCTGTCCTCATTTTACACCCGGGAAGATAAATTGTAAATATTTTTCCATGAAATACTTGACAAGAGAAAAGGGGAGTGCTATAATAAAGCCTATAAAACACGTAGGTTTTATAAATGATTAAAAGGAGCAATTAATGATGAAGGTATACAATAACATTACGGAATTAATCGGCGGTACGCCGCTGCTGCGTCTGAGCAACACCATCCGCGACAATGCCGTTAAGGCGGAGATTTACGCGAAGCTGGAGTATTTCAATCCCGCAGGCAGCGTCAAGGACAGAATTGCCCGTGCCATGATTGACGACGCGGAAGCGAGAGGCGTATTGCGCAAGGGCGCTGTCATAATCGAGCCTACCAGTGGTAACACCGGCATCGGTCTGGCGGCGGTGGCAGCGGCACGCGGCTATCGTGTCATTCTCACCATGCCCGAAACCATGAGCGTCGAGCGCCGCAATCTGCTCAAGGCATACGGCGCGGAGATTGTCCTTACCGACGGCGCGAAGGGTATGAAGGGCGCCATCGAGGAGGCAAACCGTATTGCCGCGGCAACAGAGGGCAGCTTCATCCCCGGTCAGTTTGTCAATCCCGCCAATCCGCAGGCGCATATCCGCACCACCGGCCCCGAAATCTGGGAGGATACCGACGGCAAGGTGGATATCTTTGTCGCAGGCGTCGGTACCGGCGGCACACTCACCGGCGTCGGTACGTATCTGAAGTCACAGAATCCCGACGTCAAGGTGGTCGCGGTAGAACCGGCAGGTTCTCCGGTACTCTCTAAGGGAACAGCGGGTCCGCATAAAATTCAGGGAATCGGCGCCGGTTTTGTGCCGGATACACTGAATACGGATATATATGATGAAATCGTCGCTGTAGAAAACGAGGACGCCTTCGCCACCGGACGCGCACTCGCGCAGACAGAAGGCTTGTTGGTGGGTATTTCCTCCGGCGCGGCGGTATGGGCAGCGCAGCAGCTTGCCAAGCGTCCCGAAAACAAAGGAAAGACCATTGTTGTATTATTTCCCGACACCGGCGAGCGCTATCTCTCTACTCCTATGTTTACTTCCTGATTTTCCGTCACGGTTTGACGTGCCGGATTTTCTGTGCGCCCGACGGCGCACGTTTCTAAAGGGTGAAAGTCCCGAATCCGCCCGACAGCGGGAAGGATATAGCCGAACACCAAGGGTGTCCGCCGTGAGGCGGAATCTGAAGGAAGGTGCAGGCAAACCTGTGGTCTG
>JAFUUV010000175.1 GCA_017471345.1 Ruminococcus sp.
CCGTCCGCCGTGACCACCACACGCTTTCTGCCGCCGTACATCGGGAACGCGTCGAAGTCGGTGCCTGCCGATAATCCGACAGCTCCGGCAAGCCGCGTGAAGCGATTGTTCTCAAAATCTGCGCATACGCCGAGGATATCGCTGTCGGTGTAACCGATATAGGCTTTGACGTCAGCGACGGCATTGTTAGTTGCGATGGAAGCGTTTTCAAGTCCGGTGATATCCTGCAAAATGTTGTCAGCCTCTTCGGCAACCAATTCCTGAAATTCCGTGAATGTTTCCGTATCAACCTTGTTATTTTGGAGTGCGTTGATGCTGCTCAGGATACCAGCATTGACGTTCACCCAGCTCTCGGGCACATAAGAACCGCCCGGAGATGTCAGCTTGCGCGTGTAGACGCTGCCGTCCTCGCAGAATCCAAACTGTCGCGCGTTTGCGTCTTTCAATGTGATGACAATTGCCTTTTTATTCAGGTTTATCAGCGTCGCATTAAGGTAGATAATCTTGTAATTGTCCGCACGGTATGACGCTTCGGCCGTTGTGGCGTCAAAGGTGTACGCCGTCGCGCTGTCCGCTTTGCCGTTGATGATGTTTTTCACCTCAGCGGCAAGCTTTTGCAGCGTCACCGCGCTGTCCGCGATGTGCTCGGTCTTGACGGCGCCGTCTGAACTGTCGAGCTTTCTGTCAAGGTCGCTCTGATAGTTTTCCAGCAGCTCTATCGCCTGATCAACGATTCCTCTGGAATCAGGGTCTTCCGGCGAAACATAGTCATTCGGACGCTTGCGAAAAATAATCGGAATATAAATAGTTCTCGCGGTATAGCCGTCGGTGTCGCTCGTCTTGACGTAAAACCATGCGCGCCCGGGTGTCGCACCGCCGTGCTGCAAGAATTCATTCGGGATATCGACCGCGTACCCGCCCGATACAGCCTCGGCGGATTTGACAATCGCCTGTTGCATATCGCCGTTCGCGAAATGCACCTGCACGTTACCGCTGACAGAAACGCCGGTGATTTTCAACTTCTGTCCAATATCCCACTGAAACAGCGGCGCGGTGGTAACGGCGGTTGCACCGTTTGAAAATGATGCTGTTATTGTCATGCTTTCACTTCCTCATGCTCTATAGTTTGATGATTTTCTGACAAATGACGGAATTTCTCCGTTGAAGGTGAAGGTGGACTGCGTCGGGTCGAGCAAATCCACGTCAAACGCGTTCAGTGTCGCCGTGACGTCCACACCGTTGACAGGACTGATGATCCGCGTCATTTTGTCGACCTCCAGCGGCGTACTGCCGTCAATGACCGCCATATCGACCGCTGCCGCGCTGATCAGTCTGCCGCGGTTCAGATAGGCGTCCAGATCACGCTGCGCGATCGCTTTCAGCCGCGCAGCAGAGACAATACCGTCGTACTGCACAAATTCGATGATTCTGCCGTACCGGTTGACAGCGTTGCCATCCTGCACATAGTCAATTCCGCCGTTTACACCGGCGATGCCGGTTGTCTGCCGGTTACCGTTCGCGTCTGTGTACGCCGAGATCGGATAAAGCGCGGTCGCGAATTTCTGCGGTGCTGTGTCACTGCTCAAATTCTTGAGATTGACGGCAAACCGCACGACCTGCGTATTGCTTTCGGCCAGCGACGCTTTCAATACCATACGATTTCCGTCAGCGGCAAAGCGGAGCTGAATATATCCGCCGACGTTTTTGAGAACTTTGCTTTCGAGCTCATCCCAAGTCTTTACGTAGGCGTTCTGTGAAGTGGTGAAGGTGACCCCGTCGAAGGCGCCGTTTGTCTCGTCAACGAAGGTGAACCGCTGCCGCTCCGTGACCTGCGCATTGTGCAGCATGATCAGCTCTGTCACAAATTCGCTGACTGTGCAGGAATGAACGCCGGTGCTGACAGGATAAAGCCAGTTGGATTCATTGAACGTATACGGACGAACGATGCTGTCGCTGAGATAACCGATCAGTCCCTCGCAGGTGACGTCGCGCGTGTTTTGAAACCCGCGAAAAACCTTGATGATGCGAAACTTGTACAGCAGCGTCGCATTCCAAAACAGTCTCACTTCTCCGCGATATTCATCAAGCTCTTCGCTATGCGGATGATTGAACGGCACGGAAAACGTCAGCCTGCCGATGGTGTTTGTCTCGCGATGGTACACGCCAGCGGTGATGCTGTAGGCGCTGTCAAACGGCTCGTATATCGGATAGACCGTGTCGCCGACGAGATAATCAATGCGATACATTAAAACTTTCCCTCCGTATAGCTGACAGTGACAGTAGCTGTGAGAGTGTTATCGGTGATCCATGTATCGGTTGCCGCGTCGGCAAGCCGCACCGTTTCGATTCGCACACGCTGCACACCGCCTTTGAGCAAAAATGCCGTGATCGCCGTGCTCTGCCCGACCGTGCGCACCACCTGCTTGACGTTGGTGACCGCATCGGCGATGCTCACTCCGTAGGTATAGCCCTGACTTGTGCCGGTCAGACTGTTGACCTTGACCGTCAGCTGCACTGGCATGACGTTATTGCCGATCTCCTCATAGCGCGTTCCGATGATATCGGCAAACTCCCGCACCGTCGGCGTCAGCCGCTTGCGGTATGGCTCCGCGTCAAGCGTCAGAGTGAGATAGGCATAGTTCCCATAAGGCGCCATCTCTTCAATGACGACGTCCGCCCTGCCTGTCAGACTGAAATCGGGATCATCATCCTCCACCACCGCGATCGTGCGCCCGTGAAACCGGTTGAGCCGTTCGATCGCGCGACGCACCTCCTCGCGTGTTCCGCAGATAAAGAATTTATAGCTGACGGGACGGTTTTCGAAGAAAATAATCCCGCCGCACCAATCCGAGAGATCGAGCACGCCGTTCCTGCCGTGGATATTCTCGATCAACAGCTTCGGCTCAGGATTCTGTGCGGATGAACCGTCGATCTTGAGGATCATATCGAGATCATTAGCGGTATGGATTTCTCCGTTGATGGAAATGCCTTTTTTTGCACGCATCAGCCACCCCTCCCCTTCTGAAATTCCAGCACGGCGAGCTGCCGGTCGGTCTCGTCGATGGTGCTGCCGACCCACGTCTTGCCGTCGATATATAAATGCGTCGGTCTCTTTGCCAAAGCGTCAATGCTTGCCGCCATCGTCTGAATCTCGTTGCGCAGCTGCCTGATCTCCGCGCTCTGCCGGATGTCATGCGTGTGCGTGACGGTGTAATCGGTCAAGATTCGCGCCTGTGGCAGCGTATACGGTACGCTGTCGGTAAAGTAATGTAATTTCCCTTCTAAGGCGTTTCGCGCCGTCTGAGCGAATTCAGCGGCTCTTTTCCGCGCCTCCGGCTCACCGTCGCGCAGGGCATTCAAAAAACCCTCGGTGAAATAATCACCGGCTTCATATGCTTTTGTTGACGGCGAATGAATCCCCAAAAAATCCTTGATGGCATTGAGCGCCGTAGAACCGATACTCTTGGCGGCGTTCCAGACGCCGGAAATCACAGAATTGTCTGAAAGCGCATTGATAAAGCCGGACACAAAATTTTGACCGGTGTTTCCGGTATCAACACTTTCCACACCTTTTTTCGCGCTGTTTCCGAGTACCTTTCCTGCTGTTTCAGAGCCTGGCTTTCCGGCGTAAATCTGACTGACATACCGCTGCACGCTCATGTCAGCCGCGTCTCCCATCGCCTTACGAAGCGGTGGGGATTCTGCTTTGACAGCTTCGGTGGTATCGGAAAGAGATTCTTTTATTTGACCTTGACCGTCAACTATGCGTGACTTAAAGTCATCAGTAATCTCCCCCGCGCTTTCGTAGTATTTCGTTTCTGCATCCAGCTGATCCTGACCAACGCCAAAGACGGTATTTTTGTGAGATTCAGCCGCTGCTTTTTCGAGCTCCTGAATGTTGCTCCACCCGTTGCGCGTTATATCTTCCAACGAAATCATATTTTTCCCGTACGCCATCAAAACAGCCGCCGCGTCATCATAATTGCCGTTAAGCACCTGAATAACATCTAACGCATCTTGCCGCAGTGCGTCCGATTTTGATAGCTCGGTATTCAGATTCAATAAATCTTGACGGGCATTGCTGATGCTGCTGTAAAGCTTTGCAAGCTCTGTATAATCGTCAATATTCAAATTTGTGTTAACCGGAATGTCTTTATAATTAAAGAGATTTCCTTCGCCAAAGCGGCGGAAGGCGTCCACAAATTTTTCTCTGCTGATTCCAAGCTCTGCTAATCGCTTTTCGAATTGCTTCTCCTCTTTTTCGAGAGGTACACGAATCGCGTCACGCTTTGTAATCGCGTCAAAATTCTCCGCAAGCGAATCATTATAAGCTTTATTCATCAATTCGATATATGAGCTTTTTTGAAACTCGTCAATCGTATCACTCAGCGCTTTTTTTACGGTGTCAAGGTCTTCGACCAGTTTGATATTATCATTTCCGTCACGAATTGTATACCGTTCCCACGCTTCTGAAAATCCGGAAACGTTGTCGGTAAGATATGTAACGATTAAATCAAGCTTTGACTTTTCCTCGTCGGTTAGATTTTGTTTGCCTAAGAGCTTGTCAAGCTCCGCTTGATAGGTGTCAATCAACGAATTATTTTTAATATTTTCGTCGATTTCATCGAATGTTCTTTGGGTGGTTTCGGAAATTTTCTGCGCGCTTTCCTCCAGCGCGCCGGCAGCCTTGTCAACCTCCTCTGCGAATTTCGCGGACTCCGTAGACTCCCATTTCAGATCAGAATACGCCTTGACCGCTGCGGACAATGAAGCAATAGCGGTTACCGCTAAAACAATTGCGGTTGTCCACGCGCCGACAGGGTTAGCGTTCAGCGCTGTCCCAAAACCTTTGACAGCGCTTGCCGCTTTCGGAATGATACCAATCAGATTGCCGATGCCCTTGTAGCCCTTGCCAATCAGGGTAACGACGGGGCCGGCGACGGCGGCTATTTCAATCACCTTTGTCAGCACCTTTTTGTGTTCGGGGCTGAGCTTTTTCAGCCACTTGGTGACGTTTTTCACGCCGTCCATGACCTCCTTGAGAATCGGCGCCGCCTGCGCCAACACCTCTTGTCCGAGGTCAATGCCGGCGTTTTTCAGTTCGTTGACGATTTTCTTGGTATCCGAGGACGTCGTTTTCAGCTTGCCGAGCGCTTCTTCCGTCGCGCCGGTGGAATTGTTCATTTCCCGCAAACGGTCGTTGAATTCCTTCGCGCTGTCGCCGAGCAGGGTTGACGCGGCTTTTGCGGCTTCGGCTGAGCCGAACATATCACCAAGGGATTTATTGTTTTCGTTGGCGCTCTCCTGCAAAATAGCCAACACATCAGAAAGTGACTTACCTTCTCCCATCAGCTCCGTAAAGGTCTTGCCGGTGCTTTCTTTCAACACCTTGGAAGCCTTGCTGTCTGATTTACCCAGCTCGTTGATCATTGAGTTGATGTAAGTAGTGCTTTCTGCCGCCTCGATGCCTTTTGCGGTCGTAATGGAATACGCCGCCGCCAACTGGTCAAGGCTCACGCCGTATTGATTAGCTGTAGGTATCACCTTGCCCATGGACGAAGCCAACTCACCAACCGTCACTCTACCGAGGTTTTGCGTCTGTATCATCATATCGGAGATATTGCCGACTTTCTCGGCGCTCATGCCGTAGGCATTCATGATGGTGGTAAGAACGTTCAGTGCTGCGCCGGTGTCCGCAAAACCTGCCTTTGATAATGACAGAGATTGAGCGACAAAAGTAACCGCGTCGGCGTTTTTTTGACCGGCTGAAATAGCGTTGTAGACGTTCTCGGCGACGTCCGTCGCGGCAACGCCTGTTTCGTTGGACAGGTCGAGAATCTGCTGACGCAGCTTGTCCATCGACACCTCGTTTTCATCCGCAATCGTGCTGACCTTTGCCATCGCGTCCTCGAAGTCCATGGCATCAGTAACGCCCTCACTCAGTTTCTGCGCAACTTTGCTTGAAACAGCTGTATTAATATTAATTCCGACAGACTCCAGCTTGTCGCCCGCGTTGCTGAATTTATCGGCAAGATTTTCAAGCTTTGTCATAGACGTATCCGCCATGTCCTTGATGCTGCCTCCAAAATCGGCAAGCTTTCGCTCCGCTTCACCGAGGTTTATACCGTTGATGTTCTGAGTAATATCTGCAAACTTACCGTCGGTGTTTTTCAGCTGGGACTCCAAATCTCGAAGATTCAAGCGTGTCTGCTCAACCTCGCGCTGGTATCTACGGTATTCATCCGCGCCGATCTCGCCCTTCTGAAAGAGCGCATTGACCTTTTCCTGCTCATCCTTCATCAGTGAGAGGCGCTTTTTGGTCTCCGCGACCTGTTCGGACAGGATTTGCTGCTTTTGGGCTAAAAGCTCGGTGTTTTTCGGGTCGAGCTTCAACAGCTTTTCAACCTGCTTGAGCTCCGATTGCAGACCCTTCGACTTCTTCTTGCTGTCGTCGAGCGCCTTGCTCAGTTTGGTGGTATCACCGCCGATTTCGACGGTCAAGCCCTTGATTTTCTTGCTATTTGCCACGCTGATCACCTCCGAACTGCGCCCTCAATGCCGTTCTGTCCGGCTCTGTCTGCTCGGCGCAAAACGCCGCTTCGAGCAAATCCCTGCCCTTTTTGCTTTGAGAAAGATTGTGGATGCACGCCTCGCGCTGCAAAATCAAAAAATCCACCAGATTCAACCGCAGCGCCTGCGGCACGCTGATGTTGGCGTAGTCAGCGACCAGCTTTTCACTGCTTAAAAACTGCGGGTATTCGTAATAATGCTCCGCTTCCTCGTCGGTCACATTCGGAACGGCACAATAGGGCAGCTGCGGGAGCTCCTCGCGCAAAAACAGCACGTAATCCGCACACGCCTCCAATAAATCCGACATATTCAGCCTTGCAAGCCGCTGACGCGCTTTTTTCGGCGTCGGCGAATATTTTCCCAGCTTTTGAAAATGTGCAGTGACGGCGCTGATATCGACCGTTTCAAACTCTCCGATAATGACGTTCCGAACAAAACCGCTGAGATGCGGCAAATGCTCCCGCACCGCAAAAAGCGGAGGTGGCAGCAGAGAAACACCGCACACCACGCACAGAGGCAAATCGTGCCCGAGAATGTCTGTTGTTTTCATCTGCTGTCACCTCCGTGTAGTTTAGCTCGACGCGCTGCCGGTCTGCTCGTAGAAATAAACCTTTCTGCCGTCCGCGTCCATCGGCTCGGCGTCGACTTCAAGGTTGGGCAGCGTGACCGCGTCCTTCTTGAATTCCAGCGTCGGACTGCCGTTGTTGGTGCCGACGAACATGACCCAGATGTCGCCGTCCTTCTTGTCGGGATGGTGGAAAATCCACAGAGACGGGGTTTCGTCCTCGTTGTTGATGCCGCCGATCTTGGTCAGCTGCTTTGCAACCAAACTCGACGTTGCCGCGATCGTCGCAGGATCGCCGGCGGTGGCGAGTACGTGCTTGAGCATCGCGCCCTCCAACGTCATCATGCCACAGGTGAACTTTGCGGAATCGACGTTGAGTCCGGTCTTGCTGACAAGACCCATATCATCCTCTTCCCTGACCTTTTCCTGCGTATACTCCATGGTAAAGCCGTTTTTGATGTGAGAAAAACGGTTTTCCTCGGTGCAGTAGGTCTCGGGATCGGCGAAGGTCATGCCTTCGGTGAAATCGGTGCGGTACAGGTGACCGCTGCCGAGAATAATTCTCTTGTGTGCGCTCATGGTGTTGTCTCCTTTTCGATATAGTAGAATTCATAAATTGTCATGTAATAGCGTTCGCTTTCCAGCCAGACGCGCCCTTCCTTTCGGTAATGAAGTGCGTGTGCTTTCAGCTCCCGTTCAATTGCTTTTTCAGTCGCAGGATTCGGCTTGTTTGGCGCGTAAAATTCCAGCCGGATACTGTGCTCGATCAGATTGACGGTTTCGTCGGCACTGAGAGAGGTGTCCGCATCATCGTGATAGACGGCGAACGGAACGGACGGCGGCTGTTTGAATACGGTCTGAATGTAGGTTCTGCCCTTGATCAGACCGGCGCCCTGCAAAATCTCATCAATCATCCGCTTTCACCGCCTTTTCCAGTCCTTTTACGTATTCGTCGGCAACCTCGTCCACAGAATCAGCGAGGAAGCTGTTCGGCTTGGTTCTGCCGCCGTTGCGCAGCTGGTGTCCGTGCACCAACAGGTGCGTCAGACGGTAATCGGGATCCTTGACGTACCAAACGCCCTTGTAGGTTAAACCGCCGTCCTCGTAGGTGCTGGCGATATGCCCGGCGAAGCTGCCGGTGTCCTTCGGCGCACGCTCCCTGGTCTTACGAACCAGCTTTTTGATTGTGCTGTTGGTCACCTTACGCACGCGCCGCGCCACCTCGCTGCTGTAGCTGTCGAGCCGTTCGGCAATCGCTTTGTCAAGGTCGTTAATACTGATGGTATCCTTCACCGTTGCACACCCCCTCCAGCTTTACGGTATGGTGCCTCTCTTTATAGTCGTCGTAGTCCTCCACATAGAACACCGCGTCGCGGTAAATAATGCGGAAATCCTGCGTATTCAAATAAATGGCGTGCAGCGCGCTGAGATAGCGCACCTCAAAGGTCTGCCCCCTTCCCCGAATTGATAGACAGAAAAAAGTGTGGTAAAATGGAATGGAAACAAAAAACAGAAGGAGAGAAAACCATGTCTAACAAAAAAGGAAGCGCGCCGCCGCGCTATGA
>JAFUUV010000176.1 GCA_017471345.1 Ruminococcus sp.
CTCTGTGTATAAAAGTCTTTATAAACTGTTTCATTTTCTCAACTCCTTTTTAATTTCGGCAAAGCAACGCCTTGAAACATAATCGGTATAACCGCTTTTGAAAACAACATTCACCGAACCGCTGAACGCTGCCTGAAAGCACTCGATTTGTTTTTTGTTGGCGATGGTTGACTTGTTAATCTTGATAAAATAAGAGGGCAGCAGCTTGGCAGCCTCATAAAGTTTATACCGTATTTTATATTGTCTGCCATGCGTATCAATGACAAATGATTAGCCGTCCAGCACCGTCACGCACTCCACTTCGTTGAAACAAATGACCTTCATTTCACCGTCGGCATAGGCGGTAATGCTGTCAGTACCGTTGTATGCCATGACAAGCTGCTCCAACCGCTCGGTAAAATCCGAACGGCTGTGAACGTCTGCACGCACCGCTTCCTCAAAATCCGGATTGATATGCAGCTCAAATTTCAAGAAAATCACCTCCGTTGCTTACAGTATAACACGGTAAAAAAGAATGTCCAGCGGTTTGCATCGAACGGTACGTTTTGGAATGTAAACGGTTTTTGCGATGTCGGCGGTATTAGTCGGTGGAATATGCATATAGCGATTAAATTGAGCACCTCGGTCGCTTGAATTGAGTAGTGCTGTCGCACGATTGCACATTGACAAGTAGGCGTGCGCGTATTACAATAAAAGTGCTTTACTCACAGGAGGATAGGGCAACGCTGAGGAGCGACCCGAGCGCTTGTGAGGTTTGCGAGTGATGTGCGATGTCGGTTTTGCCGGCACCGCCTTTTCATCGTAACCGTCAAACCTCCCACCGTATTGCCTTCTACCCAGAAAATATGCGAAAATATGGCTGAATACATCGCCCAAAACTGAACACCTCGGCCGTTCTAAATGAACAGTAGCGACGCTGCAAACTGTACACACTCGTCGCTGCAGTTGAACACCGTCGTCGGCGAGATTGAACAGTCAAATAACCTGCGGTAAGATGTTGTTACACGCCTGGCGTGAATACAACGAAGGAGGTCATTGTATGACCAATTACCGCGAGATTCTGAGATTGAGCAGCTTGGGATTGAACAAAACACAGATTGCTCAAAGCATCGGCTGTTCACGCACCACCGTCATTCAGGTGCTGAACATTGCCGAAGAAAAGAGAATCAGCTATCCGTTGCCGTCGGATGTATCTGACAGAAAGCTCTCGAAGCTACTGTTCCCAAGCACAAAGGCAAGCCAAAGTAAAATGCGCGACTATAAATATGTCGGCAAAGAGCTTCGCAATCTGCGCCGAAATACACAACGGCGCGGATGAAACAACACTCGCCGCGCTGTTTCGCGTACTCAAGTCATGCTGAGCGATTTAAGCGGATCGAAGGTTTACCTCGCCTGCGGCTATACGGATCTTCGTCGTGGGATTGACGGTCTGGCGACTATCATTGAACAGCAGTTCCAACTTGACCCGTGTTCCGACGCACTGTTTCTGTTTTGCGGCAGACGAACCGACAGAATCAAAGCGCTCTACTGGGAGGGTGACGGCTTTTTCTTGCTCTACAAACGGCTTGAAAAGGGTAAGTTTCAGTGGCCGCGCAGCGAGAACGAGGCGCTCAGCATTACTGCTCAACAGTACCGCTGGCTGATGGAGGGTCTGAGTATTCAGCAATCGAAGGCGCACCGGAAAAAGTGATAAAATATAGTTTGGATAAATGCTCATAAACTCGCATAAATACTGGATTATTCGTTGCTTTTTGTGGTATAATAGAACCATCAAATAACAGCTTGTGATGGATATGCAATTGAATCTCTTCGCAGAGGATAACAGACTTGAGAAACTGACGGAATTAGGGGACTCCTTGCTTAAGCTCAACGTAGTGGATTGGGAAAGCTTTCGCCCTGTACTTGAAAAAGCATTTCAAAAGGAGCGAAAGAGCAATGCAGGCAGACACTATTACGATGTCGTTATGATTTTCAAAATTCTTGTACTGCAGCGTCTGTTTAACATATCGGATGACCAGACAGAATTCCAGATAAATGACCGCATGAGTTTTATGCGGTTCTTAGGCTTTCAGAGGTTTATAGTATATGGTAATTCAAAATTTTCGTCAAATTCCCAAAACACAACCTAATCCCCCTTGCATTTCCGTCTTCCATATGATATCATAAATTCACAAGAACTTATCGCGAATAATGGAAGATTGCCTATAACAGATAGCATGGTACACAAACATGAAAGTATTTGAAATTATCCCGGCGGATTTCTTTTCGGTGCTGGTTTCGCCGAACCGTGAAATATACGCGGACGCGTTGATGAAGCTGTATGAAATGTTTCAGACGGAAATCAATATCCGTCTGAAATCATTTTTGGCGGAGCTGGAAATTTTGCTGGAGGACAGGGATTTTATTTTGGAAGAAGGCGACGAAGCGGCAGATGCGGAGCCTTCTTCTTTGCGTGGAAAAGCGCGGTTGATTTTGCGGCGATTTGTGAAAACGGGATGGATTGACCGCGAGTTTTTGGACGGCTCCTTTACGGAAATCATCATTCCCAATTCCTACGCCATCACCGTGATGCGTATGCTCAGGGAGCTGACCGCTGAAAGCGTCGCGGAATATGATTCGCTGGTGTTTTCGACCTATTCCGCGCTGAATCAGGCGTATACCGACAGCCGCGACCGTATGTATGAGGCGCTGCTTGTCGCCAAGAGCAACACCGAAAAGCTTGATTTTAAGCTGCGCACTTTTTACTACGGCATTCGCGGCTATCAAAAGGTCATCCGCGAGAATACGGATGTCAATCTGCTGCTGAAAAACCATTTTGAAGCGTACAAGGAAGCCTTAGACCGCGTGTATCACCCGATTAAAACGATGGATTCCTTTTCACGCTATGCAGGGCCGATTCGCGGTATTCTGACGGATGTTTACTATGATGATGCTCTGCTTGAAGAAATGACCGCCAAGGCGATGGCGGCAAAGGAATATCAAAGCAAAAATGAAGCGCGCGAGGAAATCCAAACGACGATTGAAAAAATCACGGATTCCTACGGCGCTGTTTCTTTATTACTCGATGAAATCGACATCAAGCACAGCAGCATGACGAAGCAATCCATCGACAAAATCCGTTATGTGATGTCAGCCGACCAGACGATAAAGGGAAAGCTGGTCGATTTGCTGAAGGCGTACAGCTCCGCGGACGAGGAACAAGCGCCGCAGCTTCTCTCCATGCTTGAAGAGGGAATTACCGTCAACCGGCAGGAATATATGGATGCCGGTTCGCTTTATCATAAGAATATCCGCAGCCGCCGTTCCGATGAACCACCGCAGCCGGTGGAGGAAGAACGCGATATTGAAAAAGAGCTGCTGAGCGCTGTTGTCGGCAAGCTGCGCAGCGGCTATTCAGACGCGCGTGTCAAAGCGTATATGGACGGCTTGTTTGTGAACGGCAAAACAGAGGTTACAAGCGAGGAAATATCAGTTGAGGACGATACAGCGTATATTCTGACGCTGTTGTCAGTCATTAACGCCTATAAAGGGAACCGTGGCTATCATATTCAGCTGTTGGACGGCTATGTGCAAAAGAATGTCTACCGCATTCCGCAGTTCGTGTTGAAAAAGGGAGGGAAACGCTGATGTGGAGCGAGCAATACGAAAAACTGTCCTCATATGAAAAGGGCGAGTTCCGCCGTTTGGGAAACTATTTGCTGTCGCACACCTACATGGTGCGTTTCACCTATGATCCAAGCGAGGAAACAACACTGCCCAACGCGGATTATAATATGGTCATGCGGCTGTTCGATGTGCTCCGCGACTATTTTGAGGTGA
>JAFUUV010000177.1 GCA_017471345.1 Ruminococcus sp.
ATTGCTCCCTTTTTGAATTCTTCATCATAGCGCGGCGGCGCGCTTCCTTTTTTGTTAGACATGGTTTTCTCTCCTTCTGTTTTTTGTTTCCATTCCATTTTACCACACTTTTTTCTGTCTATCAATTCGGGGAAGGGGGCACAGGTCTGTCATGCAGGGTGACAAGCGTGATTCCGAGCTTATCCATTTCAGCTGTCAGCTTTGGCAAATTCTGTGCGGAGCCGCTTGCGATAAACGCAAGGCGGTCTGACGCCGCTGTCGCGGGCGCCTCCTTTGAAAGCACATAAAAACGGGTTTTGTTTTTATCGTTATTCTGAATCCCCGCGGCAAGTATTTCCAAGCCGTAAACATCCGCACAACCTGCCGACGCTATCGCCGCGCAGGATTTATCCTTCCCGTCCGCAACCGTTTTTGCGCCTTCGGCTGTAGAGGACGCTTCGATTACTTCAGCATTTGGAAGATTCTTTGCAAGCCACTCTTTTCCCTGAGCGATGCCTTGCTTGTGCGAATACACGGTTTTGATATCGTCGAGCGCCGTTCCCGGAAGCACAAGCAGATTTTGGCTTATGGGCAGCTCAACCTCGCCGACAACGGATACATTCTCGCTCGCTATCAGCGTATCCACATAATCAATTACGGCGCCGCCGATTGTGTTTTCCTGTGGGATAACGGCATAATTGCTCTTGCCTTCCGTCAGTGCCTGCACAGCTTTCGGAACGGTTTCATAGGGAAGATAACCGCCTTTGCCGTCAAAGAATTTCTCACACGCCTCCTGCGTATAAGTGCCTTCGGGTCCGAGATAACTTACCGTCGCCGCGTCATAGTCAATTTGTACGGGCGTGCCTTCCGCCGCTTTCTGATTGGAACATCCTATCAGCAAAACGCACAGCATAAACGCTAACAGAACGGAAACTGTCTTTTTCATTAAGCTCACCGCCTTGAAGTGATTGCAGCATGATACTGCATTTTCAGCATATTCTCAAATTGAAAAGATTGGTGCTGATAATACTATAACACATCAAATTCAGCAAAGCAATATGTATTCAGCGACTTTTTCTTTTTAGCGTAAAAGGTCAGTATTTTTACTTACTCGAACTTACCGGTTCATCGTAAGCATTGATAATCGGTATACTCCACAACGCCATCAATACGGTCAAGCGCGCCGGCGGCAAGCTCTTTCACCATCAGGCACTCCGGCGCAGGCAGTCCTACACTTTCGCCTGCAACGATTCCGAAATCAGCTGAAGTCTAAAAGCCGCGACTTCTGTAATTCTGTGGATTGCCCTCAACGATTACCGCGCTGCATCCCAATTGCTTTGCCTTTTCAAAACCGTATTCAATTTATTCAGCCCGTTGGATTTTTTCGCATGACAAGCCAGACGATACCCGCAATCAACAGGCGAACCACCAAAACAACCAGTGCCATTTCCGCCAATGTAAATAAGATGAAAAAATGCCCATCAACAATCTTCCTTTCGATTTGTTATGGGCATAGTATAAGTGTGTTTTTATAGTGATTTCTCCTTTATGTTTTGTTTTATTGTGGTTATTTTTTATCAGGGTAATCTTTACAACTTCTTTGAAAAGATTCGATATTTTTAAGATGTTGTATTTTTATCTGTTCTTTCCGGATATAGTGTGATAGAATAAAAGCAGAAATCACTCGGAGGTCGTACTATGAGCAGGAATCAATTTGACCGGATAGCATTTTATGAGGAATTTGCAGACAAGCTGCTTGCGTATAAGGATAATCGGCAGGAGCTTATTGAAAAGATAAAGCAGGTTTATGAGGTTACAGGGATAAAACTGCCGACTATTGATAGAGATAAAAGCGGAAATAATATTATTTACCTGAATCCGTGAATCTCCGGATACAAAACCTTAATAAAGACAGAGAATACCGGAAAACGCGAATAATCACAAACACCTATATGGTGAAAGTGAAACCTAACCGTAGGGGACGGCATCCTTGACGTCCCACTGCACAAAACGTCAGGCTTTCAGGTACGTCCGGGAAGCCGTCCCCTACATAATGGTTGATGATGGATGATTTCAGTTTTACGGATTCAGGTATTCAGAATTATACTATTGTTTGTGATGCTTTGACGGTTTGTTTATGGTATCAAGCGTTTTTCCAAAAACAAAAAACCGGTCGTACAAGTATTCAAGTATCAGATTGCAAGCCATATTCAGAATCGTGACAAGTATATCGTTCCATCCGCAGCTCTCCGCCAAAAAGTTTCCCAAAATAGTGGAGAGCGGTGTGAACACCGCGTAAAAGAGCGCAACCTTCAGCATGGCAACCGGCACGTTTCCGGCGGAACGGAAGGTGAAACGTCTGTTTAATGTAAAATTCCAAAGAACTGACAGGACAAGCGCAATCAGATATTTCGGCCAGTAAGGCCATGGCGTAAAACTGTCAAGCAGCGCAAACGCGGCAAACTCTATCACCCCGGCGGAAACCGAAAAAAGTACGAATTTAATCCCCCGGAATATTTCCTTCCGATTTTTCAAATTGATGCCCCTCCGTGTTCAGCGTTCAAGTTCTTAAAGTTAGCGGCATTCGACTTGTATAGCTTTTTAAAAACGCGGTAATTGCGCTCATATACCTCTTTGTTTGCAGGATTCGGATGAAAGGAACGGTTTGGCTTAATCAGCTGCCGAGAGAGCTCGAGCACATCCATCTGTTTGATACCTGCCGCAACAACCAGAGCGGTACCGATAGCTCCGACCTCCTGAGAGTTGCCGACGGTTTCAATCGTGCGGCAGGTAATATCCGCCAACATTTGGCAGGTAACGGGCGACAGGGCACCGCCGCCGACAAAACGGATGGTATCAGAGGTTTTTACCTTTTTCGCTTCACATTCGAGCAGCCATCGCAGATGATAGCAAATGCCCTCCAGAACCGCGCGTATGAGTTCCCGCTTTCCTGTTTCAAGCTTTATGTTAAAAAACATACCTGCCGCATTGGAATCCTCAAACGGACAGCGGTTGCCGTGAAGCCACGGCGTAAAAATAACGCCGTTCGCGCCTGCCGGAACCTTGCTGACCTCAGAAGAAAGGTAGTCGTAAAGGCTTTTGAATTTGTTTTCGACGCTATCCGTTACCTTCGACTTCTTGATATATATATCTATCTCATCCAGCGCAAGGTGACGCATTACCCATTCAAAGCACTTTCCGGCTGTTTCCAGCTCGGCGTAATAATTGAAATATCCGTGCTTTGCGGACAGGACGCCGGTAATCATTGCGTTAATATCAACCGTTTGACAGTCAAGAAACGTCGATACCCAGCCGGATGTGCCGATATAAATATGCGTGTCACCCGGCTTGGTGCAGCCTGCGCCGATGTTCACAAATGTGGTATCTCCGCCTCCTCCGAAGACAGGCGTGCCTGCTTTCAGCCCCAGGTCGCCGGCGGCTTTTTCCGTCAGTCCGCCTACCTGATCCGTACAGTTAATGATGTTCGCCAGGTGCTCAGGCTTTACCTTGTACATCTTGACAAGACCTTTGTTCCAGCCTTCCCTGCCCTTGCGCGTGTCATACAGAAAGGTAGCAAAAGCCGAGTCCGCCGTCCGGATGATTTTACCGGTACAGCGCGATACAAGATAGTCGTTGACGTCAAGCCATTTACTGACCCTCGAAAAAACCTCCGGTTCATGATTCTCAACCCACTTGTATTTCCAGACAGGATCTTTGACGCTTGTGGAGCCCGCGTAATTGACGCGCAGGTTTCTAAGCAGCTTATACAGGCTGCAGCCGGACACCTTTATGAGTCCCTTTCCCATACAAGCCTTAAACTCTTTCACGCCGCGCTGATCCATATAGCTCATCGGACGTCTGAGCGCTTTTCCGTTTTCATCCACCAGCACAACGCCCTGCATCTGCGCGCAGAAAGCCAGTCCCGATACCGCTGAAGGTGTTATATCTGCCTGTTCAAACAGCTCCTTCGTCGTTTGACACACAGCCTGCCACCATTCCTCCGTGTCCTGTTCAGCGCCGCCGTTTTCAAGAATATACAGATGATAGGACGCGGAAGCGCTTGCAATAAGACGGATTTCGGCGTCAATATGAAACAAACAGGTTTTTAAGCTGCTGGTGCCGAAATCATATACAATGACATACATTGCTTATTCCTCTCTGAGATGAATCTTCCAACCGGTGTTGATTTTTCTTTTCACCTTTTTCATTGTTTCCTCGTCAAGGTCAGGCCAGTCTATCAGCGTGGTGGCTTGATTGGTTACGAGATAGGCTTTTTCGGAGCACAAGGCAAGCGGCGTATCGGCAAGTGAATCGGAGTAAAAGTTATCAATTTTCGGAAAACCGTGGTCAATAATATACTTTGCTTTTTCCTTTGCGTACATCAGGTTATTGGTAAAAACACCGAACTCACGGTCATATTCCGACGCGATACAGCGCACGCCAAGCCGCTTGGCAATCGGCTCGATAATGCAGAGCGGCGAAGCGCTGATAATAAGGTCGTCGGGCTTTTTCTGCGCAAGATACCACGCCGATATTTTCTTTTCATTTTTGTCCCAGTACCGTTTAATCTGCTCATCAAAATCATCAATCATCGTCAGGTAGCTGAAAACCTTGCGCTGCATCAGGCAGTTGGGAACCTTGCCTCTTTTGTATTGAATCAGGTACTTGATAGCCTTTGGAAAATATGTAAACAACAGCTTTGGATGGCGAAGCATACACCGGATTCCAAAGTCAATCGTGCAATCTGTATAAAAGATTGTTCCGTCAAAATCATAAACATTCATTGTTTTATCTCCTTGCAAACACAGTAAAATGCTTTATAATAATATCTTAACATAAGATAAAGCGGATTTCCATATATCTGACTGAATTAATTCAAAAAATTCGGCTAACGATTCAGACCGGTAAAACCGGTCAAGTTAAAATTCAGGAAAAATCAAATTTGATATACATTGACGATGCTTGACAAATATGATGACCGTTGCAGAATAGAATCAGATCGTTTTTCGGAGAGGTTTTTATGAGCTATATAACTACCGTTACAGGAAAGCATTTTGACCCGATGAATCCGGTAGAACGGGATATCGACATTTTTGATATTGCGCACGCGCTGTCGCTGATTTGTCGCGGCAACGGGCACATCAAG
>JAFUUV010000178.1 GCA_017471345.1 Ruminococcus sp.
CACTTGGCGATGTTCTTCCTGACGCGCAGGACAGACGGCGCCGAAACGCTGAATTCGGTCAGTCCGAAGGAAATCAGCAGCGGAATCATCATCGGATTGGCGGCAGCCTCGCCGCACATACCGACAGGAATATTATTTTCACGCGCATTGACAATGATGCGGCGAATCATGCGCAGAACGCTGGGCTGCAGGGGAGAGTAGAGGTACGAAACGTCACTGTTGCCTCTGTCAGCCGCCATGGTGTAGCCGGTGAGGTCGTTGGTGCCGATGCTGAAGAAGTCAGCTTCTTTCGCGAGCAAATCAGCAATCACGCCGGAGGCGGCGGTTTCGGTCATTACGCCGACCTGAATGTTTTCATCGAAGGCGATGCCGGAGAGACGCAGGTCGTTTTTAGCTTCTTCCACCAGCGCCTTGCCCTGACGCAGCTCTTCTATGGCGGTAATCAACGGGAACATGATACGGATATCGCCGAACGCGCTTGCGCGGAGAATCGCCTTAATCTGCGACTTGAACATATCGCGGTTTTTCAGGCAATAGCGAATCGCGCGGAAGCCCATGAAGGGGTTTTCTTCCTTGGCGAGTCCGAGGTACGGAATATCTTTATCGCCACCGATATCCAAGGTGCGGATGATGAGGGGCTTGCCCTTGAGAATCAGGCTTGCCTGCTTGTAGGACTCAAACTGCTCGTCCTCGGTCGGGAGAGAAGTTCTGTCCATGAAAAGGAACTCTGTGCGGAAAAGACCGACGCCTTCGCCGTCCGCTTCCACTGCCTTGGTGGCGTCCTTGGGAGTGCCGATGTTGCAAAACAGCTCGTACTCCTCACCGCTGGCGGAGAGTGTCTTTTTACCGCGGTAATTTTCAAGCTCACGGCGCTCTCTGAGGAACGCTTCGCGTTTGGCGGTGTATTCCTCTACCTGCTCGGGAACGGGCGCGGTGATGACGTCGCCGGTTTTGCCGTCTACAATGACGGTTTCGCCGCTGGACAGACTGCTGACAGCGTTGGGAACGCTGAGTACTGCCGGAATTTCAAGCGCTCTCGCCAAAATCGCGGAGTGCGAGGTCTGAGAGCCGGTTTCGGTGATGATACCGACGATGTTTTCCTTGTTGATGCCCGCTGTCATCGAGGGAGTAACCTCTCTGGCGACCAGCACGGTGCCTGCGGGCGCGTCGCTGATTTTGACCTCCTGAATACCGAGGAGGATGGAAAGCAGACCGTCGCGGATGTCCTTGACATCAGCGGCTCTCTGCATGGTAAGGTCGTCGCCGGTGGCGGAGAAGATGTCGATAAACATCTTGCAGACCTGCTCTACCGCCGCTTCCGCGCACTGCTGTGCCTGAATCAGCTTTTCGATTTCGCCGCCCATAAACGGGTCGCGGATGATGGCGATGTGACCGAGCAAAATCTCGGCTTCCTTTTCGCCGGTGGATTTGCGGATGCTGTCCGCCTGTTCCATTGTGTTGTCGCAGAATTTGTCCACCGCGTCCTTATACCGCTCCAGCTCCGCGTCAACGTCTGTCACTGTGGTGGGTGTATAGTCAAGCGACTGCTCGACGACAATCATGACCTTTCCGATGCCGATGCCGTCGGAAGCGCCTATACCTTTTAACATATATTTCACCTCTGTTTAGGGTAATAATAGGGTGGGGCGACCGCGAAGATCGCCCCAGTCTGATGGATGAAATTATTCGCCGAGGCCGCTTTCAATCATCTTAACGGCTTCGTCAAGCGCCTTATCCTCTTCGGGACCGTCACAAATCAGCTCAATCTCGCTGCCGCACTTGATGCAGGC
>JAFUUV010000179.1 GCA_017471345.1 Ruminococcus sp.
CAGACCACAGGTTTGCCTGCACCTTCCTTCAGATTCCGCCTCACGGCGGACACCCTTGGTGTTCGGCTATATCCTTCCCGCTGTCGGGCGGATTCGGGACTTTCACCCTTTAGAAACGTGCGCCGTCGGGCGCACCAAAAAGACAGCCCGACAAAACCGTCGGGCTGCATTTATGTATTATTTCATTTTAGAGAGCAGTCCGCTGACGAGAACCGCAAAGTTTTTCGAGGCGTCATTCGAGGAGCTTTGCACCTCTTCGTGCGAAATCTTTTCCTGCATTCCTGCCGCCATGTTTGTGATGCAGCTGATTGAGCAGACGCGCATTCCCATGTGTCGCGCGGCAATGGTTTCCACCACCGTACTCATGCCCACCGTATCGGCGCCGAGGCTGCGATACATTTTAATCTCCGTCGGAGATTCATACTGCGGACCGCTCACTTGAACCATTACGCCTCTGTGAACGGAAATCTTGTTTTCCTTCGCTATGTCTTCAACAGTGGAGATTAATTCCTCGTCAAAAGCGCTTGTCATATCTACAAAGCGGTCGCCAAGCTCGTCGATGTTTTCTCCTATCAGCGGAGAGGGAACAAAGCTCGAAATATAATCCACATTAGCAACAAAATCACCAACGTTGTAATCAGCGTTAATCGCACCGACTGCATTTGTTAATACAACCGTTTTCGCTCCCAACAAATGGAGGACACGCAGAGGGAGTACCACCTCATGAATATCGTAACCCTCGTAATAATGCACTCTGCCGTTCATAACGACGACTTTTTTGCCTTCGATTTCGCAGAAAATCAGCGTACCGGCATGGCCGGCAACTGTCGAAACCGGAAACCCGTTAATTTCGCTGTAGGGAATTTCCGCTATAATCTTCACGCTGTCAGCATAATCACCCAAGCCGCTGCCTAAAACAAGCGCGACTTCCGGAACAAAGTCCGTTTTGGCACGAATCTGCTTGACGCAATCCTCAAGACGCGCATAATACTCTTTTGCGTTGAATGTTGTTTGAACACTGTTTCCTGCGCTGCTTCCATCGGCGGTTTGGTTGTTGCCTGCCGCGCAGCCACCCAGAACAAAAACAAGCGTTAGGATGATACAAAGGGATAAAAATTTTTTCATAGCTGTCCTTCTTTCACGGTATTTTTTATAGTTAACGATTGCTTTCATTATAAGCGATAGAGTATGAATTGTCAAATCATAGACAGAAAATAATTATATAACGTCAGCCTCATTTTTGTCATAAAGTTGTCATAGTAACTATGCTATCATTATTTTTGGTCAGACTGAGGGTTGTCATTTTCAAAAACTTAGTGAAAACAGCTGAAAAACACGTGACAATTCAATCGGTTTATATTATAATAAATAAAAGATACCATACAGAAGAGAGAGGGTTTATTATGCACGACATTATCACTCAAATACAGCAGAAAGTGAAGGAGCTTCCGGACTTTTCCATTATTGTCGATAGGGGAGATCATAATTCTTTTACGTATCGTGAGCTGGATACCTATGCCCGAAAGCTTGCTGCCAAGCTCCGGCGTTACGGTGTTTCACAACGCCAATTTGTTACCATTGAATTGCCGCGCAATAAAGAGTATATTGCCGCGATGTACGCAACCTGGATGGTAGGCGCTGCTTTTGCGCCGCTGTCACCCGCGTATCCGGAGGAACGTCTGCAATATATTCGGGAAAATTGCGACGCAAAAGCGGTGATTAACGAGAAATTCCTTCGCGGCATTGAGAACGAGACGCCGTTAGACGAGTTGGCTGTGCCGAACGCAGCCGATCCATCTCTTTTAATCTATACATCCGGCTCCACCGGAAAGCCGAAGGGCGTGCTCCACTCGCACGCAAGCATCACGGATTCTGTAAACCGTTATAATGATTTTGCGAAGTCTCCGAGGGGTTCGCGCGCGGCATTGGGCGCCCCGTTCACCTTCGTCGCCTCCGTACAGGGTGTATTTGCTCCCTTGTGTGCCGGCATCACAGCGTTTTTGATGCCGTTTGAGGCGATGCGCGATCCTGTGCTGCTTGCCGATTTTATCGAGGAGCATCAGATTAACCGTACCTTTATCAGCCCGAAAATGCTCAAAGTGTTCAAGCAGAAGGGCAACTGCCTGAAAACGGTAGCGACAGGCAGCGAACGGGTTTCCAACACATATAGCGATGAATTTGAACTGATTGTTTTCTACGGACAGACCGAGTCAGCCTCGGCTGCCCTTGCGTTTCATATTGACAAACCGTACGAAAACACACCGATTGGCAAGCCCATCGGCAATATTCGCACCCATATTCTTGACGAGAACGGAAACGAAGCGGATGAGGGTTAGCTTTGTCTTGCAGGTATATTTGCAGACGGTTACCTCGGCTTGCCGGAGCAAACCGCCAAGACCTTTGTTGATAACCCTTTCGCCGCTGAGGATGGCTTCCCCAAGCTGCTGAAAACCGGCGACGTTGTGAAAAAAGGCGATGATGGCAATATCATCTACCTTAACCGCAAGGATTGGATGGTAAAAATCAATGGTCAGCGTGTAGAGCCGGGCGAAATTGAAGCGATTATCAAACAGGAAGACGGCATTCACGATGCAGCGCTGAAGGATTTTAAGAATCAGTACGGACAGGTGTACTTGGTTGCGTATTACGTTGAGGATGCGCCGGTTGATCCTGACGATTTAAAAGCGGCTATTGCCCGCAAGCTGCCTTCCTATATGATTCCGGCATTCTTTGTCAAGCTTGATAAATTGCCCGTCAACCAGAACGGAAAGCTTGACAGAGGTGCCTTGATTGCGCCGGAAGCGGGCAGCTTCAAAAATGAATATATCGCGCCGGAAACCGATATGCAAAAGATGCTCTGCGATGCTTTTGAGACGGTTCTCGGTGTGGAGAATGTCGGCGTAGACGACGATTTCTTCGCGCTTGGAGGCGATTCCATCAAGTGCGCCATGGTATCGGAAAAATGCGGTGTCTACAAAATCTCCACAGCCGATATCTTTTCCGGCAAAACACCGCGCATGATTGAGCGCCTGCTGATTCAGAAGGCAGGTAAAAAAGCGCGTGTGAAGAAGGAAAAGACGGTCAGGGTGTATCCGCTGACGCCGTCGGAACGCGGTATGTATCTGGAACAGAAGCTCAACGAAAGCTCAACGGTATATAACCTCAATATTGCCGCGATTATCACGGGCTCCGATATGGAAACCATCAAACAGTCGCTGAACGCAGTGTTCAAGGCGCATGAGGCGTTTACGTCCTATTACGGAGAGGAAAACGGCTTGCCGGTTCGTATTTTATCCGACAAGCTTCCGGAAATAGTCGAAAAACACGCTTCTACCCGTGAAGAAGTGATAGAAATCATCGACCATTACGCCGAACCGTTCAATCTGAACACGGCGATTCCCGTGCGTCCTACGTTGTACGAGGTGGCAGCAGGCGGCGTAATCTTACATCTGGCGATTCACCATATCGCTTTTGACGGCGGCTCCGCCAAGACCTTCGTGCAGGAGCTGATTGACGGTCTGAACGGCAAAGAAGTGACCGCTGCCGCCATCGACCTTTCCGATTTGTACGATGATAGCCTCAACGCGAAATACGAGAGCGGTATGGCGTTTTACCGTGAGCTGTTCGCGGACGGCGTACCGGTTAATGAAATGCCTGTCAAGGGCAAGCGTCCGAAGGTGCATCCTCTTTCTGACAGAGAGATTACCTTTGATTACAGCAACGAGCAGGTAAAAGCCATTGACAATACCGCGCGGAAATACAGCGTCACGGAATTTGAACTGATTTTTTCCGCTATTTCCATGGTATTGGGCAAATACACCGCCTCCGAGGATGTGGTGCTGGGAATTCCGACCAATATGCGCCCTTCCGACGCGGAAAATGTGATTGGTATGTTCGTCAACACCGCTCCCGTGCGTGTAAAGCCGCAGCGCGGTGTCGCGGTCGCTGACTACCTGCAATCCGTCAGCACTGCGGTTCGCAACGCAACCTACGGCGCTTACTTACCCTTTGAGGACGTTGTCGGCGAATTCGTCAAGCAGCGCGATGAAAGCAGAAATCCGATGTTTGACGTGAGCGTTAATTATATGTGGAATCCGCCTTTATACGACAAGGAAGGCTTGCGTGTAGAGCTGTATTCACCCTTGCAGAAAATGAGCCGAGATATCGGTATTGTCATTCGAAAGGGAGAAAAGGGACTTCACTTCATGGTACAGTACTCCTCCGAATTGTTTGAGGACGCTGTAATTGAGAATTTCATCGAACAAATCAAGACCACTCTGGCATTACTCGGAAATAATACAAAAACGGTACGGGAGGCACTTGCGCTTCCCGAGACGCAAAAGAAAACACTTGACAGCTTCAAAACCGAAGCGGAGGCGGAGCTGAACGAAACCCTGCTGCATAAGCTCTTTGAACGCAGCGCGGAGGAAAACGCGGATAAGACCGCGCTGATTGCCAAGGATGCCACGCTGACTTATCGTGAATTAAACGAAAAGGCGAATATTGTCGCGCACCATCTGATTGACAGGGGAATCAAAACAAGCGACAGCGTCGCGCTGCTGCTGCCCAGAGAAAGCTGTTTCTTCGCCTGTCTGTTTGGTGTCAATAAAGCAGGCGCGGCGTTTATTCCTTGCGATCCGCAGTATCCTGCCGACAGAATCAACCATATTATTGCCGACAGCGAAGCTGCCTTTATCATCACTACCCGTGATAAGCTTGGAGATTACCCCGAGGAGAAAGCAATTGACGTTGCTGACATTCTGGAAGGCAGCATGACGGAGAATCCTGCTATAGAGATGAGCGACCTTTCGCTGAGCTATATGATTTATACCTCCGGTTCAACGGGAAAGCCCAAGGGTGTGATGCTGCGTCACAGAGGTATTTGTAATTACCTCACGCCGCATCCGGCAAACTCCCATATTTACTATCTGAAAAATCATGTCACGACGTATCTGTCTGTTACCACCGTTTCATTTGATATGTCCTTCAAGGAGCATACGGCTGCCTTCTGTAACGGCAAAACACTGGTGTTTGCCGCCGAGGAAGAGATGAATGATCCGCGCGCGTTGGCGGAGCTGATGGACAAATACAACGTTGACTGCATCAACGCGACGCCTTCTCGTCTGCAGCAGTATATGGATTATGAGCCATTCAAAAACGCGCTGGCAAAATGTAAACTGGTCATGTCAGGCGGCGAAGGCTATCCGATCGCGCTCAGAGATGCCATCAAGAAATGTTCTGCTGATATCAAAATTGTCAACACATACGGTCCGACAGAAATAACGGTTTCCTGCAATGCGGCTGATCTGACCGACGCGGATTATGTCACTGTCGGCAGACCGCTTCTTAACTATCATGAAATCATTGTCGATAAATTCGGCGACCTGTCACCCTACGGCGTTATCGGCGAGCTGTATATCGGCGGCGTCGGCGTGGCGAAGGGCTACAAGAATCTACCCGAAAAAACAGCCGCGGCATTTGTTGAATATGATAACGCGCGTATGTACCGTTCCGGCGACTATGCCAAATGGGACAAAAACGGCAACGTTCACATTCTCGGCAGACTGGACAATCAGGTGAAGCTGAGAGGTCTGCGCATCGAGCTTGGTGAAATTGAGGGGTTAATCGCCGAGCAGCCGCATATTAAAAAAGTCGCTGTGATGATCCGCAAGCTCAACGGTCAGGATAATCTCTGCGCCTACTTTACCGCCGATGCGGAGATTGATATCGACGTATTGCGTAACGAGCTGAAAAAGCATCTGACGCACTACATGGTGCCTACCGCATATCTCCAGCTCAATGAAATGCCGATTACCGCCAACGGCAAAACCGATACCAAGCGCCTTCCGGATCCTGTTCCGGTCAGTCTCGGCGAGTATGTCGCGCCTGCCAACGCGACAGAGACGTTTTTCTGTGAATCGTTTAAGAAAGCGTTGAAATTAGACCGTGTCGGCGCAACGGACGATTTCTTTGAAATCGGCGGCACCTCGCTGATCGTTACCTCTGTGGTACTTGACGCTTCGGAAAACGGCTTTGAAATCACTTACGGCGATGTGTTCAAATATACGACACCGCGCGCCTTGGCGGAGCTGTTCAAGGACGGCGAGGTTAATGATACAGGCAAGCTTTTTGACTTTGATCAGTATGATTACGCGAAAATCAACGCTTTGCTTTCCAAAAATACCGTTGACGCGTTCAAGGCGGAACCGCTGCGCGACCTTGGCAATGTGATGATTACCGGTGCGACCGGCTATATGGGTGCGCATTTGCTTGCCGAATTTCTGAAAAAAGAGAGCGGCAAGGCGTATTGTATGATTCGCAAAGGAAAATTCGACACTGCCCGCGAACGCTTGGAGAACATCATGTTCTACTATTTCGGCACCGATTTGGAAA
>JAFUUV010000180.1 GCA_017471345.1 Ruminococcus sp.
CTTCCTGGTAATCGCTTTTTTATTGGCTCTTGCCGCTAACAGCGCAGCTTCATTGAGCAGGTTTTCGAGGTCAGCACCGGTGAAACCGGCGGTGGTTTTGGCAATTGTGCGAAGCTTGACGTCGGGAGCAAGCGGCTTTTTGCGCGCGTGTACCTTCAGAATTGCTTCACGACCGTTGACGTCGGGATAGCTGACGACAACCTGGCGGTCAAAACGTCCGGGACGAAGGAGTGCGGGATCGAGCACGTCGGGACGGTTGGTAGCGGCAATCAGGATGACGCCTTCGTTGACGCCGAAGCCGTCCATCTCTACCAGCAGCTGGTTAAGCGTCTGCTCACGTTCATCGTTGCCGCCGCCGAGACCGGCGCCGCGCTGTCTGCCGACCGCGTCGATTTCGTCGATGAAAATAATACAGGGAGAATTCTTCTTTGCCTGGTCAAAGAGGTCACGGACACGTGACGCGCCGACACCGACAAACATCTCAACAAAGTCGGAGCCGGAAATGGAGAAGAAGGGAACACCTGCCTCACCTGCGACCGCGCGGGCAAGGAGGGTTTTACCGGTACCGGGAGGTCCCACGAGCAAAACGCCCTTGGGGATACGTGCGCCAAGCTTGTTAAACTTCTCGGGATTCTTCAGGAACTCAACGACCTCCGCAAGCTCTTCCTTTTCCTCGTCGGCACCTGCGACGTCGTCAAAGGTCGTCTTGCGCTTTTCGTCGTTCGTATTTTTGATTTTTGCCTTGCCGAAGCTCATCTCCTTGCCGATGCCTCCGCCGCCCATACGCTTCATCAGGAAAATCCACGCGCCGATGAAGATGGCAACCATGATGATAGTCGGAATCAGCTCCAGCAAAAAGGAATTGTCACTGGCTCGGATATAATTGTACTTGACAGGCTCGTCCGGAGAAGCTTTCTCATGAATCTCCTCAATGAACAAGCGGATGTCCGCAAGCTGTCCCCTGACAACCACCTTGGACTTAGTGGTATCGGTGCTGTTATTGGCGGACTCGGAAAAAACGCTCAGCGGCGAACTGCCCTGGTTATCCTCTTTGGACTTGGGATAGGCCTTTTCACCCTCCTTGAGGGTGATTTCAATGGCGCCGCTGCCGTAATTGATGGTGTAGCTATCAACCTTGTCGTCAATAAAATACTGCACCAACTCCGAGGTTTTGGGAGATTCCGTCTGACGGGTACTGAGAAAAACCGCCGCGACAATAATCAGGATAATCGGAATTGCCAAATACAGCAACATATTGCGTGCTCTTTTTTTATTGTCCAAATTTTTCACACTCCTTATATTCTTTCTCGATAAAGGGCTTTATCGCCCTGATGAAAAGTGTTGGAAATCAGGTGGTTTCATAAACTTCCGGTTTCAGAATGCCAATGTAGGGCAGGTTGCGGTATTTTTGCGCGAAGTCAAGACCGTAACCGACAATAAAGGCGTCCGGAACCTCAATACCGCTGTAATCGGGCACAAGCGGTACCTTACGGCGAGCCGGCTTGTCACACAGGGTACAGATTTTAACAGACTTTGCGCCGCGCTCCATCAGCATATTCACAACAGCGGAAAGGGTGTGACCGGAATCGACGATGTCCTCGACAATCAGAACGTGCTTATCCTTGACGGAAACGGTCATGTCATGTACGATGCGGACGGTACCGCTGGTCTCCGTTCCGGAGCCGTAGCTGGCGGCGGTGATGCAGTCAACAAAGAAGTCAAGATGGATATGGCGCATCAAATCAGCCATAAACGGAATGCTGCCCTTGAGCAGTCCCACCATAATAAACTCCTTGTCATTATAATCTTTTTCAATTTGTTTTGCAAGAGAATTCACAATATTTTCAATTTCTTCCTGTGAAATCAAGACCTTATCAATGTCCTTGTGCAGTATCATAACACATCTCCTCCGTCAGTTCAATGGTCAGTTTTTGGTTTTCCGTGTAGTTTCTTCCCTGTTCCGAATAACCTAAGCACTCGCACCAGAGCACGGTGTGCCCTTCGCATAAGCACAACAGCTCGTCTCGCGCGGACGCCGGAATATTCAGTTCACGCAATGCCTTGCCGAGCGTTTTCGTGATACCGCGACGGCGAAAGGTAAAGCGGTCGCCTTCCCGTCGGCTACGGAACAGGAGTAATTTATTTTCTATATTAGAATTATTCATAGAAGCGGTCACGTGTTTCCCATGATAAACAAAGGAAGCCCGACCGTTTAGCGGTACCACGGGACTGATCTCCTCTGTCGCTGTGACCAGCCGGAAAATACCGCGCCGGCACTCGGCGGTCAGGTCTCGCCGCAAGGAAACAGCGCCGCCCTGCCGCAGAATCAGCGTCAGGAGTTCGAGATGCCGCAGCTCCGCAGAATAATTATTTTTCTTTATCAGAATATTTAATGCCGCTTTCAATACCGCCGGATGTTGCCGCAGCAGTGTTGCCGCACTGTATCCGCAATCTGTTTTTGCTGCCCGCAAAACATCCGTTGCCTGTGCGTCCAGATAGTCGCTGACTTCAGCGGCAGTCTGCGAAAACCGCAGCATAGCGGCGGCAACAGACGGATTCAACTCGCGCAAAGCCGGCATAACATGATGACGCAGCCTGTTGCGGCTGTAAGTATCATCCGCGTTGGTGCTGTCGTTGACATACTCCAAGCTGTTCTCGGCACAATATGCTTCCAATTCGTCGCGCGTACAACAGAGCAACGGACGAATAATCCTGTCGCGTCGCGGCAAAATGCCGACGGCGCCGCGCAGGGAACTGCCGCGTGTGAGGTGCAACAGCAGTGTTTCAGCATTATCATCCGCATGATGCGCGGTGGCAATTTTGGCGCAACGCGCGTCTGCTATCTCTCCGAAGAACGCGTAGCGCTCTTCCCTGCCGCACAATTCCTCGCCAATATGCTGCGTCTTGGCAAGGGACGGAATATCCCGACGTCGGATGGTAAGAGGAATGTTATATTTCTCACAAAGAATTTTACAGAACCGCTCATCACGGTCTGCCTCCTCTCCGCGTATGCCGTGATGGAGATGCGCTGCAAGGAGCGTGAGATTGTATTGTTCTTTTATCGAATAAAGAATATGCAGCAGGGCGGTGGAATCCGCGCCGCCGGAAAGAGCAATCACAACGGTATCGCCGTTTGACAGCAGGCTGTACCGCTCGCAAAAATCGAGCACCTTAGTTGTCATACTTCTTCTCCGTACCGGTGAATCGCATAAATTCTCCCTGCCAATGCAGCTTCACCGTGCTGGTTTCGCCGTGGCGGTTCTTGGCGACAATACATTCACCGGAATTCATGTCCGCCTGCGGCGTCGGAGAATCGCCGCCGTTTTCGCGGTCGTAATAGCCCTCGCGGAAAAGAAACAGCACGATATCGGCATCCTGCTCAATGGAACCCGAGTCACGCAGGTCAGAAAGCTGGGGACGATGATCGCCCGTTCGCTGCTCCGAGGCACGCGAAAGCTGAGAAAGCGTGATAATGGGTACATTGAGCTCCTTCGCCATGATTTTGAGATTTCGGGTAATCGCGGAAATTTCCTGCACACGGTTATCAATCCGTCTGCCGCTTGCCATCAGCTGAAGATAGTCAATCACGACCAAATCCACCTGTTTGAGCCGTCTGAGACGGGCTTTCATCTCCGTAATGGTGATGGTAGAGGTATCGTCAAGATATAATTCGGCATTTTTGAGCACGTCGCTCGCCGGTATCAGCCTTGCCCAGTCGTCGTTGTCAAGCTTGCCGGTACGCAGCTTTGTGCCGCTGACAAGCGCCTCCGACGAGAGCAGACGGCTGGCGAGCTGCTCCCGCGACATTTCGAGCGAGAAAAACGCGACGGTTTTGCGGGACTTGCAGGCGACGTTACGCGCGATATTGAGGGCAAAGCTGGTCTTTCCCATACCCGGTCGGGCAGCGAGGATAATCAAATCGCTGCGGTTGAGTCCGGTAATCATGCGGTCAAGATCGCCGATACCGGTGGGAATGGCGCGGCTGTTGCTGTCCTTCTCCATATTGAGGTCATCAAGACGGTCGAAGGTCTGCAAAATGACCGAGCTGACACGTTCAAGCCCCTTCGTTTCGTCCTCGCTGCGGATGTCAAAGAGCCGCTGCTCTGCCGCGTCAAGGATGATAGAGGTGTCATCGGCAGCCTCGGTGGCGTCATCAATGATGGCGCGTGAGGCTGTGATCAGCCGGCGAAGCTTATACTTGTCCGCGACAATCCGCGCATATTGACCGGCATTGCTGTAAGCCGGACAGGAATCGGCAATATTGATGATATAGGACTTGCCGCCGCTGTTCTCGAACTCCGGATTGCCCTGCAAACGGTCGATGATGGTGACGGGATCAACAGGGACGCCGCTGTTCATCATCAGCAGCATTTCACGGTAAATCAGCTTGTGAACACTGACATAGAAATAATCCGGCGTCTTGATATAGTCGAGCACCTCGTCAAGCATGGTGCTTTCAATCAGAATCGCTCCCAGTACACTCTGCTCCGCCATGACATTGGACGGCAGTGTCCCGAAATCGGTCGTGTATTCCGCATCCGCCATGGTTACGCCTCGGTAACCTGCACGTCAATCTTCGCGGAAATACCGGTATAAAGCTTGATTTCTGCCTGATAAGTGCCGAACTCCTTGATGTCGCGCTCGAGCACTACCTTGCGCTTGTCAACAGTGATGCCGTACTGCTGCCTGATGGCGTCGGCAATCTGCTTGGCGGTGATGCTGCCGAAAAGCTTGCCGCCGTTACCGTTGGCGGTCATGCGGAACACCTTTCCCTCCAGCTTCGCTTTGTCTGCTTCCGCCTGCGACTTAGCTGTGGCGATTTTATACTGCTTGGAGTTTTCGGCGTTTTTGTACTCATTCATCGCCTGCGCATTGGCTTCCTTTGCCATCTTTTTGGGGAGGAGGAAGTTTCTTCCGTAACCCTCGGAAACCTCGACCAGTTCGCCCTTTTTGCCAAGCGATTTTACGTCCTGTAAGAGAATGACTTTCATAATTTAACTCTCCTTTGGTTTGAGAGTGGAGTGTGGAGTGTGATAAAAATGAATTTCACTTCACTCGATACTCTGAACTCTGTATTTTGGCAACACCGCACCATTCGCGGCGCACGCCTTGCTTGCATATGATTTCGCAATACTGCACACTGATATCGTGCGGTATTGCCTTAATTTTCTTCTACATAATCGAGCACACTGTCGATGGCGACGGTGAGCTGCTTTCTCGCGTCGCTGATGGTGGTATGGTAAAGCTGGGTGGCAGCCATGGTCTGATGACCGCCGCCGCCGATTTTCTCCATAATGAGCTGGACATTGACGCGTCCGTAGCTTCTTGCGGAAATATTGATTTTTTCACGGTCGCCGAAGATGACAAACGAAGCGACAATGCCCTTCAATGTGAGCATCTCGTCGGCTGCCTGCGCAGCGGCAAGGCGTATGTCATCGGTGAGCTTATCGGACGAGGAAATCGCACAGCCGCGGTAAACCTCGCTGCGTACCACAATATCCACCTTTTCGCGGTAGGTGTCAATACTTCCGGAGAACAGCTCCTTGACCGTCAGGGTATTGGCACCCTTCCGCCGCAGGTACGCCGCCGCCTCGAAGGTGCGCACACCGGTTTTCAGCACAAAATTCTTGGTATCGAGCGTGATACCCGAAAGCAAGGCGTCCGCCTGAATATAGCCCAGCGGCTTGTCATCGAGATAACTGATAATTTCGCTGCACATCTCACAGGCAGAGGAAGCGGAAGGCTCATGGCAAAATACCAGCGCGTTGTTGATATAATTGACCGCCTTGCGGTGGTGGTCGATGATGACAATTTTTTTGGCGTGCTCGTAAAGCTCCTTGCTTTCCAGCGAGTTGGCAATATGCGTATCTACAATTATCAGCAAAGACTTGGGCGTGATACCGCGCATCGCTTCGTCCGGTGTGGTATAAATATCGGTTTCCAAACGTTCCTCGGTATACTCAATCAGCTGCTGCGCCATCGAAGTGCCCTTATTGATAACCACCTTGCAGTATTTTTTGAAGGTTTTCTCCATAATACACTGCAAACCGACCGCAGCGCCCACGCAGTCCAGGTCGGAGAAACGGTGTCCCATAATATAGACCTTATCCGCGTCGGCAACCGCGCGGCTGATGGCATTGGCAATGACACGCATACGCACCTTGCTGACCTTTTCCGCTGCCGCAGCGGTGCCGCCGAAGAACTCATAGGCGTTGTCACGGATGACGGCAACCTGATCGCCGCCGCGTCCGAGCGCCATTTCAAGCGCCTTGCGGGCGTTGAGCTCGCTTTCACGGACGGTTTTGCTGCCACGGCAAAGTCCGACAGAGATGGTAGCGATGTGGCGCGAGGTACCGACAGAGCGGATGTCGCGCAAAATCGGGAAGCGCTGAGCAATCATTTTGTCGATATCGGCGTCACGGAAAATAATCATATAGCGGTTGTTGCTGATTTTTTTGTACATCGCCTTGAACTCATTCGCCCACCGCTGGAGATTTGCCTCCACCGAAATCGCCACCGTGGAATAATATTCCTCAGAGCTGGCAACGAAGTCCTCAGCGTTGTCAAAGGTAATCAGGGCAACACAGGGAATCGACGCGTGGTACTCGCGGACAACCGATTTATAATAGGTATTCTCAATGAAATGACACACAACAGTGCCATTGTCTGCGGTAAGACAGTAGACAGTGAATTCTCTGCCGTCTACCGCGACATCCACGCCATCACCGTCAAGGATATCCGCGAAATCATAACCGGATATGTAATGGTTGATATGGTCGCCCTCGGGGCTGCGACCGCCGACCGCCTTGCGGAACCGGGCGTTGCACCAGGCGATATCTCCCTCACTGCCAACAACAGCGATCGGGTATTTGTACCGTTCGAGGTACTCATGGTCAATGCCGTTCACCCTGTCCGCGGTTGATTTGACGATGCCGCGGATATACGCGCTGAAGCGCAGACTGAGCGCGATGACGATGGCAAAGGCGCCGACCGTCACCACCAGCTCAATATAAAACAAGGTCATGTTGTAATTGGCAGACAGCGTCGTCATTAACAGCATCACAATCGCGAAGATGATAAACCAAGGCGACAGCATCCAATGTTTTTTTCTCATAATTTACCTGACAAGAGCGGAAAAGCCGCTCTCCATTAAACTTCCTGTAAAATCGGGAGAATCATCGGCGCGCGGCGGGTGCGCTGGGCAATCAGCTTGGCAACCTCGTCCTTGATGCGATTTTTGATGATACCCCACTCATGAATATTTTTATCGGCGCAGTCCTCAAGGATATCGAGTGCGAGCTTACGCACCTCATCGAGCAGACCTTCGCTCTCACGGACATATACAAAGCCGCGTGAAACGATATCGGGACCGCTGATGACATGGCCGTCGTACACATCGAGCGACGCAACGATGATAATCAGACCGTCCTGACCGAGATGCTTGCGGTCGCGCAGAACAATGCTGCCGACATCACCGACGCCTAAGCCGTCAACAAAAACCTTGCCCGCAGGCACGGGAGCGAGCGGCTTCATATATTCCTCGTTAATCTCAATCGTGCTGCCGACGTCGCCGATAAAGATATTTTTCTTGTCCATACCGAGAAATTCCGCTAATTCTGCGTGCTTGCGCAGGTGCTTTTGCTCGCCGTGAACGGGGATAAAGTACTTCGGACGAACAAGACGGTGAATCAGCTTGAGCTCCTCCTGACAGGCGTGTCCGGAAACGTGCACGTCGTACATGGACTCGTAGATGACCTTGCAGCCACGCTTGAGCAGCTCGTCAACAACATTGCCGACCGTTTTTTCATTGCCGGGAATCGGGTTGGCGGAGATGATGATGAAATCACCCTCACCGACCATCACCTTGCGGTGATCGGAATACGCCATGCGCGACAGGGCGGACATCGGCTCTCCCTGACTGCCGGTAGTGACCAGAACAATCTGCTCCGGCGGATATTTATCGAGCATATCGAGGTCGATGAGAATATTGTCGGGAAGCTCCAGATAGCCGAGCTTCTTGGCGACATCCATGTAATTGACCATACTTCTGCCCGAGAAAGCAACCTTTCTGCCGTACTTGGCGGCGCAGTTAATAATCTGCTGTACACGGTTGACGTTGGAGGCGAAGGTCGCAATGATGATGCGGTAGCGCTCCGCCTTATTGAACAGCATATTCAGGCTGTCCGATACTAATTGTTCGGTACGTGTATAGCCGGGACGCTCGGCGTTGGTGCTTTCGGCAAGCAGCGCGAGAACGCCTTCGTCACCTGCCCTGGCAAAGCTGGACAGGTCGATGGTTTCGCCGGAAATCGGGGTACAGTCAATCTTAAAGTCACCGGTGTGAATCAGGGTGCCGGCAGGCGTTTTAATGGCAAACGCAACAGCATCGGGGATACTGTGATTGACATGAATAAACTTGACCTCCATGCAGCCAAGCTTGATGGTTTCCCCGGAATTGACCATCATCATCTGCGTCTTGTTGAACAAGCTGTGCTCCTTGAGCTTATTACCGACCAGCCCAAGAGTCAGCGGTGTGCCGTAAATCGGGATATTGACACGTGAAAGCAGGTACGGCAAACCACCGATGTGATCCTCATGACCATGCGTCAGGATGATGCCGCGTACCTTTTCGTAGTTTTGCTCAATATAGGTAAAGTCGGGGATGACGAGGTCAACACCGAGCATATCACCATCGGGAAACGCCATGCCGCAATCCACCAGTATGATATCGCCTTCACACTCTATCAAGGTTATGTTCTTGCCGATTTCATTGAGGCCGCCGAGGAAGGAAATCCGAACCGAGGGCTTGCTGACACGCTTGGGACGGCGTGCGGCAGCGGACTTCGCGCTGCGCTTACCCTTGCCTTTGGGCGGAGCCTTGAAGGTCTTGACACTGTTAGGTCTTACATTCTTTTTTTTGCGATCTGTGCTCACAAATTTACCTCCGTATTTCTAAAGAATTTGCAATTTATTGTTATCCGTACAGAATAAGTCCGAAATGGGTATACTACGGTCAGCATACATATACAGTTTACATTTTACCGCAACAGCCGCCTTGCTGTCAAGACATTCCGAGAATTATAAAATATTTTTCGAAATTCCCCTTGCTATTATGAGCCGTTTGTGGGAAAATATAGAAAGAATCATAAGGAGAGATGCTATGAAACAGGTTGAAATTTTTACAGACGGCGCCTGCAGCGGCAATCCCGGTCCCGGCGGTTGGGGTGCGGTGCTGCGCTACAACGGCGTGGAAAAGGAGCTTTCCGGCGGTGAACGCGAAACCACCAACAACCGGATGGAGCTGTGCGCGGTGATTTTCGCTCTGGAAGCGCTGCGCGAGCCTTGCACAGTGGAGTTGTACAGCGATTCGCAGTATGTTTGCAACGCACTGACGCAAGGATGGGCAAAGAAATGGCGTGCGCAAGGCTGGATGCGCAACAAAAAAGAAAAGGCGCTCAATCCCGATTTATGGGAGCGCCTGCTGAATTTGTGTGAGAAGCACGAGGTGCACGTGCACTGGGTAAAAGGTCATGCCGGACATCCCGAAAACGAACGCTGCGACCGTCTGGCTGTAGCGGAGGCGAAAAAATTCGCATAACGCACGACGCACAACCAAAGGACCGCGTGATAAAAGAGAATGAAAATCACAGAAGCAAAAAAGGAAAGGGGCTGTGAAAAAACACCCCAAAAAAACAGACAGGCACATAACCGAAAGCATAGACGGTTATGTGCCTGTTGTGGTATAATAATTTTATGAAAAACAATACCGAAATCAATTATACACCAAAGCAAGGAAGATTTC
>JAFUUV010000181.1 GCA_017471345.1 Ruminococcus sp.
CCGCCTGCTCATAGCGTTCCTTGAAAGCGATGAGGATATCCATAAAATCGGTAATCGGAATGGCGGTGCCTTCCTTGATGCGTTCGTTGGAGCCTTCGTTGTTGGGACTGTTGTTGCCGAGCAGCGCGAACAGCTCTTTACCCATATCCAGCGCGCAGTCGGCGGTAATCAGCGAACCGCTGTTTTTCCCTGATTCAATGATTAAAATACCATTCGCAAGAGCCGCGATAATACGGTTTCGCGCAGGGAAATGATACGGCATCGGCGGTGTGTCCGGAGGATATTCCGAAATTACCGCGCCACGCAGCGCAATTGCCTTGCGCATATCGGCGTTTTGACGCAGATACGGATAATTGATTCCGCAGCCGAGTACACAAATAGTGACGCCGTTTGCCGCAAGTGTTCCCCGATGGGAGGCACAGTCTATACCGAGCGCGCCGCCGCTGATGGTAATAGTACCGTATTTTGAAAGAGAATAACCGATGCTGTAAGAATTCTTTAACCCGTAATTCGACGCGGTGCGTGTACCGACAATACCGATGGTCAGGATGTGATCTACATCCGGTAAGCTGCCCTCCACATACCAAATTGCAGGAGGATTGTAAATATTCAGCAGACATTCCGGATATCTTTCATCATCAATCGCGATGAGCTGATAATGATACTCATCGCAACGCTCCATGATTTTCTCGGCAATTTCTAAATCGGTCTTTTGAAGATTGTGAAGATCGCTGCTGCTGAAAATGCCGCAGAATTTCCACTCCTTTTCTCCGCCATTATAGAAATCAGAGATATCCTCATACATTTCAAACAGCGTTTTAATTTTTCGGTTGCTGTAACCCAAAGCCAGACTCAGCCATATCCAGTATTTCTCATTAGAAAGTTTCATCGAAGCATTTCCCAAATGATAACGGTAGCAGCCGCCGAAGCATTGAGCGATTCAGCGTTGCCATTCATAGGAATTGTAATTTTGTGCTGACAGGCGGAAATAGTTTCCTGCTTTAATCCGTTGCCTTCGTTGCCAATCACCACGACGCAAGGCTCCTGAAAAGTGACCTCTGTAATCTTTTCGGCTTCTCTGTTGACCACCGCAGCAAAAGAATGCAATTCAGAAGCTGTGTCAAGAAAGCCGGCGATGGTATCGCAAATCATAAACGGTACGCGAAACAATGCTCCCATGGAGCCGCGTACTACCTTGGGATTATAGATATCACAGCAGTCCGCGGAAAGAATGACGCCGGAAACGCCAAACGCCTCGGCTGACCGCAAAATGGTGCCGAGATTGTTGGGATCCTGCAGGCAATCAAGAGCAAGAAATTTTCCACCATCCTTAATTGTACCAAACTGTGGGGTTTTGTCAAGTGTTTTTATTGTACAAAGAATCCCCTGCGGCGTTTGTGTATCGCTGATTTGCGAAAAAACGGTTGGCGACAGCAGAATTGTTTCTTCCGCGGAAGCCGATAAAAGCCTGAATTTTTCAGGATATTTCTTCATTGCCGCTTCGGTTGCGTATAAAGTCAGAATTTTCGCGCGGCTGCGCACCGCGTCTTCACAAATGCGCAAGCCCTCCGCGATAAACATGGAGGCTTCACGCCGATATTTCGCGCTTTTTTGCAGTTTTATCAGTGATTTAACGCGGGGGTTATCCCTGCTTGAAATCATTTGCATAGTTTACTCCTGATACAGTAAAAGCGTTTGGAGAAATCCCCAAACGCTGTCACAGTAAAAATTTAAGCATTCTTAGCCTTTTCAACAAGCGCGGTGAACGCGGCAGGGTCTGAAATCGCAATTTCGGAAAGCATTTTGCGGTTCAGAATGATGCCGGCCTTCTTCATGCCGTTCATAAAGGTGGAATAGTTGGTACCGTTTGCCTTGCAGGCTGCGGAAATTCTGGAAATCCAAAGACGGCGGAAGTCTCTCTTTCTCTGCTTACGACCAATGTAGGCGTAATTGCCGGACTTCATTACCGCCTGCTTCGCCATTTTGAAATGCTTGGATTTTGCACCCCAATAACCCTTGGCAAGCTTTAATGTCTTTTTTCTTCTTTTGCGAGTCATCATCGCACCTTTTACTCGTGCCATTCTATATTACCTCCGATATGTTGAAATTAATTGTGAAGCAAATGGATTCCGAATTATTTGTAAGGAATCAGGCGCTTCATCTGCGGTGTATTGGTTCTGTCAGCAACGACGGTCTGACGGAGACCTCTCTTACGCTTTCTGGTCTTTTTGTTCAGAATGTGGCTTTTATTAGCGTGAGCACGAATAACCTTTCCGTTCTTGGAAAGCTTGAAGCGCTTTTTGGCACCGCTATGAGTTTTAATTTTAGGCATTTTTATATCCTCCCTTGATGATTTTACTTGTTTGGCTTTGGCGCAAGAAACATAAGCATATTGCGGCCTTCGAGCTTTGCGGGCTTTTCAATCACTGCAACCTCGGCGCAGGCCTCCGCGAAACGCTTCATTGTTTCCAGACCGATTTCAGGATGTCCCATCTCGCGTCCTCTGAAACGAATAGATACCTTCACCTTATCGCCATGCTTGATAAATTTGAGAGCGTTATTCAGTTTAGTGTTAAAATCATGCGTATCAATATTCAGTGAAAGACGAACTTCCTTGATATCGACGGTGTGCTGATTTTTTCTGGCTTCTTTTTCTCTCTTTGCCTGCTCAAAACGATATTTGCCGTAGTCCATAATTTTGCATACGGGCGGATTGCTCTGTGGAGCAATCTTGACAAGGTCAAGATTTTTCTGCTCCGCGATATTGAGCGCTTCCTTCGCGGACATAATACCGAGCTGCTGACCGTCAGAACTGATGACTCTCAGTTCTTTGTCGCGGATTTCTTCATTAATCTGGATATTGTTGTTATCTTTCTTGCCGATGGCTGAGCACCTCCAAAGCACATTAATGAAAATAAAAATGCGGACAGAAACACTCCGTCCGCATACAATAAATAACCATGTAGTTAGATATTGACCCGTGCAGACGACACCCCACAGGTGAAAGCGTTTCCGCTTTACTTTATTTTACCAAACTATTATATATGAAATCCAACTGTTTGTCAAGCATTATTTTGAAGATTATCGTAAATCAGCTTGACCACGCGCTGGGTTGATCTGCCGTCGCGGTAATCAAAGAACATATCCGCGAAAGGCTGAATTCTCTCGGTGCAGTAGTCCTCTTTGCGGATAGCTTCAACCAGCTGATCGGTAGAGTAAACAATTTTACCGGGAGCGTAAAGCTTGAAATCAAAATAGAAATCACGCTCATTGATATATTTTTCCAAATCAAATACGTAGAAAATCATCGGAATATCAATCAGAGACGCCTCAAATACCAACGAGGAGTAATCGGTGATGATGACGTTGGTAACAAAAAGTAAGTCATTAAGCTCATTATCCGCGGAAAGATCAATGACTCTGTCGGCATAGCGGTCGGGAATCGGCTGCACATCCGTCACAAAGGGATGATGCTTGATGATAATCGCGTAATCATCCGGAATTTTAGAGCACACATCTTCAATGTCGAACATCTCTGTGGGATAAAACGCGGTTTCCTTCACCATTCCGCGGAAGGTCGGCGCGAAGAGAATAATCTTTTTGCCCTTGAAGGTCGGGTGTTCGTCATAGAATTTTTTTCGAGCCGCCGCTTTATAGGTCTCATCAAAGAACACATCGGTTCTCGGAATACCGGTTGCCACTACATTATCCGTCGCGATACCAAATCCCTCGGAATGGCACTTTTTGCAGTAAGTAGAGCTGACGGTAACAAAATCATAACTTCTGTGGTTTCTGGTCGGCTGCGGCGAGCCCTTCGGCTTGGACAAACGGGTAAAGCCAAAGGTCTTAAACGCACCACAGGCGTGCCAAAGCTGAATCAGCTTTGTTTGTTCACGCAAATCAATATAATGAATCTGCGGTGTAAACTCATCCAGTATCACTACCTTGCTGGTCGCACAAGCCTTGGTAAAGGCGCGGATTTCTTTAAATGACATATACGCAATGGTATGGTCGTTCAGGATAAAGTGAATATCCAGATTTTTGTCATTCTTGATTTTGTCATACACAAACGCAAAGTTACCGGAGATATCGTCACGGCGAAGTGAGATAAAGGTGATTTTATTGCTTTGCACTTTGTAAAAGGTTTTGTAGAAGTCAAAACATCTTCTGAAAATATAACGCTTGACCTTCCAGATAGAAAGATCTGTAGTGGAAACACGTGAAAAACGCCAGAAAATATACGCAATAAAGCGTTTGATTGGGTTTTCATCATTAAACCGCGCAGGCAGATTCATGATTCCCGTCATACGCAGCAGCGCCTCAACAAAAAAGAACGGAATCAGCGCAATTGTCAAAATAAATAAAAGAGTTTTGACGATGCCGTTCAGCATCCTGACAAAGAATTTCGCAATAGGATTGTGCGCGATTCTTCTCTTGTTCGGCGTAAATTCCAGCTTGTTGCCGTGCACAACATAACGGAAATTCCGGTTGTCGGACTCGGTCAACGCAGGTGTCAGATCCACGGGAATCTTTTCTTCATAAAAATCAGCGAAGCCGAGATTGAGGAACATCTCAAACGGCAAATATTCTTTGCGTGTTTTCCAGAACAGCAAATCAAGACGATAATTGTATCTGCCTGAAAAAAAGCATTTTCCGTCAATATGTGTTACATTCGAAAGGACAAACGGTATACGTCTGTCCTCTTTTCCGTTATTAAAATGCAGCACCAGCTTAGGGTTGGAAAGAAAATGAGAATTAATGGACGGATCGCTGACCGTACCCATAATCGTGAGCGTCATTTTGTTTTTCACGATTAATAGTTCTTTCACTTCAATCTGATATTCCACAAACACACCTCTTTAAGCAATTAACGCAGACATCCGGCGAACAGCTTCTTCAAGATCAAGCCCTTTTTGATAAAGTGAAGAAGAACCTGCTACAAACATATCACCGCCGCGCGCGCGCATCTCCGCGCATAAATCCCAGCTGACGTGACCGTCAACCTCCAAAAGCATACCCGAGCGATGGTTATCGAGCAAACGCCGAACCGCAGAAATTTTTTCAAAGCTTCCCTCAACAATCGGACGGCCGGCAAAACCGGGATAGACCGTCATCACCAGCACACCGTCGATTTCATCAAGATATTCCGTCAAAACATCGGGCTTGGTATCGGGACTGATGGCAACAAAAGGAGAAGCGCCTCTCCTGCGGATTTCGGCAATCACATCATGCAGATTATGACAAGCTTCGTAATGTACGGAAACAATATCACCGGAACCGATATCCATCCGGTCAAAATACTGCTCCGGTTTCAGCGCCATGATATGAATATCGCGTTTCATATGTGTCAAAACACCTTTGACAGCCTTCACAAGATCGGCGGATAACGTGATGTTGGGGACAAAATGATTGTCCATAAAATCAAGGTGAATGTAGTCAACACCGAGCTGATCCAGTTTGGTCAGTTCCGATTGCAGATTCAAAACATCCGCGCACATCAGAGAGGGTGACAGCATTCCTTTCATAGAAGCACCTCTTATTGATTAATTACCATAATTTTCGCAAAAAATTCGCTGTTGTTTTTCATGATTTCAAGACCTTGATCCATGGTTGCAAGGTCAAATTTATGAGTAATCAGCTTTTTAGCATTCACGGTACCTTTTGCCAACGCGTCAACCACAAGGTTCCAGTCGCTCTTGTGGGTATCGCTGTAAGCGGAATTCCATGTGCCGTAAATCGACAGCTGCTTTCTGAGAATCTGCCAGTAGGTATTCTGCGGAAAAGTGAAATCACCGTGCGGATTGCCGACGAAAATCACTTTGCCGCCGGAAGCGACAGCTTCCAGACAGTTGCAGGCGGTCAGCGGAATACCTACCGCTTCAATCGCGATATCCGCACCGACGCCGTTGGTCATTTTCTTCACCCACTCAATGGCGTCCTCGCGAGAGGAATTGCAGTACTCGGTGAAGCCAAGACTCTCAATAAAATCCCAATTATTCACGTCGGTACCGACAAGCAATACGCGCGCGCCCCATGCTCTCGCCCACTGCGCAATCAACATTCCGATGGTGCCGGGGCCAAAGATGACCACATTATCGCCAACCTCAATCTGTGCGCGTCTGAGAGCGTGCAGAGCGACTGCGCAAGGCTCTGTCATCGCCGCTTCCTCAAAGGAAAGACTGTCCGGAATAGGAACAAGGTTCCACACGGGTACACGAACATACTCCGCGAAAGCGCCATCGCTTCTGGAACCGAGGTAGTCGTAGCTCTTGCACATTTCATAGCTGCCGTTATTGCAGTTTTCACAGTGCTTGCAGGGAATCAAAGGAAAAACCGTAGCTCTCATTCCAATCAGGTTTTTATTCTTTTCGTCACCTACTGCCGCTACCTCACCGGAAAACTCGTGACCGGGAATGGTCGGAAAATGATAGGTACCGTTAACAAATATTCTGGGAATATCCGAACCGCAGATACCGCACGCCCTGACGCGAAACAGTACCTCGTCGGGCTTTACCTCCGGCAAGGGATAATCACAGTATTCCAAATTTCCGACAGCACGCAATACTCTTGCTTTCATTGTATCCATTTCAATTGCCGCCTTTCAGTATCGTTTCAAAGGTTTCCAAATCCTCAATTGTGGTGATTTTGAGGTTGCGCTCGCTACCCTTTACCATACGGATTTCCATGCCGTGGCGATAGGCAATTTCACTGCTGCCTGCGGTCGCGCCGATTTCCTCATCGGTCACCTCGTTATGTATCTGATAATATTTTTTAAATCGAAAGCTTTCGGGAGCCTGTCCGGCAAAAAGCTCGCTGCGTTTTAGGAGACAGTCGATTTTTTTGCCATCCGCACTTTGGTACACCGTATCCTTGACAGTGATAACGGGCATCGCACCGTCATATTCCGTCGCGCCCCATATACAATCGGAGATGATTTCATCGGAAACCAACGGACGCGCCGCGTCATGCACAATGACAATATCGGTATCAGGCGCGTTTTCGGCGATACACTTCAATCCGTTATAAATAGAGTGTTGGCGTGTCTTGCCTGCCGGTGCGTAACCACAGATTTTGCTGACACCATATTTTGCGGCGTTCTCCTCCACAAAACTCTGCCACTGTTCGCTGACCACAACAACTATCGCGTCAATTTCAGGGTGTTGCTGAAAAATATCAAAGCAATAGGAAATTATCGGCTTATCCTGAACCATCAAAAACTGCTTCGGTCTGTCCACACCCATACGGCTGCCGACGCCGCCGGCGA
>JAFUUV010000182.1 GCA_017471345.1 Ruminococcus sp.
AGACTTTCTACTTTTTAATAGCGCCGTAGGCGCGTCAAGATTGTATAAGACGGCAATTGCGCTTTTGCGCAATTGGAAAACGCGCCAAGCGTTTTCTCTCTGATAGAAAGTTGTCTACTTTCTATCAGAGAATAGTATGAGTTGATTTTTTTCTCTGCGATGATTATGCGACCGTCCAGCCGGCGCTCTTGTTTTGCAGGCGCACCATTTTGGCGAACTCGCCGTTTTGCTGCATCAGCTCCTCCGGCTTGCCTGCTTCCGCTACTCTGCCGTCCTTGAGCACAACGATTTTGTCAGCCGCTTCAACGGTTCTCATGCGGTGTGCGATAACGAGGACGGTTTTGTTTTGCAGCAGCCTCGAAAGCGCGCCCTGCACCTTTGTTTCATTTTCAACGTCAAGGGAAGCCGTGGCTTCGTCCAGCAGTACAATCGGCGCGTTTTTGAGCAGCGCTCTCGCAATGGAAATACGCTGACGTTCTCCTCCGCTTAATTTGGCGCCGTTTTCGCCGATGGGCGTATGGTAGCCGTCCGGCAGTTTGCTGACAAATTCATCACAGTTGGCGGCTTTTGCGGCGGCAATCACTTCTTCATCTGTCGCGCCATGCTTGCCGAGCCGGATGTTCTCCATGACAGTATCGTCAAACAGCACCACGTCCTGAAATACCATCGCGTAATCGGTCAGCAGGGTTTCGGGGTCAACGGAGTTGATGTCCACGCCGCCTACTTGAATGGAACCGTCCGTAATATCCCACAGTCTTGCGGCAAGACGCGCGCAGGTGCTTTTGCCGGAGCCGGACGGACCGACCAGCGCGGTGACCTCGCCTTCTTTGGCGGTAAAGCTCACGCCCCTGAGCACCTGCTCATTATCATAAGCAAAGCAGACGTTGTCAAAGACAATATCATGTCCGTTCGGCTGAAAAGCGTTGCTGCCCTCGGCAACCGGCGAGTCATAAATTTCCATCAGCCTGTTTGCAGATACCTCGGACATAAACACCTCGGCAATCAGCGCAAGGCTTTGATCAAACGGCGCATACACGCGCGTGATCACCAAGAGGAACATAAAGAACAGCATAAAGTCAATCTGTCCCGATAATATCAAAGCCGAACCAACCAGTATCGTCGTTGCGATGCCGAGCCGCATAATCACACTGGCGGCGTTGACGAAAATACCTGTGGCGAATTCTCCGCGCAAAAGCGTTTTTTCATGCTTGTCAATCTTTTCGTTCAGTTCGCTGAGATAACGGGCTTCCTGATTGGTGGCGTGAATTTCGCGGATGTTTTCAAGCGTTTCCTGAATGCTGTCGGACACCTTCACCGCTGCCTGTTTGGAGATTTCGGAATTCTTCTTTGCCATTTTACGGCTGCCGAACAGCAGCGCGAACGCTGCCGGAACGCCCCACAATGCCGCAATCGCCAATCTCCAATCATAAATCAGCAGCACAACGGCAATGACGGCGGTGGAGACGTATGAGCCGTAAAGATAGCCCATGACGTGTGACCAAACGTGCTCCATGCGGTTGACATCGCCCATAATCGTTTCCGTCAAATCCGCCAAATCGCGCTTTCCGAAGTAGCCGAGCGGCAGTCGTCTGAGCCGTTCCGCCAGTCCGATACGCATCGTTTTGACCTCGCCGTACACCAAGCCGTAGGTGGCGTGATATTGCAGCAGATGAACGATGAGGGAGAGGATGACAAACAGCACGGTCAAACCGACATACAGCCACGGATTCGGCAAAGCGCCGTTTTCGGTCAGCGTGGAGATAAAGCTCTGCATCATAAAATACAGCAGTCCCATGCCGCCCATCATCAAAAGATTGACAACGATTGTCCACAGCATACCCATTTTGGTGTTGTGAACGCCTTTGTCAGACAGCGCGTATTTGCGCTTGAATTTCTCACCGAACATTTATCTCACCTCTCCTTCGCTTTGAAGCTTCCATTTGGCGGCTTGGTTGTATTCCTTCCACATTCCGGCGTACAAGCCGTCTTTTTCAAGCAATGCCTTGTGCGTCCCCTCCTCGGCAACCTTGCCGCCGTCGAGGACGATAATCTTATCCGCGCCTGTCACGGTGGAAAGACGGTGCGCAATCATAATGACGGTTTTTCCCTTGGTGAGCGTGGCAAACGCTTTTTGAATCAGAACCTCGTTTTCCGGGTCGGCAAAGGCGGTGGCTTCGTCGAGCACTACAATCGGCGCGTCCTTCAAAACAGCGCGTGCAAGCGCGATCCGCTGCTGTTCGCCGCCGGAAAGATAGGTTCCCTCGCTGCCAATCACCGTATCAATGCCCTCCGGCAGCTTTTCGATAATACCCATGCACTGCGCCGCCTGTAACGCTTTCAGGACTTCTTCGCGTGAAGCGCCGGGCTTTGCTGCACGGACGTTTTCAAGGATAGAGGTCTTGAACAGACGGTTATTCTGAAAGACAAAGGCGATATGCTCCATCAAAACGTGCGGATCCATGTCGCGCACATCTGTGCCGCCAACCTCAACGCAGCCCTCGGTGACGTCCCAAAAGCGCGGTATCAGGCTTGCGGCAGTTGTCTTGCCTCCGCCGGACGGTCCGACCAAGGCGACTGTCTGTCCCGGTTCCGCGACAAAGGATACGTTACTTAACGCCGGTGTGTTAGCGCCTTCGTATGTAAAGCTGACGTCCTTGAATTCCACACGGTTGCCGTTTGGCGTTTTCGGATGTTCGGAAACCGACAAAACCGGCGCAGTCATCACCGTATCAATGCGGTTGAGCGCAGTATTGGCGAGCATGGAACCGCTCGCGGCGAACATAATTTTTGCAAGTGCCGTGGAAATAATCGCGGAGAAAACCGCGTAAAACGCAAAGTTGGTAATAAACCCGGCAATATCTCCGGAGCTGAGCGCGGACGGCGCTAAAAACAGCGCCACGGGAATCAAGAATACAAACGCGCCCTCGGTAAAGGTGAGGTTGACCGACTGCGGCAGTCGGCAAACGCCGTCAGTGTATTTTTCCGCTTTTTCGCTGTAATCCTCAATCGCCTGCTTGAACGCCTTGAAGGAATACACGGTTTGCTGGAATACCTTAACGACCGGAATACCGCGCACGTATTCGGTGCCTGCCTTGCTCATGGTATCCTGTGCCGCCTGATATTCCTGCATGAGCTTTGCGTTTTTGCCGCCCATCATGGTGAACATGGAGAGCACGGAAATGATTGCCGCCAAAATACACGCCGCGCCCATGCGCCAGTCAAACACAAACATCAGCACCAACATCGCGATAAACATCGCCACCGTGCCGACAATATCGGCGAGGTTGTGCGCCAGCAGTGTTTCGGTTTCGGCGGCGGCGCCGTCCAGACGGTTGCGCAAAAGTCCCGATGCGTTGCTGTCAAAAAAGCCGAGCGGCGTTTTCATCAGATGCGCCATGCCGCGCTTGCGGATATTGGATGCAGTGCGGAACGCTGCCAAGTGCGTACACATCAGCGCGGCGAAATAAACGACAATACCGCCCATGGCAAAGCCAAACGCCAGCCAGCCGTATTTGGTGATTTCCGTCGCTTGCGTCCAGTTGGGCGCTGCCGCGATTAAATCGCGCATAACAAGCCATATACAAATATACGGCGCCATGCCCAGCACCATCGAAACAGCCGACAGAAACAATCCGCCGAACAACAGCCCGCGGTAGCTTTCCGTGTACGCCATCAGCCTTGACAAAGGCGACTTCTTCTTTTTTTTATTCATTCACATCTTCCTTTCTTTGAAAAATTGCAGTCTTAAGCAGTTAGCAGTTGCTAACTGCAATGAATTATATCATAGAAAATAAAGAAAATCAAGAACTTTTTTGATATGTCGGCTACGCTCTGTTGCGGGTAGCTTAACAATTCTTTAGGTGTTTTCGTTTTATATATTGCTACCTGTCTGATTATATACTGTTATTTTTATTTTCCTTCCGTCTATAACCAGTAAGCCCTCGTTCTGCATCCTTCCAAGTTCACGGGATAAGGCACTGCGGTTTACACCGAGGTATTCAGCAAGGGCGGTTTGCGTGAATGGAATCTTTACATAGCCGTCCTTGTCCTTCGGAAGTGTGCGGAGATAAATGAATATACGGTCACGCAGGTTTTTCTGACTAAGTATCCTCACCTTTTGGTTAAGAATAAGATTCTTTTTTGCAAGGCTTTTTATCAGGTTTCTCGCAAGAATATTTCGTATCGGAGAGTTATCCGCAGCCGCGTAAATCATTTCCAAATCAATAAACAGCACAACGCTGTCTTCAACAGCTCTGACTTGAACAGGGCTGTTTTTTGCGTGATTGATAACTAAGCCTTCACCGAACAGATAACCGCCTGTGAAGGTATGCATTGTTATTTGGTCAAAGTTCTCGTTCTGGAAGGAACTCTCGATTTTGCCCTTCAACAACAATCCTGCATATTGCATCGTTCCGCCGAGTTGAACAACATAGTCATCCTTTACGACCTTTTTTATACGTCCGTTCAACAGCTTGATTGCGTCGGTAAGCTGTTCATCTTCTATTCCGTCAAACAGGTAGCATTTTCGGATAGAGTAAATGTAATCTTGGTTTGTAAGCATCAAAATCACCTCATATTAAGAATATCATAAAAGTGTTGCTATGGCAACAGCTTTTTGCCGATGAATCAATTATGATATAAGCAAGAGGTGAGAAGAATGTTAAGGAAAATCATCAAAATAGACGAAGAAAAATGCAACGGCTGCGGTGCTTGCGCCAACGCGTGCCACGAGGGCGCGATTGATATGGTGAACGGCAAGGCAAAGCTGATGCGCGAGAATTTTTGCGACGGCTTCGGTGATTGTCTGCCGAGCTGTCCGACAGGAGCAATTACCTTTGAGGAGCGCGAGGCTCCCGAATATGACGAAACAGCAGTAAAGAAAGCGCAGGAGGATAAGAAAATGAAAATGCAACATCATCAGGGCGGCTGCCCGGGTTCCAAAATGATGACCTTTGACAAACCCGAAGTTGAGGAAACACCTGTCGCAACAGGTAAGCCTGTATCAAGGCTCAACCAGTGGCCTGTTCAGATTAAGCTGTTGCCGACGGTCGCACCGTTTTATGACGGCGCAAAGCTGCTGATCGCCGCTGACTGTACCGCCTACGCTTACGCCAATATGCACGAGGACTTTATGAAGGGCAAAATAACCCTTATCGGCTGCCCGAAGCTCGATATGGTAGACTACACCGACAAGCTGACCGAGATTATCAGCAATAATAATATCAAAAGCGTCACCATTGTCCGTATGGAAGTGCCGTGCTGCGGCGGCTTGCAGCGAGCCGCAGAGCAGGCGCTCAAAAACAGTGGAAAGTTCATTCCGTGGCAGGTTGTGACGATTTCAAGAGACGGTCAGATTTTGGATTAAGGCGAAGATACTTTGAGCTATACTGAAGAAATATAGAAAGAGGTATCGTCGGCAGAAACGAATGGTTCAACGACGGCGCCCATATCATTTATGTGAACGGCGCGTATAAGGGCGTGGAATCTCCGGTTGGCAAGCTGATCCATGACTTTATGTGCCGCAGTGCGGATGAAATGCTGTGTCCGCCGTTTGCCGAGGTTACAAATAAGTATAAGAATACAGCAGAAGGAGTGGATTATATGTGTAAAGCAGTAGAAGATTACGCAAAAAAATATGCCTTACAGCAACGTCAGGAAGGTCGTCAGGAAGGCCGTCAGGAAGGTATCTTGGAAACAATCATATCTTTGGTACACGACGGACTGCTCTCCGTAACCGAAGCGGCAAAGAGAACCTCCTTGTCTGTCGAGGAAATTCAAAAGTTAGCTGCACAGGTAGGGTAAGGTAAAAAAGAATAAATTAAGAATTGAGCCTAAGCTACGGAAAACTGTTGGGTCAGCACATCGGTAAGTGTACAGGGATATTTTTGCCCGCGAGGCGTCCGTCGCAGACCACATCACCAAGGTCGAAAAGGCGGACATAAACTATGACAGCTTTCGCTTCAACGACATTGACCACAGCCGTTTTGTCAGCGACCTCAGCGGCAGGGCAGAGGAGAAGCATCATCCGTAGACGGAACAGACAATCCATGTGTCAAAAGAATACAACCCTTCTTCACCCCGTTCCAGAGGACCGAAGGGCATCTGAATGTTGGGTGTACAAATTTGTACCCTCGTTACACTGAAAAAAGGCTGCATATTACCCCACAACATAAAGTTGTACCCTTCACAATTTTTCGGTCATTTTCAATTCCTCAAAACTGCGTTATACTGTAATCACAGCAAGAGAAACGCTGCATATCACAAAAATTATTCTCAGGAGGAAATAAAAATGACACAGATTGAAAAGGCTTTGGCATTAATCAACACATTCGCAACAGGTGACACGGAAACAGCGGCTTCCTTACTTGCCGAGGGCTACATTCAGCACAATCTTGCCTACGGAACAGGACGCGACGCGTTTGTGGGCTCGGTACAGTATCTCGCTTCCGCACCGGTCAAAACTACCGTAGAAAACATCCGCGCCTTTGAGGACGGCGACAAGGTGTTCCTGCAAACCGTCTACAACTTTGCCGGCGCAAGCGAGCAGGTGGCGTTTGATATTTTCCGCTTTGACGCGGACGGCAAAATCGCCGAGCATTGGGACAATCTCGCAGGCAAGGCGGAGCCGAATCCCTCGCGTCACACGCAGATTGACGGCACGCTCGAAAAAGCGGATGTGGATAAGGAAGCCACACGCAAGGTTGTCACCGGCTTTGTCGGCGACATTCTTCGCGGTGAAAATCCCGACGTTATCACAAGCTACTTCGACGGTGACAACTACATCCAGCACAACACCGGCATTGCAGACGGACTCTCCGGACTCGGCAAGGCGTTGGCGGCGCTGGCAGATCAGGGAATTCAGATGATTTACAACAAGACCTACATGGTTCTCGCCGATAGCAACTACGGTCTGGCGGTTTCGGAAGGCACCTTCGGCGGCGCACCCACTGCTTATTATGATTTGTTCCGTGTAGAAAACGGCAAAATCGCCGAGCACTGGGATGTGATGGAAACCATCGCCGACAAAGCAACTTGGGCAAACGAAAACGGAAAATTCTAATTGACAGCAAAAAAGCGTGGGGATCAACCTCACGCTTTTGAATTATCTGTAATGTACTGCATAAATTTTTTCGCTGTTTGGCTCAGCCGGTCATACTCCTTGAAAATAAAGGCAATCGAATAGGTCAGCGTATCATCGTCAAAGGGAATCACGCAGATATTTTTAAACAGCATTTTGGCGCCGCTGTTCTCGGGAGAAATAAAAACACCCTTGCCGCGGTTTACCAAATCATATATTTGCATCACATCGGACGATTCAAACGACTTTCTCGGCGTAACGCCGTACCGTTGGCTGTAGTCGGCAATAATACTGTGATAGTGCGATTTTTTCTCGACCATCAGCAGATTTTTGCCGTGCAGCTGTGAAAAGTTGATGGTATTGAGCGCCGCCAGCGGGTCGTCCTTATGAACATACAGGCAGAGCGGAACAGTCAGCACCGGCAGATGCTTAAACCGCATACCGTGACGGTTTTCGGGAATGGCAAGCAGGGCGAAATGCTTGGAATCCTCTTTGACATAATCGTCAATGTCCATATCCGGCATTTCTATGCGGTTCAGCGTAATATTCGGATATTGCTCCTCAAACGCAAAGAGCAATTCCGTATCCAAAATACGAAAAATAAACGGCGCGCAGGCAAAATCGAGCGTTTGCGGACGGTTGGACAACGCCGCAAAAACCTCATCCTCAGTCCGGCGGAATTGACCGACAACAGGACTGAATTTTTGATACAGCAGCTTGCCTTCCTCTGTCAGTACGCTTCCTTTCACCGTGCGTTCAAACAGTTTGCAGCCAAGCTCCGCTTCCAGATTCTGCATACAACGGCTGAGTGCCTGCTGAGAAATAAACAAGCTTTCGGCAGCTTTGGAAATGCTTTTGTGCTTTGCCGTTTCGATGAAATATTCAATATGCTTATATTCCATGCCATCACCTCTGCTTCTATTCTATCATAAGCCCAACGGGATTATGATATAATCAGCCATCGCCCTTGCCGCGAAGCGGCAAATCGGGCGGGCAATATAAATATGTATGATAAACGCAAAATCTTACACATAATTTATACGCAAAACTTTGCCTGCGTTTATTATATCACAAATTCAAATTGTAGCAAGACAAATCGAAAAATCTATGCTATACTAAAAAGAAAGGAGAGATAGCAATGAATACTGCCGATTATTTGAAATTTATTGTTAACGAAATTCACCGCACCATTGTGGCTACGGTGGACGATGAGGGTTTGCCGGTTACCTGCGCGATAGATATGATGGACACGGACGGAGAAAGTCTGTATTTTTTAACCGCCAAGGGCAAGCGTTTTTATGACAGACTGATAAAGAGAAAGTACCTCGCATTTACCGCCATGAAGGGCGAGGATACCATGACAAGCGTGGCGGTATCCGTCAGGGGAAAGGTGCGCGAATTGGGCTTTGAGAAAATTCCTGCGCTGTTTGAGAAGAATCCCTATATGGCAAAAATCTACCCGACAGAGGAAAGCCGCCGTGCACTGACCGTGTTTCAGATATACGAGGGCAGCGGCGAGTGGTTTGACCTCAGCAAAAAGCCGATTGAAAGAGCTTCCTTTGCATTCGGCAAGGCAAAGGAGCAGCACGAGGGCTATGCGGTTACCGACAGCTGTATCGGCTGCGGCAGCTGTCTTGACGTTTGTCCGCAGAAGTGTATTGATTTGTCAGAAACGCCTGCCGTTATCAAAGCGGAAAACTGCCTGCATTGCGGGAACTGCTTTTCCGCCTGTCCTGTCGATGCGGTTGTAAAGGTGTAATCGGACGTGTTTTGCGGGGTACAAATTTGTACCCCGTTATTTTTCTGCTTCTATTTCAGGACACACAGCGCTCCACAATCACTCTGTACGTTTTCATTTTCAAATTACCTCAAAAAAAGACATAAAATCGCCCTGATGAAATAAGTTATACTTATCATTAACTCCCGCAAACAAAATTGATTCATCATCGGTGCTTTGGTATAATAAAGCTACAACCATATATTGGAGGTAAAGCTATGGCTATCAGTGAATTTGCGAAGGAATATCACGAGAGGATGTTCTCCGGCAACGAGTCGGATTTTCTCAGAACCGATCCCGAGTTCATCGAGAGATTGGATAATTTTGCTTTTGACGAGGTTATTAATCAGGACGGCGTACAGCTCGACGACAAGACGCGGTTTCTCGCGATTCTCGCGACGCTGCTCGGTTGTCAGGGAATCGACACGTTTGAGGTGATGCTTCCTGCTGCTCTGAACTTCGGCGTAACGCCTGTGGAAGTAAAGGAAACGGTGTATCAGGCGGTCGCATATCTCGGAATCGGCAGAGTTTTTCCGTTTTTGAAAGTGACAAACAAGGTCTTTGAAGAAAGGGAAATTGCGCTTCCGCTCGAGGGGCAGGCGACAACGACTATGGAGAACCGCCGAGAAGCAGGCACACAAACGCAGGTGGATATCTTCGGCGAGGGAATGCGCGACTTTTGGAGGTCAGGTCCCGATGAAAGCCGCCACATCAACCTGTGGCTCGCGGATAACTGCTTCGGCGATTACTATACCCGTATGGGGCTCGATTACAGGCAGCGCGAGATGATAACCTTCTGCTTTATCGCGGCGCAAGGTGGCTGTGAACCGTAGCTCACCGCTCACGCGGCGGCGAATATGCGCATCGGTAATGACAAGCAATTCTTAATCAGCGTCATCTCCCAATGTCTGCCGTATATCGGCTACCCGCGCAGCCTGAACGCGCTCGCCTGTGTCAACAAAGCGGCTGAAAATTAATCAGGCAGTCTTTACAATTTGACCGATTTTTATTATACTGATAGTATCAGATAATAAGGATTGAGGTCAATGTTACTCAGACAAATCAAGTATTTTCAGACTGTAGTAGAAAAAGGCAGCTTTACCGAGGCTGCCGAGGCTTGCTATATTTCGCAGTCGGCAATTTCTCAGCAGATACAGTCACTCGAAAAGGAAATCGGCGTGAAGCTCTTTGAGCGAAAAAGCCGTAAGTTTTCCCTGACGCCCGCAGGCGAGCATTTCTATAAGAAAACAGTAGTGCTGAGTGCGGAGCTGGAACGTGTCTGTCGCGAGACTGTCCGAATCGCCCACAAGGATAACGCGCAGCTCAATATCGGTTATCTGAAATGCTACGGCGGCGATGAGTTTCACTCGGCTTTGGCGAGCTTTGACGCGAAATATCCCGATGTGAACATCAACCTTATCGAGGGCAACCACGAAGAACTGTACGACGAACTGCGTTTCGGTAAAGTGGACTTGGTGCTCAACGACCAGCGACGCGCGTTCTCGGATGAATATGTCAATTTTGAGCTGATACGCTCCAACTGCTTCATCGAGTTATCCACAAATAATCCGCTGTCAAAGCTCAGTGAAATTGAGATTACCGACCTGAAAAATACGCCTTGTATTCTTGTTGCCTCCAAAGGACAGGAGGAAACCGAGCAGACCTACTACCGTGATGTGGTCGGCTTTCAGGGCGATTTTCTCTTTGCCGATAATTTACAAAGAGCTCGTATGATGGTAGTGTCTAATCAGGGCGTTATGCCAATCGAAGGAGTAGGAAAATCAGATTACTTCGGTTCGGGTATCCACCGGCTTCCGCTTTATCGCGGCGGCAAGCAGCTCACGCGCAATTACTGCGCCTTTTGGAAAGAGGATAATTCAGGCTATTATGTCGAAGAATTTGCTGAAATGTTGAAGCAACAATTTACTACTAATACCTGAATCCGTGAATTTCCGGATACAAAGCCTAAATATGGTGAAAATGAAACCTAAGCGTAGGGGACGGCATCATGGTTGATGATGGATGATTTCAGTTTTACGGATTCAGGTAAATAATCAATGGAAATTCACACGAAGCGTGGCTTCGACATATTAAAGGAGACAATTATGAAGAATTTAATCATCTACTATTCCAGACGCGGACAGAATTACGTAAACGGTTCCATCAAAAGTCTTGCCAAAGGCAATGCCGAGCTGATTACGGAGTTTATCCAAAACGCCGTTGACGCTGACGTGTTCGAGGTCGATACCGTCAAGCCCTACGACAAGGATTATCTGGTCTGCATCGAAGAAGCAAAAGCAGAGCTGAGAGCAAAGGATCCTCCCGAGCTCAAAGAAAATCTCACCGATAAT